>NZ_JBLKNX010000018.1:0-137627 GCF_051414055.1 Halosimplex halobium
GTTCACTCGCGGTTACTGACGATATCTCGATTGATTTCTTTTCCGACCGGTACTAAGATGTTTCAATTCCCGGCGTTCCCCATTGCGCGAAGCAATTGCGGTGGGGATTCCCATTCGGAAATCCGCGGTTCTTCGCTTCCATGCAGCTCCCCGCGGCTTATCGCAGCTTGGCACGTCCTTCGTCGGCACTCGAGCCGAGCCATTCACCAGGTGGCATAGTAGCCACGTTAGTGGAGGAGGTCCGATGAGGGACCTCCGGATATGTGGAGATCCGGATGGATCTCCTACGTCGTTGGACTCGATGAACGAGTCCAGTGGACGCCTGGATCGCACGTACACACGGTCTCATCTGCACCCCTGCGGGTGACGCAGTGCGTGCATCGACCCTTCCCATCCGCGTTCGCACGGGATGGTGCATCGGTCTGCGTACTACGATCCGAGTGGCGTGCCCCACTTAAGGGACACGGTTCGAATCGCCGTACGTGACATGGACCCACTGGGATTTGAACCCAGGGCCTCCGCCTTGCAAAGGCGGCGCTCTGCCGCTGAGCTATGGGCCCGTCGTTAGCCCTGGTAGTTCATAGGTGCCCGGCTGCGGGCGGTCGCGGGACGCCAGATAGGTGGGCTGGGGCGACGCCCCAGTCCCGGTCAGTAGGAGGTGATCCAGCCGCAGATTCCCCTACGGCTACCTTGTTACGACTTAATCCCCCTTGCGGAGCCCAGATTCGACCTGGGTATCCAGGCCTCATCCGGACCCCACTCGGGTGATTTGACGGGCGGTGTGTGCAAGGAGCAGGGACGTATTCACCGCGCGCTTCTGACACGCGATTACTACCGAATCCAGCTTCATGAGGGCGAGTTTCAGCCCTCAATCCGAACTACGACCGGGTTTAGGGGATTAGCGCGTCCTCTCGGACTGGCGTCCCACTGTCCCGGCCATTGTAGCCCGCGTGTTGCCCAGCACATTCGGGGCATACTGACCTACCGTTGCCCGTTCCTTCCTCCGCTTTGGCAGCGGCAGTCCTCCTAGTGTACCCAACCACCGCATGGTGTTGCTGGCAACTAGGAGTGCGGGTCTCGCTCGTTGCCTGACTTAACAGGACGCCTCACGGTACGAGCTGACGGCGGCCATGCACCTCCTCTCAGTAGCTCTAGTAAGGTCATCAACCTGACCGTCACTGCTACTGTCGGTGCTGGTGAGATGTCCGGCGTTGAGTCCAATTAAACCGCAGGCTCCTCCGGTTGTAGTGCTCCCCCGCCAATTCCTTTAAGTTTCATCCTTGCAGACGTACTTCCCAGGCGGCTCGCTTCTCGGCTTCCCTACGGCACAGCGCAGGCTCGTAGCCTGCGGCACACCTAGCGAGCATCGTTTACAGCTTGGACTACCCGGGTATCTAATCCGGTTCGAGACCCAAGCTTTCGTCCCTCACCGTCGGGTCCGTCTTCTCGAGGCGCTTTCGCCACCGGTGGTCCGTCCAGGATTACGGGATTTCACTCCTACCCCGGACGTACCCCTCGAGTCCTCCGGCCCCAAGCCGAACAGTTTCCGCTGGACGCCCACGCGTTGAGCGCGTGGATTTCCCAACGGACTTGCACGGCCGGCTACGGACGCTTTAGGCCCAATAAGATCGGCCATCACTCGTGCTGCCGGTATTACCGCGGCGGCTGGCACCGGTCTTGCCCAGCACTTGTTCCTGTACCACCTTACGGTACAGAAAAGCGAGGACTGTATGCCCTCGCACTCGGAGTCCCCCTATCGCACTGTCGTGCAGTGTAAAGGTTTCGCGCCTGCTGCGCCCCGTAGGGCCCGGAATCTTGTCTCAGATTCCGTCTCCGGGCTCTTGCTCTCACAACCCGTACCGATTATCGGCACGGTGGGCCGTTACCCCACCGTCTACCTAATCGGCCGCAGCCACATCCTCTGGCGCCGGAACGTTTCCAGCTCGCGCCACTCCAGGGTACGAGCTGTATCGGATATTAGCCTCAGTTTCCCGAGGTTATCTCCGTCCAGAGGGTAGTTTGGCCACGTGTTACTGAGCTATCTGCCGCGGGTCTGAACCCGCGCGACTAGCATGGCTAAATCGGACTCCGATAGCAATGGCCTCCGGCAGGATCAACCGGAATGTCCCCTGCAGAGCAGGGGGGTTAGGCGGGAACACACTCGATGTGAGTGTGATCTCTATCGCTATCGTGGTCTAGCGTCCGGCGACACGCGGTCACAGACCGGGTGTCACCGAACTACCAGGGCTAACATCAGATCCCATCTGTACGGCGGACCGCAGGGGTGGAATCCTCATTTCTTTCGGACCTCAACGTAGGCCGAGGGAGCATATAACCCCTTCGACATCGCTTCGGTCCGGGCGGTCGGGTTTCGTCGGCCCCGACCGGGCCGCGCTTGCAATCCATCCGAGCGCCCTGTTACACTTAAGGGCGTCGGATCGATCCCCGTCGAAACCGCACGACGGGAGTGGGACGAGTGCCCGAAGGTCCGGCCGACCGTCCGGCCGAACCGGGCGCGTCCCGCGGCCCGGCGAGGGCGTGTGCCCCGCGCCGCTTCGTATCTAATTCGATGGGGGTGATTCACTTAAGACCGTCGGATCGGTACCCGCCACGTCATGCGATTTCATGGGACGAAACCACACGAGCGAGCTGCGACTGTGGGCGGGCGGCGTCGAGCCCCGCGGCTCGCGAGTGGAGTGTCGCGTGGCAGGAGGGCGGCCAGTCATCCCGCGCGTCGCGCGCTCGGTGTGGCCGGGTGGGAGCCACGCGCCCGTCACTCGGTGGGGCTCCCCCTTGTAGTTCACGCACGCGGGCGACGCGGGCGGCCGCTCGGCTGCCCGGACGGGGACCGGCGCCGGAGAGCGGCGAGGAGAACAGCCCGCCGCCTCAAATATCGTCGAGGTGCTCGACGCCCTGTTTCGAGACGTTGGCCTTCGTGATCTCGTCGACCTGGTTCATCCACACGTCGGAGGGGTCGTCGGCGTCCCACTCGTTCATGTCGACGTCCGGCGGCGACTCCTTCCAGGACCACCCCTCGTAGACGTGGACCTTGTGGGTGCCCTTCTCCCGCAGTCGGATCGACTCCCGGTCGGCCGCCTCCTCGCTGCTGGCCGGGTCGAGCCGCCGCGCCGCCTTCAGTGCCGCCTGCCGGGGTGTGCTCCCCGAGAAGACGCTGTCTTCCTCGCCGTTCTCCGTCCTGAGCGCGAAGTTGCGCTTGTCGCTGTCGGGTGCCATGGATTCGACCGCTCCATGCCAACCCAGCACATGATTCATTATAAATATACCCCCGGATCGGGGCGCATGCTGGCGATTCGTTTATAAATCAGGTCGGCCGACCCGTCGCGGACGGTCGATCGCCCCCAGATTTCCGCCGCGACCGGGAGGAATAAAACTCGCGCGCACGCCGCACGTGCCGCCGTACCGCTCCGTCGACCGCGCGGGCGCGCACGGTAGACTTAAGTGTATCCTGCGGCGAAGGGCCGAATAGGATAGCGCGATGGTGCGAAAGAAGAAGCTCAGCCCGAGTGGCGCCAAAGACGAGGACGGCGAGTACCACAACGTCCACATCAACATCCACGAGGACGAGCTGGCCGTCGCCGGCATGGAGATCGGCGACGAGGTGTTCGTCCGGGTCCGCGACAACAAGATCATCATTCAGAAGGCCGACCCGGACGACGTGGAACACGAGTTCTAGCGCCCGGGCCGGTCCCGCCCCCTCGGGGGCGCACCTCACCCATGAACGCCTACGACATCGCCAAACCACTGTTGTTCTCGCTCCCCGCCGAAACTGCCCATACCCTCGGCCACGGGGTCGTCAGCGCCGCCGGTACGGCACCGCTCGACCGCGCCATCGCCCGCCACTACGCCGTCGACGACCCGCGCCTGCGCGTCGACGCACTCGAATCGTCGTTCCCCAACCCCGTCGGCGTGGCCGCCGGCTTCGACAAGAACGCCGAGGCCGTCCGCGGGCTGGCCGCGCTGGGCTTCGGCTTCGTCGAGGTCGGCGGCGTCACCGCCGTCCCCCAGTCGGGCAACGCCCGCCCTCGGATGTTCCGCCTGCGCGCCGACGACGCCGTCATCAACCGCATGGGCCTCAACAACGACGGCGCCGCGACCGTCGGCGAACGGCTCCGCGCCCTCGACGCGCCCGTCCCCGTCGGCGTCAACATCGCCAAGTCCGAACACGTCGACACCGCGGGCGCGCCCGCGGACTACCTGGCCACCTACGAGGAGGTGGCGGCCGGCGGCGACTTCTTCGTCGTCAACGTCTCCTGTCCGAACTCCCAGGGGTTCGAGGAACTGCAGAACCGCGAGGCCATGACGGCGATCCTTACCGAGCTACAGGACGCCGGCGCCGCGCCCCTCCTCATCAAACTCTCGCCGGACCTCCCCGAGCCCGCCGTCGCGGACACGCTCGACCTGGTCACCGAGCTCGGGCTGAACGGCGTGGTCGCCACCAACACCTCGACCGAGCGGCCGGACACCCTGGAGAGCCCCAACCGCGCCGAGACCGGCGGGCTCTCCGGGGCGCCCATCGAGGCCCGGGCGACGGAGATGACCCGCTTCGTCGCCGAGCGCGTCGACGTGCCGGTCGTCGGCGTCGGCGGCGTCGCCACCGCGGAAGACGCCTACCGGAAGATCCGCGCCGGCGCCTCCCTCGTGCAGCTGTACACCGCCTTCCTCTACCGCGGCCCCTCGATCGCCCGCGAGATCAATCTCGGCCTGCTCGACCTGCTCGAACGAGACGGCTTCGACTCGGTGACCGAGGCCGTCGGCGCCGACCTGGACTAGCGGGACGGGCGGACGCCGCGACCGAACGGTCAGGCACGCGGACCGGGCGGAGGCCCGTTCACTCGATGTCCTTCCGCCGGAAGACCGCGACTGCGACTGCGACGAGCCCCGCGGTCGCGACGGCGAGGACGGCGGCGTCGCCGAGGGCGTACTCGCTCTCCCGGAGGACGGCGTTGGGGTCGACGTACCGCGTCGGGGAGACGGCGCCGACGGCCTCGAAATCCGTGTCGGTGACCAGCGACTCCGCGAAGAAGAGGCCGACGAGCGCGCCGGCGGCGACCCGCTGGGCGACACCCGCACGGTCGAAGACGACGGAGGCGACGAGGCCGAGCGCGGCGCAGGTCGTCAGATACGGGACCGAGAGGAGGTGGACGGCGGCCACGTCGACGGCGGGGACGGGGTAGTCGACGGCGGCGGTGGCGGCGACCACGACGACGGGGACGACCGTCGAGAGCGCGACCAGCGGGACGGCCAGCGAGGCGAACGATTCGATGACGACCCGCGCGCGCGAGACCGGCAGCGAGAGGAGCATGTCCATCCGCTCGCGCTCCACGTCAGCGGCGATCAGCGACGCGCCGGCGTACGCGAAGTAGATCCCGACGACCAGCAGCCAGCCGAACGTGTACAGCTCGGAGGCGAGATACCCCTCCATGGTCGCCAGCGACTGGACGCCGAAGGCCTTCGAGAGCGCCTCCGGGTAGGCCTCCAGTAACTGGTCGATGTCGGCGCCGAGGCTCTCGGCGAAGGTCGGGTAGACGAAGATGTACAGGAGCGCGAACCCCGCGAGCGCGGCGGTCGCAACTGCGGCTCCACGGATCCGGTGGCGCCCCTCGTAGCGGGCGATCTCAAGCATCCTGTCCCCCGTAGAACCGCATGAACACTTCTTCGAGCGGCGCCTCCTCGATATCGAGGTCGAGGACCCGCCGCTCGCCCAGCGCCGCGATCAACTCGTTCACGTCGCCGGTGAAGGTGAACGTGCACTCGGTGACGGAACTGGCCCTCTCTCCGTCGCCGTCGCGTTCGCCGGTTCCACCGTCGGTCGTGCTGCACGAGGCGTCGTGGACGCCCTCGACGTCGAAGGCGCCTGGGCTCACGTCGCCCGCGACGCGCACGCGAACGAACTTCCCTGTGCGGTGGAGCAGATCCTCGATCCGCTCGGTCGTGACGAGCCGCCCCTCCCGGAGGATCGCCACCCGGTCGCAGATCCGGCGGACCTCGCTGAGCACGTGCGAGGAGAGGAAGACCGTGAGCCCGCGCTCCTGTTCGGCCTCGACGAAGTCGTTGAACGCCCGCTGCATGAGCGGGTCGAGGCCGGCGGTCGGCTCGTCCAGCACGACCAGGTCGGGGTCGTGCATGAACGCCTGGACGAGCCCGAGTTTCTGGACGTTGCCCGTCGAGTACTCCCGCACTGTCCGGTCGACCGGCGGGTCGAACGTCTCCAGCAGTTCGTCGCGGCGCTGGTCGCCCTTGATCGACGCGTGGAGGTCGAGGACCTCCCGGCCGGTCACGCCCTCGTCGAAGGCTGGGTTGGCGGGGAGGTAGCCGACCCGTCGCTTCGCCGCTATCAGGTCGGCCTCGTCGGTCACGTCGTGGCCCAGGACCGTCGCTCCGCCGCTCGTCGGGGACTGGAACCCCATCAGCGTCCGGATGGTCGTCGTCTTCCCGGCGCCGTTGGGCCCGAGGTAGCCGAACACCTCGCCGTCCTCGACGGCGAACGTCACGTCGTCGTTGGCGAGGACCTCGCCGTAGTCCTTGGTGAGTCCCTCGACTTCGAGCGCGGCCATGCTTCCGACTCGACAGGCACGCACAAATAGCCTCGCCGCGGTCGCTGTCGCGCTCCGGGACCCCGCGGGCCGAGCGGAACGCCTCGTCGGCGAGCGGCCGTCGTCGGTCAGCACCCGCCGACGGAGCCGCGCCGGCGCAGGTACGCCAGCAGCGTCAGCTGGACGTACAGCAACGCGAGCGCGACCGGGGCCGCCGCCAGCGCCGAGTGGAAGTCCGACAGCGGGAGCCACTCGACGACGGTCGTGCCGACGGCGATCGTGGTCCCGCCGACGTACAGCAGCGGCGAGGCCGTCATCGACTTCGCCTCCGCGAACAGGCCCGCGAGCCCGTCCGGGTCGGAGTCGACGCCGTTCGTTGCCATACGCGACCGTACCGCCGCCGGCCACTTGGGCGCTCGGCGAACGGAATTTCTATTCGCGCGCTGTCAGTCTTCGCGGACCGACACCTCGCCCGACCCGTCGACGGAGACGGCGAGGCGGTCGCCGTCGAGGGCGAGTTCGACGTCGACGCGGAGCGGGTCGCGCTCGACCACCGCGACCGTTTCGTCGTCGGCGACGAAGGCGGGCTCCCAGACGTGCAGGTCCGCGAGCGGGCGGCCGTGGCGGCGGTAGAAGGCGGCCACGCCGGGGTCGACGAGCAGGCAGAAGCCGACGGGGCCGACGAGGCGGCCGCCGCAGGTCTCACAGCGGATCCGCAGGCCCGGCGCCGGCCGGGCCGGCTCGGGGTCGTCGCGCTCGGTGACGACCGCGGGCTCGACGGGTGCCGAGCACTTCGGGCAGACGCCGGCGAGGCCGCGCTCGATGGCCTGGCGGGCGAACAGTTCCGCCAGCGAGACCACCTCCGGGAGCGTCGCGTCGGCGGCCGCGGCGGGCGGGAGGCTCCAGGCGAACAGCCGGTGGTCGTTCGGGCAGGAGACGCCGCAGCGGCCGTCGCGGTAGACCGCGACCGCGTCGGCCCCGCACTCGGAACAGTCGCTGTCGATGGGCGCCGGCCCCAGCGTGCCGCCGTGGGTGTAGGTGCCCGCGAGGATGGCCGCGACCGTCTCGACGCCGGTGACCGTCAGGCGATAGCCGTCGTCGACTTTCCGGACGAAGTTGTCACGGAGCTCGTTGAGGTGGTACCGGAAACGCCCGGAGTCGCGGATGCCGACCCGCTTGCGCAGGTCCGCGAACCCGACCGACTCGACCGTCCGTTCGCGGTGAGCGGTCGCGAGCTCCCGGAGGATGTCCACTCGCAGCGGGTCCGACAGCGCCGCGAACGCCTCCGCGGGGTCGACGCGCTGCTCGGGGACCGCGTCCGCCTCGCTCGGACCGGCGGTCCCGTCAGATACGTCGCCCGCGGCGGTCCCGTCGGTGTCCGCAGCCTCGTCCGACTCCTCGGTATCGCCGCCGTGCGGCGCTGTCACGGTCCCACCCTCCCGGTCGCGACCCGGCACATACGCCACCGTTCCGTGCCGACGGGCACAAATCCATCGGCCGCTGCCGGTCGCAGCCGAGCCGGCGGCCGCTATGTCGCGACCGTGCCGACGGCCGCCGGAACGGGGCCGATCGACTCGTCGGCGACCGCTACAGCCCGGTCGTCCAGTCGGCCAGATCGGCGACCGGCTCCTCGGCCACGCTGTCGGCGAAGACGTACTCCCGGGTCAGCGACGGCTCCGCGCCGGGCTGGAAGATGTGCGACAGCTCGGGGTAGCGCTCGAAGCGGGCCGCGTCGGGGTCGTCGAGCCCCTCGCGCCAGCCGGCCAGCGCCGGGTCGGCCGGGATCTGGAAGTCCCGGCCGCCGTGGCCGAAAAAGAGGTCGGCGTCGACGGTGTTCGCGGTGGCGACCTGGTCGTACCGGTAGAAGGTCTTCCACCAGATCCCCGGCAGCGGGCCGATGGGTCGGCCGTCGGCGACCGACCCGTTCTCGACGGCGTCCATCAGCCGTCTCACCGCGGCGAGCTGTTGCTCCTCGCGGGCGGAGAGGCCGCCCTGAACCTCGAAAATGTGTTTCACCTGCGGGGGGTAGACCTCGGTGAACGGGCGGGCGTTCCCGGCGAGGACGGCCGCGCCGGCGACCCGCCCGTCGCGCTCGGCGATCCGGGGCGCGCAGGCCGCGCCGACGCTGTGGCCCGCGACGACCGTCCGCTCGGGGTCGACCTCGGGCTGGTCGCGGAGGACGCCCAGCGCGTGGACGGCGTCGTCGACGACGATGTCGTCGATGGCCCACTCGGCGCGGGGCACGTCGCAGGCGTAGGTGCGCTTGGCGTACCGGAGGACCGCGACGCCGCGGGTGGCGAGCCCCTGGGCCAGATCCCTGAAGGGCTTGTTCGGCCCGATCGTCTCGTCGCGGTCGTGCGGGCCGCTACCGTGGACGAGGACGACGCCCGGGACCGAAGTTGAGCCCGTCGCGGTCGCCGTCCCGGACCCGCCGCCGTTCGCGCCGGCGGGGACCGCCAGCGTCGCCGGGAGCGAACACCCCTCGGGTTCGAGGGTCAGCGTCCGCTCGGAGAACGTCGCCGGGTCGACGTACTCCGGCGAGCGATACTCGGCGGGGAACCACAGGCCGCCGACGCGGCCCTCGCCTGCGACCGCGACTTCGACCCGGGCCGAGCCCTCGGCGCAGTCGACGGGGACGACGAACGTCGTCGAGCCCTCGCGGGTCGCCGTCTCGACGCTCCCGGTCGACTCGACGGCGCCGTGCTGGGCCTGCAGGCCGAGCCAGAGCCGCTCCAGGGCCGACCGCGGGAGGTTCTCGGCGAGTTCGTCGGTACTCATGGCGTGAGCGGCGTCGAACTCGCCGGCCCGCAGGTGGGCGACGAACTCGCGAGCGGTGGATCGGCCGGCCGGCGTCGGGGTCGGCGACGCGGTGGCGGTCGGCGTGGCCGCCGCCGGATCGGTCGGCGGCGCGGTCGTCGCCGCGGGCGTCGGGGAGGGCGTCGGCCCGGGAGTCGGCGTGTCGCTCTCGGCCGGTGCGGGCGAGCCATCCGTGCCCTCGCCGGTCCCGTTACAGCCCGCGAGGCCGCCGGCGAGGGCGAGACCGGCGACCGCGCGGAGGAGGCGTCTACGCGAAGCGTCGGGGGAGCTGTCAGGGTCGGACTGCATCGTCATCGGACGTGACACGCGGCAGGGACTTCAGCGTGTGGCGAATCGGATTTCTGTAAGAGAGCCGACTCGCCGAGGCGGACACCGCAGACAGCCGGCCGCTCCCGACCGTCACGCCGCGTCGACGACGCAGCGGAAACCGATGTTGCCCGTCGAGCCGTCGGGCTCGTTGTGCGACCGGGCGGCCAGCCGGTAGCGGTTGCACCACGACTCGTGACAGAGGTGCGAGCCGCCGCGCATCACCCGCTCGTCGCCGTTGGTCGGCCCAGTCGGGTTCGCCGGGTCGTAGGCGTCGGTCGTGTGATACTCGGCGTCGAACCAGTCTCGACACCACTCCCAGACGTTGCCGCAGACGTTGTAGAGGCCGAAGCCGTTCGACTCGAAGGCGTCGACCGGCGCGGTCGCGCGGTAGCCGTCTTCGGCCGTGTTGCGCTCGGGGAACTCCCCCTGCCAGACGTTACAGCGGTGCTCGCCGCCGGGTTCCAGTTCGTCGCCCCAGGGAAATCTGGTGCCCTCGCGCCCGCCGCGGGCGGCCCGCTCCCACTCGGCCTCCGTGGGGAGCCGTTTGCCCGCCCAGTCGGCGTAGGCCGCGGCGTCGCGGTGGGAGACGTGCGCGACCGGGTGGTCGAGCAGGTCGTCGGCGACGACGCTCGAACTCGGGCCGTAGGGGTGAAACCAGTCGGCGCCGGCGACGGCGACCCACCAGTCCGCGCCGGGGACGCGCTCGCGGACGTGTTCGCGGTCGGCCGCGGCCACGAAGTCCTCGAAGACGAACGACCAGCCGAACCGCTCGGCGTCGGTGGTGTGGTCGGTCTCGCGGACGAACGCCAGGAACTCGGCGTTCGTGATGGCGTGGCGGTCGACGTAGTAGGCGTCGGTCCGTACCTCGCGGACCGGCCCCTCGCCGTCCTCCGGGAAGCCCACGTCGGAGTCGGTGCCCATCCGGAAGGTCCCCGCGCCGACGCGGACCATCCGGTCGGTCCGCGGGTCGTCGTCCGTGGCGGGTTCGGTGCGCCAGTCGGCGTCCGGCGAGTCGGTGGTTGCGGACTCGGCGTCCGGCGAGTCGGTGGTTGCGGACTCGGCGCCCGTCGCGGTCGGATCGTCGGCCCCGCGTCCGGGGCTGCAGCACGCGCGGTCGTCCTCGCTCACGCCCCCGCTTCGAGCGGCGCCGAGGAAACGGTTTGGGTGCGACGAGTTGTCGGATGGGCGTCGACGGCTGCGGGAGGTGAGACGGCAGCGAGAAAACTACCGCAAACAGCGTGAAAGCCCCCGCGTGCTCCGGTCGTGCGCCTCGCTGCGCGCTTCACTCGCTCCGCTCGTTGCAGTGCTTGCGTCGCCCGTCTTCCCGAAGCGGCCGACCCCTTTCATTCCCGCCCGCACAGACTGGCCGGTCAGCCGATACGGGCGGGAATGAAAGGGGCGACGCGTTCGCCGAACCCCGGCGACGCAAGTGACGCGGGACCTCCGGTCCCGCTAATCTGAGGCCGTAGCCCTCAGACACCGCAGGCCGAAGGCCGAGGAGCGCAGCGAGCCGCGGGAGGCGAACGCGTCGGGGCTTTCACGCTGTTCTCGGTTGCGGTGGGAGTACCCTAGGTGGCGGCAGCCCCACTGTGATATCCAGCACGACTGCTGATCCCGGACACACCTAGGCATGGATTTAATTGCGCAGGGGGCATGGTGGCGGACATGGACATCCGGGACGCAGTCGAGGCGGACGCGGACCGGCTGGCGGAGCTCACGGGGTCGCCCCAGGACGTGATGCGCAACCTCGTCCACGACCGGACGGTCCGGGTCGCCACCGACGAGGAGGCCATCCAGGGGTTCGTCAGCTACGACGCGCGCGAGGAAACGGTCCACGTCACGCAACTGGAGGGCACCGAGGACGTGCGGGACCGCCTGCTCGAGGAACCGATCCGCTTCGCCGATTCGGAGGGGATGGCGGTCGAAGTGCTCGTTCCGGAGGACGAGGGAGGCACGCGCGAATCGGCCGAGTCGGCCGGCTTCGAGCGGACCGGCTCCGGCCCGACCTTCGAGGGCCAGCCCACCGTCCGCTACCGGCTCGACCCCTCGTAGCTACGCGGCGTCGACGTCGCTATCGCCCTCCTTCGTCCAGCGCTTCTCCACCTCGCGGTTCGCGAGCACGACCGTGTCGCCGTCGTCGAGTTCGAACCGGCTCTTGCGGAGTTCGATCGCCCGGACCGTCCCGGTCATCGACTGGGTCGTCACCCGGTCGCCGGGGTTGAAATCGGGGTCCCGCAGGAGGTAGACGCCGGCGACGGCGTCCTCGATCATGCTCGACAGGGCGTAGGAGACGCCCAGCGCTAGAAATCCGGTCGCGGTGCCGAGACTCGCCGCGATAGCGCCCAGACCGACGATGTTCAGGAGGACGAGCGCGGCGCCGAACCAGAGGAAGACCCCGATGATCGTCGTCCACAGCTGGGCGATCAGGTCCTGCTCGCTGGGGTAGATACTGCCGAAGAACCGCCGGACTATCGACAGGACGACCCTGATCGCCACGTACGCGACCGAGACGAAGACGATCGCCATGACGAGCTTGGGGATCGCGTCCGAGAGCGCGGCCCCCAGTTCGTTCACCGTCTCGGTCGCGAGGTCGACGACGAACCCGACTGGCGTCTGCATAGCGACCCCATTGGACCGACAGTTCAAGAGTGTCGGGGGCGGTTCGACCCGAAACGAGGGGCGAAGCGGCGGCGGAGCGGCGCGGTGGCGGGACGGTGGCGGGGCGGTGGCTGTGCGGTCGTGGTGGCGGTGCGGGGCAGTGCGGGGCGGTCGCGGTGGCGGGGCGGTGGCTGTGCGGTCGCGGTGGCGGTGCGGGGCAGTGCGGGGCGGTACAGTGGCGGGGCGGTAGCGGTCGAACGTCCGGCGCGGAGCGCCGGTTCACCGCTCGCGCTCCGCGCGAGCGGCCTTTTTCACCCATGTTTTTGGACCGGGGGTTCCCCGCAGCGCGCCGGAGGCGCGCGAGGAAACCCCCGGTCGAAAAAGATGGTCACAGGAACTCGCGGACCTCGGAGTACCACATATCGTGGTGGTCGACGGCGCCGACGGCGCGGGCGACGCGGACGGCGATGGCGTGCCAGCAGAGTTCCTCGGGGTCGTCGTCGTCGAGGTTGTACTCGGCGTCCTTGCAGTCACAGGAGTCGTCCTCGACGACGTACTCGTCGTCGTGGCCGACGACGACGGTGAAGTCGCGGTACTCCTTGACGCGCCGCTCGGAGACCGCGTCGATGGCGCGCGCGCCGCGCTCGCCGTGGAGGTCGAGGATCCGGTCGACGGTCTCGGGGGTGAGTTCGCCCCGGTCGGCGAGCGCGGCCTCCCAGCGGTCGACCGCGTTCACGATACCGACGGTTGGAGATACCCGAACTAAACAGGTTCGGTGCGACGAGGAGCGCAGGCCGGAAACCGCACCACAGCGGCGCCGCGTTCCTCACTCGACCGTCCGCCGTGCGTCGGACGCCCGGCAGACATCGGCGGGAGGACGGCCGGATCCGGGGGAGCCACCGGCGGGGCGGCGGCCGGACACCCGGACTCTTAAACCCGAAGCCCCGATAAGAACGGTTCGATGAGCACGACCGGGCCGGTACCCGACCTGGCGGACCGCGCGGCCGCCTGCGCCGACAGGCTGCTGGACAGCGACGAACTGTTGCTGGCGTCGCACATCGACGCCGACGGGCTGACGAGCGCGGCCGTCGCGTCGACGGCGCTGGAGCGGGCCGGCCTGGACTTCGAGACGGTGTTCAAGAAACAGCTCGACGAGACGGAGATCGCGTCCATCGCCGCCCGCGAGTACGACACCGTCCTGTTCACCGACTTCGGGAGCGGGCAACTGGACGCCATCGCGGCCCACGAGCGGGCGGGGGACTTCGACCCGGTGATCGCCGACCACCACCAGCCCGCCGAGGCGGAGACGGAGTTCCACCTCAACCCGCTGCTGGAAGGGATCGACGGGGCCTCCGAGCTGTCGGGCGCGGGCGCGGCGTACGTCCTCGCGCGGGCGCTCGCGGAGCGGGGCGACCAGTCCGCTGACAACCGCGATCTGGCGGCGCTGGCGGTCGTCGGCGCCGTCGGGGACATGCAGGCAGTGGGCGGCGAACTCGTCGGCGCCAACCGCGGCATCGTCGAGGAGGGCGTCGCGGCGGGCGTCCTCGCGGAGGGGACCGACCTGTCGCTGTACGGCAAGCAGACCCGGCCGCTCCCGAAGCTGTTCGAGTACGCGACCGAGGTGCAGATCCCGGGCATCTCCGGGGACGAGGCGGGCGCCGTCCGCTTTCTCGAAGACCTCGACGTGGACCTCAAGGACGCCGGGGAGTGGCGGACGTGGGTCGACCTGACCGACGACGAGCGCCAGACGGTCGCGAGCGCGCTGGTGCAACACGCCGTCCAGCGCGGCGTCCCGGCGAAGAAGATAAACACCCTCGTCGGGACGACCTACGAACTGGTCGACGAGCCGCGGGGGACGGAGCTGCGCGACGCCAGCGAGTTCTCGACGCTGCTGAACGCCACCGCCCGCTACGAGCGCGCGGACGTGGGCCTGGG
This sequence comes from Halosimplex halobium, assembly GCF_051414055.1. NCBI lineage: Archaea > Methanobacteriati > Methanobacteriota > Halobacteria > Halobacteriales > Haloarculaceae > Halosimplex > Halosimplex halobium. Next base: position 14,214 of record NZ_JBLKNX010000018.1, read on the forward strand.
CGTCTGTCTGGGCAACCGCGAGGGGGCGCTGGACCGCGCGCAGACGCTCCTCTCGAACCACCGTCGCAATCTCTCGGAGGGGCTGGAGTACGTCCGCCGGGAGGGGGTCACCCACGAGGACCACCTCCAGTGGTTCGACGCCGGCGAGGCCATCCGCGAGACGATCGTCGGCATCGTCGCCGGGATGGCGCTGGGGACCGACGGCGTCGCCGCGGACAAACCCATCGTCGCGTTCGCCCGGAAATCGGAGGCGGAGACGAAGGTCTCGGCCCGCGGGACGGGGACGCTCGTCCGCGAGGGGCTGGACCTGTCGGCGGTGATGGGCGAGGCCGCCCGCTCGGTCGGCGGCGACGGCGGCGGTCACGACATCGCCGCCGGCGCGACCGTCCCCGCCGGCGAAGAACAGGCGTTCGTCGACGCCGCCGACGACATCGTCGCCGACCAGACGGGCTGACCCGCGGGAGACCGGTCCCGACCAGACCGGCTGACCCGCGGACGACCGTTCTCGCCCGCGCTCCGACCGCCGCGGAGCCGTCGGCTCGGCGGTGCGGCGCCGAATTCGTATAGCCGGATGCGATTTATCGCGGCGAAGACGGCGACGGCCGTCGGACGGGGAGAGCGGTGCGAAACGCGGCGTAAAGGCAGTGAGAGCGGAAAACGAAGCGGAACGGCGTCAGCCGTCGACCGGGGCGGCGGTGTCGAGTGAGGCGGCGGCTCCGCCGGCCGGGGAGAGGGCGATCCGCCAGCCGTCGTCGACGGGAGTCACGGACGTGGCGACGCGGGGCCGTCCGGCGGTGCGGCGGACGGTCTCGACCGAGAGCGGGAGCGTCGGGAGCCGGCCGTCGCGGGGCCGGAGTTCGTAGCCGCGGACGGTCACCGCGTGCGGGCGGTCCCAGTGGCCGTCGACGAGCGCGAACCCGTCGACCAGTCCGACCGAGCGGAGGTGCGCGAGGGCGGCGCGGACGGGTCGGGTGCCCCCCTCGACGGCAGGGAGGTGTGCGGTCGCGCGCTGCAGGGCCTCGGCCCGCGCCGGGTCGGGGAGCCGCGAGTCGAGTTCCGCCGCCATCGTCGCGAGCAGTTGCAGACAGAGCCGGTCGCGGTCGGGCGTCCGCTCGGCGGCCGCGAGGTACTCGTCCATCACCGCGCGCTCGACGCCGTCGTGGTCGCTGGCCGACAGCGCCTCGAACACCGCGCCCGCCAGGTCGTGACAGTACGCCACCAGCGCGCGCTGGGAGGCGGACTCCGCCGTGGCGGGCGGGAACGACCACGCGCAGTCATCGCCGGGGTCGCCGTCGGCCTCGCAGACCACGAAGTCGTACCACGGCGCCCGCGGGTCGTACCGCCGGAGCGTCGCCCGGTAGGCGTGGGCCACGCGGACCGCCTGGACGGCCGTCTCCCGGTCCGGGAACCGCCGGCCGTCGACCGGTACCGGCCGCTCGCCCGTCCGCCCGCACTGCACGTAGTACTCCCCCGAGTCCTCGGCGAGCTCCTCCAGCTCCGCCCTGATGTCGGTCAGCGTCCGTCCGATCATTTAGGTCGGCCTAAAACCCGGGGGTACATAACAGCGGGTGGTTTCCGACGGCGGGGTGTTCGTACGGGAGGGGCCGAAGGACGGGCCGTGAGGTCTATGGGGGCGGGCGTCGAGCGTCCCGTCGATGGCAGTCGCCGAGCGCGACGCGTTCGACCTGGCGCTGGTGGCGATAGCCCTGGTACTCGTCGTCGGGCCGGCGGTCAGCGCCTCGAACCCCGCGGCGGTCCTAGGAGGGGCCGTGAGCGCGGTCACGTCGCTCGGGCCGCTGACCTACCTGTTCCTGCTCGGCGTCGTGGGCGTCCTGTTCGCCGCCTACGCCGTGCTGTACCTGCCGAACACGCAGTGAGCCCGGTTCCGTGACCGGGTCGGCAGTTCGGTGTTCGCCGGGGGCTGCCCGTCGTCACCCGTGTCGTAAATCGAATGTCGATATACGGAACAGGGAGCGGCACGGGCCGGGACGGAGACGGTGGAGAGAGGTCGAGACGGTATGGGTGACACATCTAAGTGCGAGAAGCGCTAGCTGTGGGCTATGGCGACAGAATCGGGGCGGTCACTGACAGACGACGGGAAACTGCTGTTCGGCGCGGGGTTCGTGTTCGGGGTGATGGTGACGCTGGTCCTGCTGGGCGTCGTGGCGGCGGTCGTCGCGGCGAACGCGGGCGGGCTGACGACGACGGCCGCCGCCGCGCTCGTCGGCGGTGTCGTCTTCGCCGGCATCGTCGGGAGCGGCCTGTTCCTGCTGGCGTTCCCGGAGAACCGCACGCGGATCCCTGTCGACGACGTGGACTTCGGGATCGGCGACGAGGAGTGAACGGGCCGCAGTACGAGGAGTGAGCGGCCCCGGCTGGGGGTACACCAGGGGCGAGCGAGCGGCCGGAGCGCGGTCCGGGCGAGCCCCGAGACGGACGACTTTTGTCGGCGGTGGCCGTGGCTTGGGCCAATGGTCGAGTTCGACCCCGAGAAGTTCGAGGACAAGTACGCGAACTACTTCACCGAGCTGCAGCGCGCCTACAAGGGCGCCTTCGAGACGATGAACGACCGCTACGACTCGGAGTTGATCCACGCCATCGACCAGCAGATCCTCTCGGAAAGCGAGCCCTTCTACGAGGGCGACGGCGAGTTCCGGATCGAACTCCCCGAGGACCCCCACGAGCGGCTCTCCGGCGTCCTCGTCGCCGACGACGAGAAGGTCGAGACGATCCTGGAGCGGTACGTCGAGGAGATCGAGGCCGAGATCCGGTCGGTGTTCGGCTTCGACGAGGAGTGACCGCGTCTCGACGGCGATAGCCGCGGATCTCGACGGACGTGTGCGACCGGTTCTCGCGGGACACTTATCTCCGCGCGCGGCGAAACAGGCGTGATGTTCGTCGGCCACGCCTGTCTCGCGTTCGCGGTCGCTGCCCTGGGCGCCGACCGCCTCAGGTGGTCCCGCGAGCGCGCGCTCGGGGTGGCCGCCCTCGCCGCGCTGTTCGCCACGCTGCCCGACGTGGACGTGGTCTACGGCCTGTCCGGGCTGGTCGCGCCGGCGGCGGGCGCGGGACCCGTCCCCGTCGAGTCGTTCTGGGCGGCCGGCAACCGCGTCCACCGCGGGGTCACCCACGCCCTGCCCGTCGCCGCGGTCGTCACCGCCGCGGTGTGGCTCGGCGGCCGGAGCGGGACCCCCTCGCGAGCGGCCGGCGCGGCGCTGCTCGCTGGACTCGTCCCGGTCGTCGCCGCTCTCGGCGGCGGGCTCGCCGGCGCGGTGACGGCGCTGTTCGTCTGCTGCGTGGGCGCGGTCGTCGTCCTCGCCCGCCGGCGGGGCGTCGCGCCCCGGGTGCTCGCGGGTGCGACGTTCGTGGGCCTGTTCACCCACCCCTTCGGCGACCTGCTCACCGGCGAGCCGCCGGCCCTGCTGTACCCCTTCGAGGCGACGCTGGTCGCCGAGCGGGTCGTCCTCTCGGCGGACCCGACGCTGCACCTGCTCGGGGCGTTCGGCGTCGAGCTCGCGACCGTCTGGCTGGCGCTGGCCGCCTACTTCCGGATCGCCGGCGAGCGGCCGACCGCCCACGTCGACCGCCGGGCGGTGCTGGGCGTGGCCTACGCGGGGGCGGCGCTCGCGCTCCCCGCGCCCACGCTGGAGGTGTCCTATCACTTCGTGTTCAGCGTCCTCGCCGTGGGGGTCGTCGGCGTCGCGCCGCCGTCGCCCGACCGGCTGCGGGCCTGGCGGGCCGGCGTGACCGCGCTCGCGGCGGTCAGCCTCGCCGCCGTCGCCTACGCGGCCGTCTACCTGACCGTCGGGTGAGCCGCGCCGCGAGCCGCCCTTCCCGATCCTGCAAAAGTTAAAACGTCTCCCGAGACAACGGACGGGTATGAGCGACAACGAGGGCCGAACGGACCTGCGGATGCCGGACGACGACGAGGTGTTCGCCGTCGTCACGGAGATGCTCGGGGCGAACCGGGTGGAGGTACGCTGCATGGACGGGACGGAACGGACGGCGCGCATCCCCGGGAAGATGCAGAAGCGCATCTGGATCCGCGAGGACGACGTGGTGCTCGTCGAGCCGTGGGACTGGCAGGACGAGAAGGCCGACATCACGTGGCGCTACGAGAAACAGCAGGCCGACCAGCTGCGCGAGGAGGGACACATCCAGGAGTAGCATGGCGGACGACACTACCGCCGGGCGCGCACACCCTCTCTTCTCCTCGCGCGCCGGGCGGGACCGCTGACCATGCCGGAGTACCGCCTGCTCGACACCGACGAGGCCGAACACCCGGGCGACGAGTTCGAGGAAGTCGAGATCGAGGACACCGAGGCCGACCGGATCGCCCGCAAGCGCGACCGGGAGTTCAACGAGTTCCGCAAGCGCATCAAGGACACCGAGCAGTTCAAGGTCGAGGACTCGGTGTTCGACGACGCCACCTTCGGCGCCCTCTACAAGCTCGTCCAGGACGGCCACATCGTCGCCTTCGGCGGCCCCATCTCCACGGGCAAGGAGGCCAACGTCTACACCGCCCTGGGCGACGAGGACACCGAGGTCGCCGTCAAGGTCTACCGCATCAACGCGTCGGACTTCACCGACATGCGGGGCTACCTCGACGGCGACCCGCGCTTCCAGGGGATCGGCTCGGACAAGAAGAAGGTCGTCCTCGCGTGGGTGCGCAAGGAGTTCGCCAACCTCAGCCGCGCCCGCCAGGCCGGCGTGCTCGTCCCCGAACCCATCGCCGTCGAGCGCAACGTCCTCGTCATGGAGTACCTCGGCACCGAGGAGGGCCGCGCCAAGCGCCTCTCCGAAGTGAACCTCGAGAACCCCGAGACCGCCTACGAGGTCGTCGCCGAGTACATGCGGCGGCTCCACGACGCCGGTCTCGTCCACGGGGACCTCTCGGAGTACAACCTCGTCGTCCACGGCGACCACATCTACGTCATCGACCTGGGCCAGGCGGTGACGGTCCACCACCCCAACGCCGAGGAGTTCCTCGACCGCGACTGCGAGAACGTCGCCGCCTTCTTCGGCCGGCAGGGCCACGACGTGACCGCCGACGAGCTGAAGTCCTACATCGTCGGCGAGGACGGCGAAGACGAGTTCTGAGTCACCCGACCGGTTCCGCGAACGCGTAGTTGGGTTTCACGTCGCCGACCCGCACCTCGACGGTCTCGCCCTCCGCGGCGCCGGCGACGAACAGCGTGAACCCGTCGACCTTGGCGATCCCGTCGCCCTCGCTCCCGGTGTCGACGATCTCCACCTCGACCTGATCGCCCTCGCGGACGGGCGCCGTCAGGTAGCCCTTGGCGACCAGATACAGCTCCGACGAGGAGTCGCGGGAAGCGTCGGGCCGGACCTGCCGGACGTACTCGAACTCCGCTTCGATGTCGGCCTCCAGGTCGTCGAGGTCTTTCCCGTCGAAGACCTTCACGGCCAGATCCCCGCCGGGCGCGAGCACGCGGTCGGCGACCTCGAACGCCTGGCGGGCGAGGTGGACCGAGCGGGCGTGGTCCAGGTCGTAGTCGCCGGTCATGTTCGGCGCCATGTCGGAGATCACCACGTCGACGGGCCGGTCCTCGCCGTCCGCGCCGACCCGCTCGACGACCTCGTCGATGGTCGAGTCCTCGGTGAGGTCGCCGCGGACGCACTCGACGTTGTCGTAGTCGAGCGGGTCGATCCGCTGGCGGTCGACGCCGACGACGGTCCCGTGCTCGTCGACCGCCTCGGCGGCGACCTGGAGCCACCCGCCGGGCGCCGCGCCCAGGTCGACGACCGTGTTCCCGGACCCGAACAGGCCGGCCGTCTCGTCCAGCTGTTTGAGCTTGTACGCCGAGCGAGCGCGGTAGCCCTGCTGTTTGGCCTTGTTGTAGTACTCGTCCTTGCCGCTCATGCGTGTCTCACCGCGTTCCGTGGCCCTCCCAGCGCGGGTCGGGCCGGCGAAGTTTCGCTCATAGGGGGTGTCACGCCGTCGAAGCGGAAAGGGCCGTCGGATGGTGTCGGCGACGTTTGGCCTGTCGACCGTGGCCGCCGATGCCTCGCTACGCGCCTACCCGACGGCCCACGAGATAGAACTGGCGCAGAACCCGTGCAGGTCAGCCCCAGGATTATTGTCTCGTGAAGCGAGACACGTAATGCATGACGAGACAAAAGAACGGGGCCCGCGAGATGGAGCAAGCCACTGTCGGGTTGCCGGTTCCGGCGCCGGAGCCCGACCTGTTCCGTCACACGGCCACCGACGACCTCCTCCAGCTGCTGCTCGACAACCCCTACGAGCAGTTCACGATCCGGGAGTTGAGCCGACTCACCGACAACGCGCCCCAGTCGGTCAAGCGGGCCGTCGACGTCCTCGAAGCCAACGGGCTGGTCGTCGCCGAGCCCGAGGGCAACCGCCGGCTGGTCGGCATCAACCGAACCCGGGTGACGAAGCCCGACGACCCCGTCCTGCGCATCCCACAGCCGGAGTTTCACCGACCCGTCCGCGCGGCGCTCGAACGGATCCGCGACGAGCTGGGTGAGGTTCGGGGGGTCCTCGTGTTCGGCAGCGTCGCCCGGGGCCAGGCCGACCGCCAGAGCGACATCGACCTCTGGGTCCTCGCCGGCGACCGCGCCGACCAGCACCGCGCCAACGAACTCGCGAAGGAACTCGGAGGGGAGCGGTTCGACGGCGACCGCTACGAGTTCCAGATCCTCGTCGAGACGCCGGAGTCAGCACGGGGTCACGCCGACCGGCTCGAAGACGTGTTCGCCGACGCGATCACGCTGGTGGACAGCGACGCGCTCCGCGACCTCAAACACGAGGTGATGAGCGGTGCCTGACGAACCCGACGCCCTCGACGACGCTATTAGCCGGGCCGAGGACGCGTTCGGCGGACAACTGGGCCGGCCGGAGTACGAGGAAGGACTCGATCCGGACGCGCACGACGTCGACGTGATCCAGCTCCGGAAGGCGTGCCGTCTGCTCGACGCGTGTCGCCTCCTGCGCGAACACGACGGCTACCACACGAGCGTCATCGAGATGTCCTTCGCGGCCGTCGAACGCACGTTCGAGTGCTACGCGCTCAACGCGTCGAACGACACGATCGACGATTTCGCGAGGGGCACGACCGCGCTTACGACCGCGGTGCCGAGCTGAACCTCGTCACGGAAGCGACTGCACGGCGGCTGAAGCAACTGTACCGCGACAATCGCGCCGCCGCGTACTACCGGGACACGGTGGCGGCCGCCGGGCAGGCCGAGGCGATGTTCGAACTCGCGGTCACCGTCCACGACCACGTCACTGACTTCGCACGGCTATCGCACGAGTGTCGGTGCCGGGACTGACGACGCGAGATCGAGGAGGGGTGCGGAGAGCGCCACTGTGGCGGTCGGCCTCGCCGCTGATGAGCGCCACAGCCGATGCGAGGGAGTTCCGAACCGGGACTTCGGCGGACTCGGCGAGCTCGCCCGGAGCGTGGCCGCCGTCCGGAACCCGCGGGGTTCGACGGGCTCCGACGTCCCCGAACCGCCCGGTGACATCGATGTCATCCGGTATCGTGTACGACGCCTGAAAGATATACGTGTGCCGGCCCTACCACAGTACGACGAACCAATGACTGACGACACTACCACCGTACTCGTAACGGGAGCGACAGGAAATCAGGGCGGCGCGGTCGTCGACCACCTGCTGGCGAGCGAGGGGGCCTTCGACGTGCGCGGGCTGACCCGCGACGCAAGCGGCGACACGGCCCAGGCGCTCGAAGACCGCGGCGTCACCATGGTCGAGGGTGACCTGAACGACCCCGACAGTCTCCGCGACCCCGTCGGCGACGCCGACGCCGTCTTCGCGGTCACCAACTTCTGGACGCAGGGCTACGACGACCAGGTCGAGCAAGGTAAAAATCTCGCGACGGTCGCCGACGAGGAGGGCGTCGAACACTTCGTCTTCTCCGGCGTCGGCAGCCACGACGAGGACACCGGGATCCCCCACTTCGACTCCGCCGACGAGATCGCCCAGCACGTCCGCGACACGGACCTGGACTGGACGGTCCTCAAGCCGGTCTTCTTCTTCGAGAACCTGGAGGCGTTCGCCGATGACATCGTCGAGGACGGCCAGCTCGCCCTGCCGCTCGCGGAGGGCGTCGGCCTGCAGATGGTCAGCAACGACGACGTGGGCCACGCCGCCGCCGTCGCCTTCGAGAACCCCGACGAGTTCGTCGGCGAGGCGATCGACCTGGCGGGCGACGAGAAGACCCTCGAAGAGACCGCCGACGTGCTCTCCGAGGTCACCGGCGTCGACGTCGAGGCCGTCCACGTCCCCATCGAGGACGCCTACGAGAGCTTCGGCGAGGAGTTCACCGTGATGTGCGAGTGGTTCAACGAGGTCGGCTACAGCGCCGACATCCCGGCGCTGGAGGAGCGGTTCGGCTTCGCGTTCGACGACCTGGAGACGTACCTCCGCGACAGCGGCTGGGAGGACAAGGAGGGGATGGCGTCGGTCCCCGGCTGGGTCAAGGCGATGCAGTAGACCGGTCTACACCAGCCGCTCGACAGTCCGGCGGAGCTGGTCGCGGGCGGCGTCGGCGTCGACCTCCGGGAGCGTGAAGCTGGTCTTGCGCTCGTCCGCGTCGGCGAGTTCGCTGAGCAGACCCGCGCTGCGGTCGACCTCGGCGTAGACGGTCAGCGCCTCCGGCGAGGGGTCGAAGACGAGTTCGAGCTCGTCCAGATCGCCCCGGAAGGGACCGTCCGAGGGGCGGAACTCGAACTCCTGGACGAACCGCCGGTCGGTGTAGCGGCCGTACGGGTCGGCCTCGCAGTCGGCGGTCCGGAGGGACAGTCCCAGGTCCTCCGCGGCGTCGAAGACGGTTTGCATCCGCTCGGTGGGGCGGACCTTCAGGTGGTCCTCGTCCTCCGGGTCGACGGCCATCCCGATCTCCAGGTCGGTGTCGACCCAGACGGCGGCGTCGCCCATCGTCAGCGGCGTCGCGTAGGGGATGTCGAGTGTCGTCCCGTAGCTCGTCTCCTCGCCGGGTTCGACCGTGAACCCGTCGGTGAGGTGGAGACGGTCGACGGTCGTCTCCTCGTAGCCCTCCTCGACCCGGTAGCGGGTCTCGACCTCCAGTTCGATCCGGTCGACGGTCTGCTCGGCCTCGCCCCCCTCGACCTGCACGACGGCGTCGACCGACTCGCCCGGCCGGACGGTCTCGTTCTCCAGTACCGTGTCGACTGTCGCGTTGCCGATGCCGACTGACGCGAGGATCTTCTTCATCCTGTCCGACACTTCCGGCGGCTCGATACAAAAACGTACGGACGCGGGATGGGGTGGGGTCGGGCGGAGTGGGGTGGCCGGTCCGCGGGACCGGACTGGACCGGACCGGGGAGTCTCAGTCGTCGTCGCGACGGCGGAGCAGGGCGCCACCGCCCAGGAGGCCGGCGAGCGAGGCCAGGAGACCGAACCCGGGCCCGTCGCCGGTGGTCGTGGTCCCCAGGTTCCTGGGTCGCTCGTCCTCCTCGACGTCGGCCACGGGGCGGTTGGTCGCCTGCTGGCCGGGGCCGGCGCTCACGTCGGACCGGCCGATCTGTTCGAGGACGACGCCGACGAAGTCGCCGTCGCAGCGGTTGAACCGGTTGATGAGGTACAGCTGGCCGGGCAACACCTCGACGGAGCCGCCGATGTACAGCGTCGTCTCGGCCTCGGGAGTGTCCCCCTGTTTGCGGTTGATGACCGCCGCCTCGTAGGCGAGCATCTCGTCTGGGGGCCAGGTGTCGCTGCCGGGGGGGACACAGTCCTCCGCGACCCGGCTCTGGGTCGGCGAGGTCGACCCGCCGACGTGGATCATGAACCCGGCGAGATTGTCGTTCTCCCACCGCGAGACCTCCGGGATGGCCGCGGCCTCCGTGATCTGGGCGGCCCCGACGCCGCTCGTGCTCGCGAGCGCGCCCGCGCCGACGGCGCCCACACCGGCGGTCGCAGCGCCGCGCAGGACGCGCCGGCGGGAGAGGGTCGGCTGGCGGTCGGCGTCGGTCGCCCGGCCGGGCTCGCGCCCGCGGTCGCCGGCGTCGCCGTCGCTCGGTGGGTCGCCGTTCCCGTCGCCCGTCCGGTCCCCGTCGGGTGATAGTGGCGGCATACGGCTCCGATTGGGTCGTGAGTCGGCTAAGACCGGTGGATGCATTCGCAGGCAGCCGCGGCGGCCGGTCCCGACCCGCCGAAACCGCACCACGCGGCCACGCGCGGGCTCGCGGGCAAAGAAGGGACTTTTTAACGGATGGGGGCGTAGCCGCGGGCAAGATGTTCAACGCCATCGTGAGCGCGGACACGCTCCGGACGACGCTGGACTCCGTGAGCGTGCTGGTGGACGAGTGCAAGATCCACCTCGAGGAGGACGGGCTGGAGATCCGGGCGGTCGACCCCGCCAACGTCGGCATGGTCGATCTGGAACTGTCGGCCTCGGCCTTCGAGTCCTACGAGACCGACGGCGGCGTCATCGGCGTCAACCTCTCGCGGCTGGAGGACATCGCGGGCATGGCCGACGCCGACCAGCTGGTCCACCTCGAACTCGACGAGGAGACCCGGAAGCTGCACATCGCCATCGACGGCCTGGAGTACACGCTGGCGCTCATCGACCCCGACTCCATCCGCCAGGAGCCGGACCTGCCCGACCTCGACCTGGCCGCCGAGATCGTCATCGAGGGCCGCGACATCGACCGCGCGGTCACCGCCGCGGACATGGTCTCGGACCACATCGCGCTGGGCGTCGACGACGCCGACGAGTACTTCTACGTCGACGCGGAGGGCGACACCGACGACGTCCACCTCGAGCTCACCCGCGAGGACCTCATCGACCTGACCGCCGGCCCCGCTCACTCGCTGTTCTCCCTGGACTACCTGAAGGACATGAACAAGGCCATCCCGAAAGACGCCGAGGTGCGGATGGAGCTCGGCGAGGAGTTCCCCGTCAAGATGCACTTCGACATCGCCGAGGGCGAGGGCCAGGTCACGTTCATGCTCGCCCCGCGTATCCAGAGCGAGTAACCCGTCCGCGCTCCGCCGTTCTGCCGTCTCTTTCAGCCGGTCAGCGGCCGCTCGGTGCCGATGGCGACCCGTCCGTAGCCCGCGGCGGCCCGTCCGTAGTTCGCAACCTGCCCGCACGGAGCCCGGATCAAGGCCCTTCCGGCCGGGGGCCCACTGTTCTGGCGTGCGCGTACGGAGCGGCGCCGCCCCGCGGGGAGCGAACCGTCGACCGACCGCCGCCGAACGGGGGGCCTGATGGTCGACACCGAGCGGCTGCAGGTCGGCTTCTTCGCCCTCGTCCTGCTGGTGTTCGGGTACCTCGTCGTGCTGATCGTCCGGCCGTTCCTGACGGCGCTGCTGGTCGCCGTCCTGCTGGCCGTACTGCTCACGCCGGTTCAGCGGCGGCTCGCCCCCCGCGTGGGCGAGCGGGTATCGGCCGCCGGGCTGGTCGGGTTCGCGGTCGTGGCGACCGCGGCCGTCGGCGCGGTCCTGGTCGCCGCGGCGCCGGCCGGGCTGGGCGACCTCTCGGCGACGCTGGAGGGGTTGTCCGTGCCGACCGCGGCCGAGCGACGGGTCGAGCGGCTGCTCGGCGTGGAGATCCCGCTGGGGTCGATCGTCGAGTCGGTCCCCCGCCGACTCGCGGAGCTGCTCGTCGGCGACCTCACCGGGCTGGTGAGCGCGACGACGGACTTCTTCCTCGGCGCCGTGCTCTTCCTGTTCGTCCTCTACTACCTGCTGGTCGACGGCGACCGGCTGGTCGGCTGGGCGGGCGAGCGCCTGCCGTTCGACGACGCGACCACGGAGACGCTCCGCGAGGACGCCCACCGGACGACCTGGGCGGTACTGAAGGGGCACGTCTTCGTCGCCGTCGTTCAGGGAGGGGTCGCGGGCGTCGGCCTCCTGGTGGTGGGACTCCCGAACGTCCTGTTCTGGAGCGGCGTGATGATGGTGCTGGAGCTGTTCCCCGTGGTCGGCGTCGCGGGCGTCCTCGGGCCGGCGGCGCTGTGGCTGGGGCTCCAGAACCGCCTGCTCGCGGCCGCCTTCCTGGTCGTCTACGGGGCGACCGCCGTCGCCGTCGTCGACGACTACCTGCGGGCCCGCGTCGTCGACCGCGGGTCGTCGCTGCACTCGGCGACCGTCCTCGTCGGCGTGTTCGGCGGCGTCTACGCCTTCGGCGCCGTCGGCCTGTTCTACGGGCCGATCGTGGTCGGCCTGTTCGGCACGCTCGTCCGGCTGTTCGACGAGCAGTACGTCGACAGATGAGGGGGCGGACGGGCGAGTAGTTGACGAGGAGGTCGGGCGACCGCGCCGGCGGACGGGTCGTCTCACCCCGGTCTCCGTGGTCGACCCCTCAGTCGTCGTCGGTCGCGCCCGCGGACCCGCCGGCGCCGTCGGGGGCGTCGAGCGCGGGGCCGGCGTCGAGCGCGTCGTCGAGGGTGCGCGAACCGCCCGCGTCGGCGCCCGTTCCGCCGGACGCGCCGCCCGTCCCGGCGGCCGCGTCGGCGCCGGACACCTCGAACTCGTCGACCAGCGACTGCAGGTCGGCGGCGAGGGCGGCCATCTCGTCGACGTTGCTCGCGACGCTGTTGACGGAGGCGGCCTGCTCCTCGGCCGCGGCGGAGACGTTGCTCGCCTCGGCGGCGGTCTCCTCGCTGACGGTGCTGACCTCGTCGACCATCGCGACGACCTCCTCGGTGGAGGCGGCCTGGTCGTCGGTGGCGTCGCTGATCTCCCGGACGCCCGCCTCGGCGTCCTCGACGGCGTCGGCGATGTCGTCGAACTGCCCGACGGCCGCCTCGATGGTGTCGACGCCGGACTCGACGCGCTCGCGCATCCGCTCGATGTCCGCGACGGTGTCGCCGGTCGTCGCCTGCACCTCGTCGATGCGCTCCTCGACCCGCTCGGTCGCCGTGCCGACCTCGTCGGCCAGCGCCTTGATCTCGTCGGCGACGACCGCGAAGCCCTCGCCCGCCTCGCCGGCGTTGGCCGCCTCGATGGAGGCGTTCAGCGCCAGCATGTTCGTCTGCTCGGCGATGTCGTTGATCATGGCGACGATCTCGCCGATCTCGTCCATCTCCTCGTCCAGCGCCGCGACCTGCTCGGCGGCCCGGTCGCTCTCGGCCTCGATCTCGGCGACCTCCGCGGAGGCGTCGGCGGCCTGCTCGCGGCCGGCCTCGGCCCGCTCGGCCGCCAGGCGGGCGGTCTCGGCCACGTCCGCCGACGAGGAGGCGATCTCCTCGACGGTCGCCGACAGCTCGTTCATCTCGCCGGTGGCCTCCTCCAGGTTCTCGGCCTGGCGGTCGGCCCCGTGGGAGATCTCCTGGACCGAGTCGGCCACGTCGCCGCTGGCGGACTCGATCTCGTCGGTGCTCTCGGCCACGTCCTCGCTCGCGGCCCTGACCGACTCGGCGATGGCTTGGACGCGGGCGACGCTCTCGTCGACGGCGTCGAGCCCCTCGTCGATGTTTGCGAGCACCTCGCCGTAGGCGCCGGGCTTGTTCGTGTCCAGGTCCTGGTGCAGCCGGCCGTCGCGGAGGTCGGCGCTGACCCGCTCTAGCTGGTCGAAGCTCTCCGACAGCTGGGCGAGCCCCGCGTCGAGCTCGGCCATCACGTCGCCGTAGTCGCCCGGCAGGTCGCTGTCGAGGTCCTGGTCGAGCTGGCCGGCGCGGACGTTCGCGCTCGCGCGGCTGATCTCGTCGAAGCTCGCCCCGAGCTGGTCCATCCCCTCGGCGAGGGCGGTCACGATCTCCCCGAACTTCCCGGGCAGGTCCGTCTCCACGTCGCCGTCGATGTCGCCGTCGCGCAGGCGCTGGCCGACCGCCTCGATCTGGTCGACCTGGCGGTCCATGTTGGCCTGCATCTCGTCGAAGGCGGCGACCATCTCGCCGATCTCGTCGTCGCGGTCGGCGGCGTCGCCGGCGGTGTCGCCGTCGCCGTCGAACCGACCGCGCGAGAGCGCGGCCGCCCGCTCCTTGACCCGGACGATCGGCCGGGAGATGTAGCGGGCGGCCCCGTAGCCGGCGCCGGTGACGACGACGGCCGCGAGGAGGAACAGGCCGATCATGAGGTTCCGGGCGTCGGTGCTGCGCTGCTGGAGCGTCGCGCCGAGCGCCGCGATCGGCTCGTTCACGTCCGAGGCCGGCACGCTCGCGACGAGCGTGAACTGGCGGTCGCCCAGGTCGATCGGCGCGAACTGTGCGTAGCGGGTCGCGTTCCCGTCCCCGGTGGTCTTGGTGTGGGTCGCCATCCCCGACTCCCCGGCGAGCATCCGTTCGGAGACGATCCCGGCGAGTTCCGCGCCGTACTCGCCGGCGGCGGCGTTCGTTCCGGCGGTCACGACCGAGCGGTTCGGGTGGCTCACGATCCGGCCCTCGTCGTCGATGACGTAGAGGTGGCCGCTGTCGCCGACAGTGACGGTGTTCGTCGTCGCGGTGACCAGCGAGTAGTTGAACTGCGCCGCGACGACCCCGCGGACCGTCCCGTTGTAGTAGACGGGCGCGGCGATCGGCAGCCGGTCGCCATCCTCGGTCGTCCGGACCTCGCCGTAGTAGGCCTCGCCCTCCGGCAGGGACTTCGCCTCCTGGAACCACGTCGCGTCGGCCCGCGAGCGCAACACGCCCAGCCGCGTGACGACCTCGTCGCCGCGGCGGTGGACCCGGATCTCCGTCTCGCCGTCGGCGCCGACGAAGGTGAGCGACTCGAAGGCCGGCGACTCGGTGCCGTCGACGGTCATCGTCTGGGTCTGCAGCCGCCGGGCGAACGAGGCCGCCGCCCGCTGTTTCGCGTTGGTCTTCGCCGTCTCCTGGAGCTCGTAGTGGTAGACGCTCGGCGCGAGGATCCAGTCGAACGGCTCGTAGTAGGTGTAGGAGATGAACTTCGTCTCGACGGGGTCGCCCCGCTGGGTGGTGTCCTCCCAGTCGTACTCGGCGACGCCCCAGCGGTCGCCCGACCGGATGGCCGGCGAGGACTGGATCCGGTCTTTGATGTCGTCGAACACCCGGAGCGTCCCGCCGGAGTCCTCCCTGAGGTTGTGGCCCTCGTCGAGGCTGTGGTGGACGACGACGTTCGACTCCAGGTCGGTGATGTAGGCGTAGCCGGTCTCGCCGATGTACCCCGGCTCGAAGGCGTCGTACATCGTCCCGTTCTCGGCGATCCCGTCGCCGGCGGTCCCGGCGATCCGCGCCTCGACCCGGCGTTCGACGGCCCGCCGTTCCGAGGCCGACAGCTCCCGCCACGAGCGCCCGTCGTACTCGGCCGCGAGGACCGACTGGCGGACGCTCTCGATGGCCGTGTGCATCTGGAGCGCGACGTAGCCGACCTGGTCCTCGCTCATCCGCTGGACCAGCCGCATCTCCCCCTCGCCGGCGGCGAGGTAGTTCTGCACCGGGGTCGAGGCGGCCGCCGACCGCACGTCGACGCCGCGCTTGTCGATCTCCGACTGGATACCGTCCTGTCGCGCCTCGACGGTCGTGTTCAGCTGGTTCGTGATCTCCGCGCGGAGGTACTCCCCGCTGCGCTCCTGGGCGTGCTGGTTCAGGTCGCCCATGCTGGTCGTCGCGACCGCCCCCACGGCCGTCAGCGGCACCAGCGATATCGCGAGAAAGAGCACCACCAGCTTGATCTTCAGGTTCATATCGGCGAGAGGCCGGACCCCTTATATAAGGATGTCCGGCAAATTTTACGAGGTGATAGCCATCCTCTGGACGGACATTACAGTCACGCTCGCTTACCATACCGAACGAACTGTTCGATAGGTGGGGCGATCGGGGAGGGCCACGGCTCGGCGCGAACCGCTCGCCCGCGTCCCGACAACGGTAAACCGGACGGCCGTGTAGCCGGGGTGAATGACCGAGCCCGCCGGCGACGACCCCGGAGTCGACGGGGAACTGTCGCGACCGCCCTCCCGCCCCCGCGGCGAGGGGGAGGTCCACGTCCTCGGTACCGCCCACGTCTCCGAGCAGAGCGTCGAGGAGGTCGAGTCGACCATCGCCGAGCGGCGGCCCGACGTGGTCGCCGTCGAACTCGACGAGGGGCGGTTCCGCCAGCTACGGGGCGAGACGCCCGACGACATCGACCCCGGCGACATGCTCCGGGGCAACACCGTCTTCCAGTTTCTCGCCTACTGGATGCTCTCCTACGTCCAGACCCGCCTGGGCAAGAAGCTCGGCGTCGACCCCGGCGCCGACATGCTGGCCGCCGTCGAGTCCGCCGAGGAGCACGGCCTCGGCGTCGCGCTGGTCGACCGGGACATCCAGCTGACCGTCCAGCGCTTCTGGGCGCGGCTCAGCCCCGTCCGGAAGCTCATGCTGCTCGGCAACCTCACGCTCGCCGTCGGCTCGCCCGTCGCCGTCGGCGCCGGCCTGGGCCTCTCCTTCGGCCTGTTCGCCGGCTTCGCCGTCGCGACGCTCGCCGCCGGGACGCTCGGGTTCGCCAGCGCCGACTTCGTCGCCGCGCTCGGCCCCGGTACGGTCGCGCTGGCCGGCGGCCTCGTCGGCGGCGCTATCGCCGGTGTCGTCCTCTGGAGCCTGGTCGAGCCGTGGCTCGCCGAGTGGCTCGAACCCCTGCCGGTCGCCAACACCACCTACACGAGGGTCGCGGCCGGCGTCGTCGCCGGCTCGGCGGCCGGCGTCGCGGTCGCCGCCGCCGGCGGTCTGTCCGTCGGCCCGCTCGCCGTGTCGGGCGAGCAGTTGACCGGGGTCGGCGGGTTCGTCCTCCAGACGGGGACCGGCGTCCTCGGCGGGGCGGCCGCCGGGGCGACGCTCGGCGCGGCGGCCGGCGCGGTCCTCGCGGCGTTCCTGCCCGAGGAGGAGGAGCTCGACGAGATCGACATCGACGAGCTAACCGACGCGGACGTGGTGACGGCGATGATGGAGGAGTTCCGCCGGTTCGCCCCGGGTGCGGCCGAGGCGCTCATCGACGAGCGCGACGCGTTCATCGCCCACCGGCTCGTCGCGCTGCGGGAGGCGGGCTACACCGTCGTCGCGGTCGTCGGCGCCGGCCACCGCGAGGGCATCGAGGGCTACCTCGCCGACCCGGAGAGCCTGCCGCCGATGGAGTCGCTGGTCGGCGAGACCTCCGGGTCGAGCCTCACCGGCTACCTCTACAAGGCGGTCGGCTACGCGATGACCGTCGGCTTCCTCGTCTTCTTCGCCCTGCTCGCGCTGGGCGGGGCGAGCAACGACTTCCTGCTGGAGCTGTTCGTCGCGTGGTTCCTCGTCAACGGGGTCCTGGCGGGCGGGCTGGCGAAACTCGCCGGCGCGACCTGGCCCAGCGCCCTCGTCGGCGGCGGCGTCGCCTGGCTGACCAGCGTCAACCCGCTGCTGGCGCCCGGCTGGTTCGCCGGCTACGTCGAGCTGCGCTACGTCGACGTGAACGTCTCGGACATCTCCCGGCTCAACGAGATCATGGACGACGAGACGGCGCCGGTGAGCGAGATCTTCGCCCGGATGCGCCGGGTGCCGCTGTTCCGGCTGATCCTCGTCGCCGGGCTGACCAACGTCGGGAGCATGGTCGCCAGCCTCGTCGTCTTCCCGCTGGTCCTGCCGTACCTCTCGGCCGACATCGGCGGCGTCAGCGCCATCGGCGGCCTGCTGCTGGAGGGGGCCCGCGACGGCTGGCGGATCGTCTGGGAGGTGGTCGCGTGAGCCGGCGCGGCGGCGCGGCCGGCCGGTCCGGTCGCGGCGGTCCCCGTTCCCCGGGCGGCCGCGGCTGGCGCGGCATCTCCTTCAGCCGGCGCGAGCTCCGGGACCTGGGGATCGCCTGGCTCGCGCTCGGCGTCGCGTTCATGCTGTTCATCGACCGGTCGCTCGTCGACGCGGTCGCCCGTGGCTCCGTCGCGCCGTCGACGCTCGCGCTCGCCCTGGCCGTCTCGCTGGCCACCGTCGGCGTCGCCTTCCTGCTGCACGAACTCGCCCACAAGGTCGTCGCCGTCCGGTTCGGTCAGATCGCCGCGTTCAAGGCCGACTACGGAATGCTCTTCCTGGCCGTGATGTCGGCGCTGGCGGGCTTCCTGTTCGCCGCGCCCGGCGCGGTCGTCCACCGCGGCCGGATCACGGCCCGCGAGAACGGCCTCATCGCGCTGGCCGGCCCGGTCACGAACGTCGGCCTCGCCGCCGTCTTCCTGCCGCTGTTCCTGTTCGGCCCCGGCCTCGTCGGGCTGGTCGGCCAGCGCGGCCTCAGCATCAACCTCCTGCTCGCCGGGTTCAACATGATCCCCTTCGGCCCGCTCGACGGCCGGAAGGTCCTCGGCTGGAGCAAGCCGGTGTACGTCGCCGTCGCCATCCCGACGGTCCTGCTCGCGCTGTACGCGCTCGTCGGCCTCGGGATCTGAACGGCCCGGGACCGCCGTCCCGGCCGCGGGGGCGGCCACCGGCCCGTCCCGCGGTCGACCGCCGCTGGCGGACAACCCACTTCCGCCCGGCGCCCGTAGCGTCGTCATGGCCCAGTCAGTCCCCGACGAGGTCGAGGACCTGCTGACCGGCGACCCGGTCGCGGCCCACCTCGCGACCTGCAGCGACGGGCGCCCTCACGCGGCGCCGGTGTGGTTCCGCTACGAACCGGCCGACGGCGACGACCGTCCCGTGATCGAGGTGATGACCACCGGCCGGAAGCTCGCCAACGTCCGCGAGAACCCGCGGGTCGCTCTCTCGATCCAGAAGAGCGAGGCGGGCCACCCCGAGTGGACGGTCACCGTCCGCGGCACCGCGACGGTCGTCGCGGACGACGAGCAGAACCGCGAGGCAAACCGGCGGATCAACCGCCGCTACGGCGCCGACCCGGACGACTGGTCGGACAACACCCTCGTCCGGATCGCCGTCGGGTCGGCCTCCCACACGACGTACTGACGCCGCAGTCACCGCTCCGCCGCGAACACGGACGATTTCGACACCCCGAGTAGCCGTCCGGAATCCGTCGCTCTTCGGAGGTGGTGCAGGCCGCGGTGGCGATGCGGTCGAGAGAGTGGTGCGGTGCGGTCGGCGTGCGCTGGAGCGCGCTTTCATGCGCGCGACCGTAGCCGCGCGAGGGATGAGCGAACGAGCGCAGCGAGAGAGCGAATCGGCTGGGGAGGCTCGTGGCTGTCTGCGGTTGCTGTGCGGATGCAGTGCAGTCCTGGCGGACTGAAAGGGCGAGGCGCGCTCGCGTTTATTGTAGTCGTCTGAGCGGGCACTATCCGCGCGGGCGGTGCGGAGAGCGCGGATATCCCGCTCAGCGACCGCGAGCGCGCCGAGGGCTTTCATTGCTTGCCGTTTCCAGCGGTAGAGACGACTACTAGCGAGCGCGCCGCGGGCGTTCACCGCCTGCTGTCCCCGACGGTAGAGACGACTGCTAGCGAGCGGACCCTGTAGTTTTAACCGGCCGCGGCGTCCCCATCCGGTGATGCTGGACCGGGTGCTCGGCCGCGCCGAACTCAAAGAGCGCATCGCGGAACTCGAAGAGGAGCTCGACAGCCGCGAGCAGCAGCTGGAGGCCGAGCAGCGGCGGCGGGCCGACGCGGTCAGCGACCGCCAGGAGGCCGAGGAGCGGGTCAATCGCCTCGAAGACCGCATCGCCGAACTCGAAGGCGAGGTCGAGCGCCTGCGCGACGGCCAGGCCGGTGCCGACCGGGCGTTCGCCGCCGAGGAGACGCTGCGCGACGGGCGGCTCCGGGCGGTCCTCGACCGGCTGGAGTCCGTCGAGACCGACCCCGAGGGCGCGTTCACCGCGTACGTCCCCGACGGGCACGACCTCCCGGAGCCCGTGCGGGAGGCGTTCGGCGACCGCGCGGCGCTGGTGGGCCGCGCTGCTCCCTGCCTCGCCGTCACCGACGACGCCGCCCTGATCGACGCCTGCCTCTCCGTGCCGAACCCGCCCGAACCGTTCACCGAGTGGGGCGACGCCTTCGCCGTTGACCGGTCGTGGTTCGAGCCGACGGAGTCGTTCACGTTCGCCCTCGTGCGCTCCGATCTGTTCGCCATGGGCGAGTACGACGGCGACGAGCGGGTCGCCTTCCAGGGGTTCGACTCGGAGCTGAAGAGCAAACACTCCAAGGGCGGCTACTCGCAGGCGCGCTTCGAGCGGCTGCGCGACGAGCAGATCGAGAACCACCTCGACCGCTGTCGGGTGGCACTGGAGGACGCCGACACCGACCGGCTGTACGTCGTCGGCGAGCGGACGGTGCTCGACGAGTTCGAGGAGATGGCCGACGGAGTTTCGTCGGTGAGCGCCTCCGGCGACCCCGAGCCCGCCCTGGAGGCGGCGTTTCGCGAGTTTTGGCAGGTACAGTTGCGAGCGTTGTAGTTCGAGTCACTGAGAGCGCGAATCGGACGACAGCAACCGCAAACAGCGCGACAGCCCTCGTCGCAACAGCAGCCGCCAGCACCGCCGACCTGATCGTAGTGCAAAACAGCGTGAAAGCCCCGACCCGTTCGACTCCCGGGCCTCGCTGCGCTCCTCGGCCTTCGGCCTGCGGTGTCTGAGGGCTACGGCCTCAGATTAGCGGGACCGGAGGTCCCGCGTCACTTACGTCGGCCGGGTTCGTCGAACGGGTCGCCCCTTTCAGTCCCACCCGCTCAGACTGGCCGGTCAGCCGACAGGGGGTGGGAATGAAAGGGGCCGGCGGCTCCGGGAAGACGGGCGACGTAAGCACTGGAACGAGCGCAGCGAGTGAAGCGCGTGGTTCGAGAGAGCTTTGCTCTCTCGTCACTGAGCGAATCGAAGATTCGCGAGGTCTGCGAGAGCTGTGCTCTCGCCCGATCTCGAAAATCTCCGATTTTCGGTGACAGCGAGCCCCTCGACCGGAGCCGCCGGGGCTTTCACGCTGTTTGCGGTCACGATCACAACTGCGGTCGCGGTGCTGAGAGCAGGGGCCGAGAGACCCCATCCACCGTGCGATTAAACCGGGCGAAACCGAACACCGATCCATGCGCGTCGCGATCCTGGCCCACGAGCAGTTCCCCGAGCGGGCGAAGACGGCCGTCGGGATCCTGCGGTACGGCGACGACGAGGTGGTCGCGGTGCTCGACCGGACCCGCGCCGGCGAGCGCGTCCGCGACCACGTCCCGGACGTGCAGGACGCCCCGATCGTCGAGGGCATCGACGCGGTCGAGGAGCCCATCGACGCGCTCGTGGTCGGGATCGCGCCCATCGGCGGCGGGTTCGACGAGACCTGGCGGCCGGACGTGCGCGGGGCGCTCGAACGCGGCGCCGACGTGGTCGCCGGCCTCCACTACTTCCTGGCCGACGACGAGGAGTTCGCCCGCCTCGCCGACGAACACGGCGCCGAACTCCGGGACCTGCGCCGGCCACCCGACGACCTGACCGTCAGCGACGGCACGGCGAGCGAGGTCGACGCCGACGTGATACTGACCGTCGGCACCGACTGCTCGTCGGGGAAGATGACGACCACATTCGAACTGGCCGAAGCAGCCCGCGAGCGCGGCGTCGACGCCGGTGTCGTCCCAACCGGCCAGACCGGGATCGCCGTCGAAAACTACGGGATCGCGGTGGACCGGGTCGTCTCAGACTTCGCCGCCGGCGCGGTCGAGCGGATGGTCGAAGAGCGCGCCGCCGAGTTCGACGTGCTGTTCGTCGAGGGCCAGGGCGCAATCGCCCACCCGGCCTACTCCGGCGTGACCACGAGTATCCTCCACGGAGCGATGCCCGATCGACTCGTCCTCTGTCACGTCGCCGGCCGCGACGCGGTCCACGGCTACGAGCACGTCCCGATTCCGCCACCGGGCGAGTACGCCGCGCTCTACGAGTCGCTGGCCGAGCCCGTCGCGCCCGCCGAGGTGGTCGCCGGTGCGCTCAACACCCAGCGCCTCGACGACGACGCGGCCGGCGCGGCCGTCGAGGACTACGCCGACGCCATCGACGCGCCCGCGACCGACCCCGTCCGCTTCGACGCGGGCGAAATTCTGCCGGCGGTGCTCGGGGAGGACTGATCCGATGCCGCCGAACGGGACCGGTGACGACACCGCCGACGACACCGACCCCGACCTCGCGACGGAGTTCGAACGCCTCTCGCTCCCGCTCGCCGACCCGTTCACCATCGCTCGCGGCACGACCGAGACGGCCGAGAACGTCCTCGTCCGGGTCTCCGACGGCACACACGAGGGCGTCGGCGCCGCCGCGCCGTCGACCTACTACGGCGAGACGCCCGCGACCGTCGAGGCCGTCCTGCCGACCCTCCTCGGAGTGGTCGAAGACGTGGGCGACCCCCACGCCCGCCAGCGGATCGACCGGGGGCTACGCGAGCGAGTCGGGCGCAACCCCGCCGCCCGCGCCGCGGTCGACACCGCCCTCGCCGACCTGGCCGCCAAGCGCCTCGGCGTCCCCCTCTACCGCCAGTGGGGACTGGACCCCGCGGCAGCGCCCGTCTCCTCGTTCTCCATCGGCATGGCCGAGCCAGACGAAACCCGCCGGCGAGCCGAACGCGCGGTCGCCGAGGGCTACTCCGTGCTCAAGGTGAAACTGGGGGCCGACCGCACGGCCGAGCGCCTGGCGGCCGTCCGCGAGGGCGCGCCCGACGCGACGGTCCGCGTCGACGCCAACGCGGCCTGGACGCCCGCCGAGGCGGTCTCCAAATCCGATATCCTCGCCGACCACGGCGTCGAGTTCGTCGAACAGCCCGTTCCAGCGGACGACGTGGCGGGGCTCCGTCGCGTCCGCGACCAGGGTGCCGTTCCCGTCGCGGCCGACGAGTCCGTCGAGACCGCGGCGGACGCCGCCCGGGTCGCCGACGCCGTCGACATCGTCGTCGCGAAGCTCCAGAAGTGCGGCAGTCTCCGGGAGACGCGCCGGGTGGCCGAAGTCGCTCACGCCCACGGCTGCGAGGCGATGATCGGGTGCATGGTCGCCTCGAACGCGACCATCGCGGCCAGCGCCCACCTCGCGCCGCTGTTCGACTACGCCGACCTGGACGGCTCGCTGTTGCTCGATTCGGATCCTTTCCGGGGAGTTCCGATGCCCGGCGGCGCGATCGACCTCGCGGCGATCGGGCGGTCGGGAACCGGTGCCGTCGAACGATCCTGATCTACAGCCGGTCGACCGTCGCGGCGTAGACGCCGCCGAGCACCAGCCCGTAGACGGCGTGCCACAGCAGCGACGGGACGGCGAAGTTCGGGAACGGCGGCGACGCCGGCGACCCGACCGCGTCGAGCCACAGCGGCATCACGAGCGCCGCGAGGACCGCCCACGTCAGGACGCCCCAGGCGACGCCGGCTCCGACCTGCGCGCCGGGCGAATCGAGGTCGAGCGCGCCGACGATGGCCGCGAAGACCACGCCCAGCACGGCGCCGTGGGAGGCGTGGACGAACAGCCCCGCGGCGCCGCTGGGCGGCGGCGCAAGCGCGTACAGCGACGGGATCGCCACCGTGATCGTCGGCTCGTTCATCGCGACGACCAGCGCGCCCATCGCGAGCGCGCCGAGTATCCCCCCGACGACGCCCGCCTGCCAGGAGTCGTTCGCGTGCGCTTCCTCCGTCGCGGCCTCGGTCGCTGTCGACATGGTCGAGCGGACTCCCGGCGGGCGAAAGAAACCGACTCGTCCGTGTGTCCGTGCCGTCACGACGCACGCCGGCGGTACGGTTATGTAGGGCAACGATCCCGCGGGGGACTCGCAACGGACCCGCAGCGTTTCGGCGTCGCGGCGCCGACTCAGATCCACTCCGCGAAGTGCTCGCGCTCGCGGCTCAGCTCGACGTACTCGCCCTGCATCCGTGCGAGCGACTCCTCGAGGTCCGCGCCGTCGGCCAGGTGCTCGCGGACGCGGGCTTTCTTCCAGACGCTGGGCGTGACGCCGGCCTCCCGGCGGGCTTCGATGGGGTCGAGATAGCGGTCCCGCGTCGCCTCGCCGATCCCCTGCTCGGCCAGCCCGCGCCGGGCGAACTCGAAGACCTCGGCGAAGATCTCGTCGGAGTCGTCGGTCCGCTCGCCGTCGGCGGTCACCCACGCCAGGTCGGCGTCGGGACCGTCCTCGACCGCGGCGTAGAAACTCCGCTCGGCGTCGTCCCACGGGAGGTCGGCGAGCGGGTGGTCGGCGGCGGCGAGCCCGCGGAGCAGGCCCGCGGTGAGGACCTGCAGGCCGACGATGTCGCGGACGGTCGGCTGGGTGGCCAGCGGCCGGTACTCGATGCGCAGCGAGCGCCGGTCGCAGGCGCCGTCGACGGGGGTGCCGCCGGCCACGCCGCGCACCCACCGCCAGAAGGTGCCCCGCTTGTAGTCGAACTCCCAGGCCGCGCTCGTCGGGTCGCCGCCCTTCTGGCCCTCCTCTTCCACGTCGTCCTCGTCCTCGATCCACTCTCGCAGGAACGGAGCGAACGTCTCGTCGGCGACGACCTGCGCCAGCGCGTCCGCGGGCTCGTCGAGGTCCTCGGGGACGCGGACCTTCCGACAGCCCTGGTTCATCGACCGCTCGAAGGCGGCGACCCGGAGTTCGTGGTGAGTTTCCTCGACCAGCGCCTCGGGGTCGTCGGCGTCGTAGCAGTCGCCGGGCAGGAACGGGGAGTTGGCCGACAGCGCCACGAGCGGGCCGAGCGTGCGCGTCGCGAGGTTGTGATAACGCGGGAACTCGGCCGGGTCTGGCACCTGGACGTGGGGCTGGATCGAGGTCGCCAGCGACTCGAAGAGGATGGTGCGAAAGCCCAGCTCGGCGCCGGGGACCGAGAAGTCGATCTCGCCGCCGGCCCGCCGGACGGCGACGTTGTCCAGCGCGCCGTAGCGTGGGTCCTTCCGCATGTTCCGCGCGACGAGCACGGGGTCGTCGGGGTCACCGCCGGGGACGACGACCGGCCGTTCCTCGGTGCTGGTCGGGCCGCCCTCGACCGCCACGTCGTCGAGGTAGGCGTGGGTCCCGCCGGCGGGCGCGACGGCCGGCATCGCGTCGAGGACGATCTCCAGCCCGTGCTCGCGCGCTCGCTCGCGGGTGGCGGCCAGGTCGCCCTCGATTTCGGCGGCCTGGGCGGCGACGCCGCCGTCGTCGAAGCGGCTCGGCGCGGCGTTGAGTTCGGCGTTGTGCAGCCCGAGTTCCTTGTCGGCCGGTCCCTCGTAGACGCCGTCCGGGATGGGTGCGAGCGTCCGGTCCTCGCTCTTCCCGTCGCCGGCGAGCGCGTACACTTCCAGTTCCAGCCCCAGCGTGGCGGCCGCGTTGTCGAAGGCGCCGTCGGCGAGGGCGTCGACCAGCCGGTCGGCCTGGGCGCGGACTCGCTCGTCGAACTCGTCGGTCCCGGCGAGCGAGCGCCTGACGAGCGACTCGTGGTCGGTCATTGCCCGAGAGTGGTCGACCGCGGTCAAAAAAGGCTCGGGCGCCGCGCCGTCGGTGGCGCCTCACCGTCGCTCCGCCCTCCCGGCCGCCGCGCCGAGCGCCCACCCGCGCTCACTCCTCGTCGACGAGTTCGATCGCGTCGTCGCCGGTCGGGACCGCACAGAGGAAGGCGCCCTCCAGGTCGCGCTCGTTGCGGTACCAGTGGACCGCACCGGCGGGGATGTGCAGCGCGTCGCCGCCCTGTACGGTGTACTCCTCGCCGTCGATGCCCACAATGTACTCCCCCGCGAGGACGTACTGTTCGTGTTCGATCTCGTTGGTGTGTTTCGGCACCTCGGCGCCGGGCGCGAGCGTGAACCGCCGGATCGCGAGGTTCTCCGCGCCGTGGTCCTCGCCGATCAGGACCGCCTTCGAGAGCCCCTCGGCCGCGTCGACTTCCTCGTACTCGATGTCCGCGGCGCGGCGGACCACCGGCGTCGCCGGGTCCGCGGTCGTTTCGTCGTCGGTCGCTTCGCTCTCGCTCATGGCCGCGGCTACGCGCCCGGGGACAATGACTGTGGTCCCCGAAGTCGAGCGGGGCGCCGTTCGCGACTGCCGTGGGCGACACGCTTACCCGGCTGTTGGCCCTACCTCCGGCGAGATGAGCGACCCAGCCATCACGCTCTACCGGCTGCAGGCCTGCCCGTTCTGCGAGCGGGTCGTCCGCAAGCTGGAGGCGTACGACCTCGACTACCGCTCGCGGTTCGTCGAGCCGATGCACAGCGACCGCGACGCGGTCCAGCGACTCACCGGCAAGCGCTCCGTCCCGGCCATCGTCGACGAATCGACCGGCGTCACGATGTCCGAGAGCGGCAACATCGTCGAGTACCTCGACGCCACGTACGGCGAGCGCGCGAAGGGAGGTGCCTGAATGGACCTGCCCTTCGATGTCGTCGACCTCTCCGAGACGGACCACCCCGAGGAAGGCGACCGCGTCCCGGACTTCGAGCGCCCGCTGGTCGGGCCCGAGTACTGGGAGGACGTGGCCCTCTCGACGCTGACCGACGAGGGCCCCGTCGTCCTCGTCTTCCACCCGATGGACGGCGCCTTCCCCGCGACCTACATCTGGAACGAGGTCCGCGAGCGCGGGTGGCTCGACCGCGACGACGCCCAGGTCGTCGGGCTGTCCATCTCCTCGCCGTACGAGCACGCAGACCTGCTTGACGAGCGCGGTGTCGACGCCCGACTCTACTCCGACCCGGGCAACGGGGTCGCCGAACAGTTCGACATCGTCAACGACCTCGACGGCATGGCCGGGGTCGAGGAGCCGCGGCCGGCCGTCTTCGTCCTCGACAGCGAGCGGGTCGTCCAGTACGCCTGGGTGGCCTCCGAGTGGCCGGCGTTCCCCGACTACGACGAGGTCGAGGCCGCGATAGACGAGCTGTAGCCGGAGATCGACCGTCGCGTCGTGACACCCGGGCGACCCGGTGACATCGATGTCAGCGCCTATTGAAGTATCGCGAGCGCGTATCGGGAGCAATGGCAGATCCGAACCCGACACCGGGCATCCACCACGTCACCTGTATCGCCGGCGACCCCCAGGGGAACATGGACTTCTGGGTCGAGACGCTGGGCCTGCGGCTGGTCAAGCGCTCGATCAACCAGGACGACCCCAGCACCTACCACTTCTTCTTCGCCGACGCGGAGGGGACGCCCGGGACGAGCATGACCTTCTTCCCCTGGGAGGGGATGACCCGGGGGAAGGTCGGCTCCGGCCAGGTCTCCCGGACCGCGTTCCGCGTGCCCGAGGGGAGTCTCGACTACTGGGAGGACCGCTTCGACGACTACGGCGTCGACTACGACGACCGCGTCGAGCGGTTCGGCGAGACGGTCCTCCCCTTCGAGGACCCCGACGGCCTCCCCGTCGAACTCGTCGAAGTCGAGATCCCCGAAGACGACCCGACGGTCCCGTGGACGGAGTTCGTCCCCGAGGAGGCGGCGATCCGCGGGTTCCACTCTGTGACGCTGTGGCTCGCCGACCCCCAGCCCACCGAGGAGTTGCTGGAGACGATGGGCATGGAACGGGTCGGCACCGAGGAAGCGGAGGGCGACACGCCCGGCGACGAGCGCACCCGCTTCGAGGCGACCGGCACCGTGGGGCAGTACGTCGACGTGCTCCCGACGATCCAGGGCGGCCGGCAGGGCCACGGCACGGTCCACCACGTCGCCTTCCAGACGCCCACCGACGAGGACCAGGAGGGGATGCGCAAGGCCGTCCGCTCGCGCGGGCTCAGCCCCACCCAGCAGATCGACCGCCACTGGTTCCGCTCGGTGTACTTCCGCGAGCACGGCGGCGTCCTCTTCGAACTCGCCACCAGGGACCCGGGCTACACCAGCGACGAACCGCTCGACGACCTGGGCGGCCGGCTCGTCCTCCCCGGGAAGTTCGAGGACCGCCGCGAGGAGATCGAGGCCAACCTCACCGACGTGACCGTCCCGAGAGCGGAACAGGCGGAAGCCGACGACTGAGGCCGCTCGGCCGACGCGCGTATCGAACCGTGAAACTGCCACCGTGGCGCGCGCTGTCGAGCGTGCCCGCCTCCTGGCGGGCCGCTCGAAAATAGTCGCGCGAGGGATGAGCATCGCAGGCCGCAGGCCGAGACGCGCAAGAGGCTGGGGAGGTGTGAGGCCCCCTGCGGTGCTGTGCGGGGCGGTTTCGGTGCTGTGCAGTCCCTGGCGGACTGAAAGGGCGAGGCGCCCTCGCGTGCAGTTCAGTCGCCTGAGCGGGCCACTATCCGAAGCGGCCCCTGGGCCGCGAGGATATCCCGCTCAGCGACCGCGAGCGCGGCGAGGGCTTTCATCACTCACCGTTTCCCGCGATCGATCCTCCAGCTAGCGAGCGCGCCGAGGGCGTTCAACGCTCACTGCGTCCTGCGATCGATGTTCAGCGATCACCGTCGACGCTAGAGGGATTCACTCCTGGCGATCGAATCGCGTCACGCTTTTCCCGGCGAGCGACCGAACTCCGACGATGACCGACGTGGAGCGCGCGGCGCGAGCCATCGCGGACGGCGACCTCGCAGTCTACCCGACCGAGACCGTCTACGGGATGGGTGCGAACGCCGTCGACGCCGAGGCGGTCGAGCGGGTCTTCGAGGTCAAAGGCCGCGACCGGGACAAACCCGTCTCGCTGGGCGTGCCGAGCGTCGAGCGGGCGACCGAGTACGTCGACCCGACCGAGCGGGAACTCGAATTCATGCGCGAGTTCCTGCCCGGGCCGGTCACCGTCGTGGTCCGGCGACGCGACGTAGTGCCCGACGTGCTGACCGCCGGGCGCGAGAAGGTCGGCGTCCGCGTCCCCGACCACGACCTCGCCCTGGAACTATACGAGGCGGCCGAAGTACCGGTCACGGCGACGAGCGCCAACCTCTCGGGGACCGGGAGCGTCCGGGAGGTCTCGGAACTGAGCGACGAGGTCCGCGAGCGGGTGGCCGCGGTGCTCGACGGCGGCCGCACCGACGGGATGGAGAGCACCGTCGTCGACGCCGAAACCGGCGAGATCCACCGCCGCGGCGCGATGGCCGACGACATCGAGGCGTGGCTCGCCGACCACGCCGACACCGGGTAGCTCGACACGAAACAGGGGGCGAAGTCGCAACTACCCGTCACGGATAGCGCCAGATACCGGGGTTCGACACGAAACAGGGGGCGAAGTCGCAACTAATCGACGCGGATGCCGGAGACGGCGTCGTGGAGCCGGTCGGCCAGCTCCTCGGCGCGGTCGGCCGAGCGGGCCTCGGCGTAGACGCGGACGACGGGCTCGGTGCCCGACGGGCGGGCGAGCACCCAGCCGTCGCCGTAGTCGAGGCGGTAGCCGTCCGTCGTGTCGAGGTCGGCGACCGAGTTCTCCGCGGCCCGCTCGATGGCGTCGAGCATGGCCTCGCGCTGGCGCTGGCTGTCGTAGGCCACGTCCCGGCGGACGTTCACGTAGTCGTCGTAGTCGGCGACCACGTCGCTGGCGGGCTCGCCGCGGCGGGCGAGCAACTCACAGAACCGGGCTGCCGTGTAGGCGCCGTCGCGGGCGATGCGGTACCCTGGGAAGAGGACGCCGCCGTTGCCCTCCCCGGCGACGGGGACCGACGCCCCGGTCGCCAGCAGGTCGCGGATGCGCGAGACGATGTACGTCGACCCGATGGGCGTCAGGGTCAGGTCCGCGCCGGCGGCGTCGACCACGTCCACGAGCCGCTGGGAGGCGTTGACCGCGGAGACGGCGGTGTCGCCCTCCTCGAGGGCGTCGGCGGCCAGCGCCGCGAGGGCGGCGCCGCCCTCGACATGGTCGCCCCGCTCGTCGACGAAGATGGCGCGGTCCGCGTCGCCGTCGTGGGCGACGCCCAGGTCGGCGTCCGTGGCGCGGACGAACCGCCGGAGGTCGCCGAGGTTCGCCGCGACGGGCTCGGGGTCGCGCCCGGGGAAGTGGCCGTCGGGCTGGGCGTGGATCGTCCTGACGCGACAGCCGAGCCGGCGGAAAAAGTCGGGGCTGGTGACCGCGCCGGCGCCGTGGCCGGGGTCGACGGCGACGGTGAGGTCGGCGTCGGCGACGGCCTCGCGGTCGACGGCGGCGAGCAGTTCGTCGACGTAGGCGCGGGCGGCGCCGTCGACGCCGCGGCGCTCGCCGGTCTCCGCCCAGCCGACGCGCCGTGGCGCCTCGTCGAGCAGCCGCGTCTCGATGGCTTCGAGCCGCTCGCGCGGGAGTTCGACGCCGTCGGCGCCGACGAGCTTGATGCCGTTGTACTCGGGCGGGTTGTGCGAGGCGGTGACCATCAGGCCCGGGACGCCCTCCCGCTCGGCGTAGGCCTGGAGGCCGGGCGTGGGGACGACGCCGAGGCGGTCGACGGAGACGCCGACGCTGGCGAGCCCGCCGGCGACGGAATCGACGAGCATCGGGCCGGTCCGGCGGGTGTCCCGGGCGACCGCGACGCGGTCGGCGCCCCCGGCACGCCAGACGGTGCCGGCCGCCTGCGCCACGTCGGTTGCATCGCTCGGCGTGAGGTCGTCGTTGACCACGCCGCGCACGCCGCTGGACCCGAAGACCCTCATCACGCGCTAGTCAGCGGTCCGCCCGCATAGTGGTTCCGGAGCGCGACGGACCGACCGAGCGGCCGCCGCCCGGCGCCGCTTGCCCTCGCAAGCCCCGGTGGCCCGACCGGTGGCTTCCCGGCCAGTAGCTCCCCGACCGGGTCGCGCGCCCCTCGTGACGCTCGCGGCGCTCGCGGCGCGACCGCGTATCGAACCGGCTAAACCGCGGGCGGCCGACAGCGGGGGTATGGACACCCAGGGACTCATCGACGCGCTCCGCGCGGCCGACGCCGTCAGGTTCGGGGAGTTCGAGCTCTCCCACGGCGGCACCTCGAACTACTACGTCGACAAGTACCTCTTCGAGACCGACCCCGACTCCCTCGAAGCGGTCGCCGAGGCGTTCGCCGACCACCTCGCCCGGACGACCGACGGCGAGACCAAACTCGCCGGCGTCGCGCTGGGCGCGGTCCCGCTGGTCGCGGTCACCAGCGTCGAGTCGGGCAACCCCTACGTCATCGTCCGCAAACAGCAGAAGGAGTACGGCACCGCCAACCTCGTCGAGGGCGAACTCGCCGAGGGCGAGGAGGTCGTCGTGCTGGAGGACATCGCGACGACCGGCCAGAGCGCCGTCGATGCCGCCGAGGCGCTGCGGGAGGCCGGCGCCGTCGTCGAGCGGGTGCTCGTCGTCGTCGACCGCGAGGAGGGCGCCGCCGAGAACCTCGCCGACCACGACCTCGAACTCGAATCCCTGGTCACCGCCTCGGAGCTGCTCGACGACGCGCCCGAGGACGTGGACGCGGCCTGACGCTCGCGTCCTTTGACTCCCACCCGACGCCCGACTCCCACGCTCTCCGACGCCCGAACCGCCCGATCCCACGCCACCCGACTCCTGCGCTCTCCGACGCCCGAACCGCTCGACGCCCACATCATCTGCCGCCACGGGTCCCCGGTTTCGGATCCCGCGAGATTCACCGCCCGGTCGGTGGCGGTATCCGGCCGCTCCGCGCCTGTGAATCACAGGCACGGCTGGCCGCAGTCGGCCCACGTCACAACGCTTTTATTCGATAGCGCGTTAGCGAAGGGCAAGATGGCAGGTGACTGCTTTACAGGCGGGCCCCGCGCCCCGTAACCAGTCACCGCCACGTTCTCGCGCTCGTCGCTCGCTGCCGGACAGCGGCGCGTGGCGCGGTGGAGGCCAGTGATATGTCACAGCAGGAATCCTCAGTCACGGTGGAACTGCCCGATGGAAGCACGCTCGACGTTCCGTCGGGCGCCACAGTCGAAGACGTGGCCTACGAGATCGGTCCGGGGCTGGGCTCCGACACCGTCGCCGGCAAGCTCGACGGCGAACTCGTCGCCAAGGAGGAGCCCGTCTACGACGGCGCCGCCGTCGAGATCGTCACCCCCTCGGCCGACGAGTACCTGCAGGTGATGCGCCACTCCGCGGCCCACGTCCTCGCCCAGGCGGTCCTGCGGGAGTACCCCGACGCCGACCTCGCCACCGGCCCGCCCACCGAGGAGGGCTTTTACTACGACTTCGACGGCGTCGACGTCGACGAGGACGACTTCGACGAGCTGGTCGCCGAGATGGAGTCCATCGTCGAGGCCGACCTCGACATCGAGCGCGAGGAGGTCCCGCTCGACGAGGCCCGCGAACGGGTCGCCGGTGACCCCTACAAGGAGGAGATCCTCGAGGACCTCGCGGCGGGCGACCGCGGCGCCGACGACGACATCGAGACGGTCTCGTTCTACAGCCAGGGCGAGTTCTCGGACCTGTGTGCCGGCCCGCACGTCGCCTCGACGGGCGAGATCGGGGCCATCGACCTCCGTGAGATCGCCGCGACCAACTGGCGCGGCGACGAGGACAAGCCGCGGCTCACCCGCGTCTACGGCACCGCCTTCGAGTCCGAGTCGGATCTGGAGGACTACTGGGAGCGCAAGGAGGAGGCCGAGCGCCGCGACCACCGCCGCATCGGCCGGGAGATGAACCTCTTCTCCATCCCCGAGCACTCCCCCGGGTGCGTGCACTTCCACCCCGACGGGATGGCGATCCGCCGCGAGCTCGAGGAGTACATCCGCGAGAAGAACGACGAGCTCGGCTACGAGGAGGTCTGGACCCCGGAGCTCAACAAGGTCGACCTGTGGAAGACCTCGGGCCACTACGAGCACTTCTGCGAGGAGGACGAGATGTTCCACTGGGACCAGGCCAGCGCCCGCACCGAGAGCGACGAGGCCGACGAGTACGGCCTCAAGCCGATGAACTGCGCCAACCACGTCCACCTCTACCAGCGCGAGCGCCGCTCGTATCGCGAACTGCCCAAGCGGTACTGCGAGTTCGGCACCTGCTACCGCAACGAGCGCTCGGGCGAACTCTCCGGGATGCTCCGTGTGCGGGGGTTCACCCAGGACGACGGCCACGCGTTCGTCACCCGCGACCAGATCCAGGGCGAGGTCACCCGCACGCTCGAAGTGATCGACGACGTGCTCGCCGACTTCGGGCTGGACGTGACCTTCAAGCTCGAAACGCAGCCCGACGACTCGTTCGGCGACGACCAGTTGTGGGAGCGCGCCGAGAGCGACCTCCGCAGCGCCCTGGACGCGCTCGGCGAGGGCTACGAACTCGAGGCCGGCGAGGGGGCCTTCTACGGGCCGAAGATCGCCGCCGACGCCGAGGACGCCATCGGCCGCGAGTGGACCGTCGGCACCGTCCAGCTGGACTTCGTCCAGCCCGAGCGGTTCGACCTCGTCTACGTCGGCGAGGACAACGAGGAGCACACCCCGGTGATGATCCACCGCGCGCTGCTCGGCACCTTCGAGCGGTTCATGGCCGTCATGATCGAGCACTTCGCCGGCCGGTTCCCGCTGTGGCTCGCGCCCGAGCAGGTCCGCGTCCTCCCGCTCAACGAGGACGTGCTCGGCTACGCCCACCGCCTCCGGAACGACTTCGAGGAGGAGGGCTTCCGTGCCACCGTCGCCGACGGCGACGACACGCTCCAGCGGAAGATCCGCGCCGCCCACGACGAGAACGTCCCGTACATGCTCATCGTCGGCCCCGACGAGGAAGAGGCGGGCACCGTCTCCGTCCGGGACCGCGCCGAGCGCGAGGCCCGCGACGTGGACCCCGACGCGTTCCGCGAGCACCTCCGCACGGAGCGCGAGGAGAAGCGGCTCGAACCCGACTTCCTCGACGAGTAGGCGGTCGACAGGCCGGTGAGACACACGAACACCGGTATCGTTTTTTCCGCGGCGGCCCCACGGCCACTAGTCCCCTCCATGCCCGCCCGCATCCGCGCGCTGGGGGTCGTCGCGGTCGCCCTCTGCTGTCTGCTGGCCGCGATCGGCGCCCTCGCGCTGTCGGTCCCCGGCGCCCCGGCCGACGCCGGCCAGCGCGACCCGACCGACGGCGGCCTCCAGCGCCTCCACGCCGCCGGCGTCACCGGCGACAACGTCACCGTCGGGGTCGTCGGCGTCACCGGCTTCGACACCGACCACCCGACGATCGCCGGCCAGGTGACCGAGACGCGCGCGTTCGGCGACGCGGCGACCGTCGAGAACGGCGGCCGCAACCGCCACGGCACCGCCACCGCCGCCGTCGTCGCGCGGACCGCCCCCGGCGCCGACCTCCGCCTCGCCACCTTCGACGACACGACCGGCTTCCGGCGGGCGGTGACCTGGCTCGTCACGTCCGACGTGGACGTGGTCGTCGCCCCGGTCTCGTTCTACGGCCGCCCCGGCGACGGCACCTCCACAGTCGCGCGACTGGGCGAGTGGGCCCGGCGGCAGGGCGTCGTCTTCGTCGCGCCGACCGGCAACCTCGCCCGCGGTCACTGGGCGGGGCGCTACGACCCCGACGACGGCCGCCTGCGGTTCGGCGACACCACCCGGAACTACCTCGCCGGCCGCGGCAGCGAGACGCGGATCTGGCTCGCCTGGGACCGCGCGCACGCCAACCGGACCTTCGTCGCCGAACTCTACCGGACCGACGACGGCGAGCGCACGCTGGTCGCCCGCTCGGAGCCGTTCCCCGGCGACGGCGTCCCAAACGCCCGGATCAACGCCCGGCTGGAGGGCGGCACCTACTACGTCGTCGTCCGCGGCCCGCCCAACGCCACCGGTGCGCGAGTCCGCCTCTCGTCGCCGACCCACCGCTTCCAGCGGACCCGCCCCGAAGGCAGCGTTGCCGCCCCCGCCACCGGTCGCGGCGTAGTCGGCGTCGGCGCCTACGACCCCGCGGCCGGCCGCGTCGAGCCCTTCAGTTCCAGAGGTCCCACCGCCGACGGCCGCCTCGGCGTCGACGTGGTCGCGCCCGCTCGACACGAAATCGGGGGGTACGACGAGCCGCTGGTCGGCTCCTCCGCCGCGACGCCGTACGTCGGCGGCCTCGCCGCACTCGTCCTCGACGCCGACCCCGACCGCTCGCCCCGCGCGGTCGAACTCCGCCTCGAACGGACGGCCGAGGACGTGGGCCCGCCGGGCACCGACCCCGTCGCCGGCAACGGCCTCGTCGTCCCCGGCCGCGCCGTCGACGTCCCCGCCAACGCTACCGGCTGAGGGAGACTCCCGCGGTTCGTCGCGTCACGACCGAGCGACCGACGGAGTGTTCGAAGCGGTCGATCCGACGAGCAGTGCGATCCAACGAGCGGTGCTGTCGGCGCGCGCTGGAGCGCGCGTTCATGCGCGCGACCGTAGCCGCGCGAGGGATGAGCGACGACAGGAGCGAATCGGCTGGGGAGGTTCGTGGCTGTCTGCGGTGCTGTGCGGTTGCCGTCGCGGAGCGGTTGCGGTGCTGTCCTGGCGGACTGAAAGGGCGAGGCGCGCTCGCGTGCAGTTCAGTCGCCTGAGCGACCCCTACCCGAGCGCAGCGAGGGTATGTCGCTCAGCGACCGCGAGCGCGCCGAGGGCTTTCACCGCCTGCCGTTTCTTGCGGTATCGGCTCCAGTTAGCGAGCGCGCCGAGGGCTTTCATCGCCTACCGTTGAGTACGGTCGATCCAGTCCAGAGCGAGCGCGCCGAGGGCTTTCAGCGCCTGCTGTCGACGATAGTTGCGATTACTGCTAGCGCGCCGAGGGCTTTCACCGCTCACCGTCGAGTGAGACCCAATCGACTCCTACGAACCGAATACGAACCACGACACAGCCGACGGAAACGGACCCCACACCCCCACACCGACCATCCCCGAATCGCTAGACAGCGACCGTTCAAAGCGGGATTTAACCTTCGGGTAGGGCTATATGAGCGGGGACGGAAGGATCGAACAAGGAGATGTCGGGGCTCATCGACCGCATCCAGGACCGGACGGCGACCAGCGACGAGCGACTGCGGGTCCTCGACGTCGAGGGCGAGGAGACCGACGACGTGCTGGACGCGCTCGCGACGGACACCCGGCGAGCGGTATACCGGGCGCTGTTCGAGCAGCCTCGCACGGCCTCGGAGATCGCCGACGCCGTCGACACCTCGGTCCAGAACGTCCACTACCACGTCTCGAACCTCGAAGCGGCCGGGCTGGTCGAGCCCGTCGACACGCGCTACTCCGAGAAGGGCAACGAGATGACCGTCTACGGGCCGGCGAGCGACCCGCTGGTGATCGTCGGCAACGAGGAGGTCCGCCCGCGCGTCCAGCGGACGCTGACCGACGTGGTCGGCGGGATCGGGCTGCTCGGCGTCGGCGCCCTGCTCGTCCAGTGGGGCGCCGAACGGGTCGCCCGCCCGTCCATCGGCGGCGCCGGCGCCGGCCCCGCCAGCCCCAACGCGACCGTCGGCGAACCCGGGTCGCTGGCCTGGCTCGTCTTCGACGTGGTCGAGCCCGGCGTCCTCTTCTTCTTCGGCTGCCTCGCGCTGGCCGCCCTCGCCGCCCTGGCGCTGGACCGGTAGACGCCGCATCTCGATCGACAGGCGCCGCGCCCCGACCACCGACGTTTCTCACACCGACAGGACGGTCGGCATCCGCGCGCGACGAGGATAGAAGCGACGACCGTCGACAGCGATGAGCGTCGAAGCGGCGACCGTCGACAGCGGCGACAGCGCCGAAAGTGACGACGGCGGCGACACCAGTGAGGAACGGTGAGAACGCGGAGAACAGCCGCGGTGCGCGAAAACGGTAGTGGAGAACTGAAGTCGAAAACAGGTTCGAAGCGCCGGAACGCGCGAGCCGGACGCTGGTCAGCCCCGGACGAAGCCGAGGAAGAGGGCGACGCCGCCGAAGGCGATCAGGCCGCCGAGTGCCAGCGCTCCGAAGCCGGTGAGGAGGGAGCCGGAGCCGCCGGCGGCGGCGACCGTCGCGCCGTCGGGTCCGGCGGGCGGGTCCGCTGCGGTGGCCGTCGAGCCGTCGCCGTCCGAACCGCCCGCACCGTCGTCGGCCATGACGACGAGCGTGCCGATGGCGTCGGGCTCGCCGTCCGCGCCGGCCCCCGCCGACACGGCCACGTCGTAGTCGAAGGGGTCGAGCGGGCTGTCGAGCGTCGTCTCGCTCGTGACGTTCGCCGGCCGGGTCTCGCCGGCCTCGGCGACGGCGAGGACGGGCCGGTCGGCGTCGTCGGTCGCCCCCGTCCGGACGACCACGACCGCGCGGTCGTCGCCGTTCGTGTCGCGGATCACCGCGGTCGTCTCGTAGTTGACTTCCGCCTCGTCGCCGAGGGTGACCGTCAGCGCGTCGGCGTCACCGAACGTGACGGGGATCCGCGCCACGTCGCCACTGGTGACCTGGGTGACGCCCTGGACGCCGACGCCGTCGGCGGCGAGCGGCGTCGCGGTCGATCCCTCGGCGTCCGCGGGCGTCGCGGTCGGACAGTCGCCCTCGCAGTCGGCGACCCGGCCGTAGGCCTCGGCGAGCCCCTCGCCGTCGCTGCGGACGGTCACCTCGAATGGCGTGCCCGCCGACACGTCGCCGAAGTCGAACGACGCGGCGAAGGTCCCGTCGTCGTCCACGGTGGTCTCGACCTGCATGAGGAACGGCGACGACGACGAGCTGGAGGTCACCCGGACGGCCAGCGTCGTCCCGGGGTCGAGCGTCGTCTCGCCGGAAATCGTCTGCTGTGGGGCCGCGTCGACGACGACCTTGCCGTCGTCGTTCGTGTCGACGCTCGTCCCGTCGTGCAGCGGGCGCGGCGTCGCCGTCTCGTCGGCCCCGTCGGTGGCATCGTCCTCCGCGGACTCGCCGTCGGCGCTCAGCAACGCCAGCGTGCCGATGGCGGCCGGGTCGGCGGGGTCGCCCAGCGAGAGGTCGTAGGCCGCCGGCGCGAGCGGGTCGTCGGTGCCCGCGAGCTCCGTCCGGTTGTCGATCGCGTCGCCGTCGGCGACGGTGAGGTACGACCCGGGGCCGCCCTCGTCGACCGCCGCCGTGTCGAAGCGGACGACGACGGTCCCGTCGCCGTCGGCGTCGGTGACCGTCGCGCGGGCCTCGAAGTTCTGGTCCTCGGCGTCCGCGTCACCGACCGCGAACCGGATGCCTTCGCCGTCGGAGCCGGTCGCGTTGATGGTGATCTCGGCCGTCTCGCCCTGTCGGACCGTGGTGATCGTCTCCTCGAAGGACGGGTTCGCCGGGGCGCCGGCGGCGACGACCCCCGCCAGCGGGCTGGTGACCAGCGTCGCGACGAGGACGGCGACCAGAGCGAGCCGGGCGCCGCGGCGCGCTCGCGCGGGGAGCCCGCGAGCGCCCGCAGTGACGGATGGGGTGCCGGTCATCCGACCACCCCCGTCGGGAGCGGGTAGACAGTGGCGTTCCGCGGACGTGGATCGCGTCGCTGTCCGCGGGCGGTGCGTCGGTCGGAGGTGCCGGTCGCGGGCGACCGGTCAGGGTGGCAGTCCTCGGTCATCGCACTCGGATCGTCGGTCGGCGTACAAATACTACTCCCGTAAGCTTCAAACTGGCTTTGAGCGGCGGTCCGCCGCGGCTCCCCCGACGGAACCGCGACGAGCACGCGGCCCGCCGCGCGGGGCTAGGGCTTTTATTCGGGCGCGCGAAGACGTACCCACAGTGGCGAGCGCGTCCGACCCGGAGTACCTGCGATTCTTCCCGTACGAGGAGCCGTACGACCACCAGACGGAGGCGATGGGCACCATCTACGACGCGCTGGCCGACGCCCGGAACGTCCTCTTCGAGGGCGCCACGGGGACGGGCAAGACCCTCGCCGCGCTGGCGCCCGCGCTGGAGTACGCCCGCGAGACGTCGAAGACCGTGGTCATCACGACGAACGTCCACCAGCAGATGCGCCAGTTCGTCCGCGAGGCCGCCGCGATCACCGACCAGGAGCCGATCCGTGCGGTCGTCTTCCAGGGGAAGGCCTCGATGTGCCACATCGACGTGGGCTACGAGGAGTGCCAGGCGCTGCGGGACACCACCCGCGAACTCGTCGACGCCGAGGAGAACCTGGCGGAACTCGAAGAACAGCAGCGCGCGCTCCTGGAGGAGAGCCAGGACGGGAGCAGCGAGGCGGCCGACGCCCGCGGCGCGGTGATGGACGAACTGGAGTCCGTCGAGGAAGAGATCGAACAGATCCGCGAGGAGCGGAACGTCTGCGAGCACTACTACGAGAACCTGACCGCAGACACCGACGCCTTCTACGGCTGGCTCTACGACGACGTGCGCACCCCCGAGGACGTGTACGGCTACGCCGAGCGCGAGGGGATGTGCGGCTACGAACTGCTCAAGGAGGGCATGGACGGCGTGGATCTCGTGGTCTGCAACTACCACCACCTGCTCGACCCGACCATCCGCGAGCAGTTCTTCCGGTGGCTGGGCCGCGACCCGGAGGACGTGATCGCCGTCTTCGACGAGGCGCACAACGTCGAGGACGCCGCCCGCGACCACGCCCGCCGCACGCTCACCGAGACGACGCTCGACCAGGCCGTCGAGGAACTGGAGGGGAGCGACGACCCCCGCGCGGAGGCCGGGCTGAACGTCCTCGAGACCTTCAGGCGGGCGCTCGTCGACGCCTACCAGGAGGCCTTTTCCTTCGGCGAGCGCGAGCAGGTCGAGGACAACTGGTACGACCTGTCGATCGACAACGACGACGCCCGCGACGACCTGACGCTCGCCTTCCTGCAGAACTACTCCGGGCCGGGCTTCCGCGAGGAACTCGACCGGACGCTCGACCTCGCGCGGGAACTCGACCAGTCCTACGAGGAGGCCTACAAGAACGGGGAGACGACCACGCGCCAGGAGTGTCAGACCCTGCAGGCGGCCACGTTCGTCGAGGACTGGCTCGACGAGTCCGCCGCCGAGGGGCAGTACCCCGTCGTCAGCGTCCGCCGCGCGGAGGAGGGCGGGCCGCGGGAGGCCGGCGAGATCTACGGCCGGGCGGAGCTGTACACCTGCATCCCGAGCCAGGTGACCGCGGATCTCTTCGCCGACCTGCACGCGAGCGTGCTGATGAGCGCGACGCTGCGGCCGTTCGACGTGACCGAGGACGTGCTCGGCCTCGACGACCCGGAGACGCTGGCCTACGGGCCGCAGTTCCCGGAGGAGCGACGGCGCACCTACGCCGTCGACGGGCCCGCACTGTTCGCCAGCAAGCGCGACGACATGGAGGTGCAGTCGACGGTCGCCGGCGCGCTGGAGGACGCCGCGCGGTTCACGCCCGGCAACACGCTGGCCTTCTTCCCGAGCTACGCCGAGGCCGAGCGCTACCACCAGCGGGTGGACACGGCCGGCGCGACGTACCTCGACCGCCCCGGCACGAGCGCGAAGGAGCTGCGCGAGCGGTTCACAGACGACGACGACGCCGTCCTGTTCACCTCGCTGTGGGGCACCCTCGCCGAGGGGGTGAGCTTCGACGGCGACGACGCCCGGACCGTCGTGGTCGTCGGCGTCCCGTATCCCCACCTCGACGACCGCATGGACGCCGTCCAGGAGGCCTACGACGCCGCGTTCGGCGACGAGGAGGAGAGTTCCGGCGGTGCCGGCGGCCGGGGCGACGACGACGAGGGCGCGGGCTGGCGCTACGCCGTCGAGATCCCCACCGTCCGCAAGACCCGCCAGGCGCTCGGCCGGGTCGTCCGCTCGCCGGAGGACTTCGGCGCCCGAATCTTGCTCGACAGGCGCTACACCGAGCGCTCGGAGGTCGAGATGTCCGACTACTCCGTCCGCGGCACCTTCCCGCCCGAGGAGCGCCGCGAGATGGTCGACGTCGAGCCGGAGAAACTCAAGTTCGCGCTGCTGAACTTTTATCAGGACGTCGACGGCTACGACGGCGAACCGCCCCGGCCGTAGGACCGGCTTACCGGCGTCGGGCGTCGAGAGTCCCCAACGACCGGTGTCGTTCGGACGGCTGAACTCGCAAGCGGCGGTTGCGAGTCGCCCCGGTCTGGACGCCGGCTGATCACCCGGTTGTCCCCCGATTCCGGGCACGTAAGCCGGCTCCGGCCCAACGACGGCACGGTATGGTACTCGACACAGACGAACCCGAGACGGAACGACACGGTGACTTCACGGTCGCGGGCGTCGCCCACCGGGGGACCGACGTCGACGAGGCCGCGCTGTGGGACTCGATCGACGACTACGCCGACGACCTGGACGAGACCGCTGTCGGCACCGACTACTACGCCGTCATGTTCGACGTGGACGGGGACAGCGGCGAGTTCACCTACGTCGCCGGCCGAGAGATCGAGGACACCGACGACCTCTCGCCGGAGCTGACGGCCGTCGAGATCCCCCAGGCGACCTACGCCGTCCTCGAACCGGACCACGAGTCCGTCGAGGAGATGGTCCGGGAGGTCCACGCGGAGGAGCTCCGGGACGACGACCGCGACGACGACGAGGTCCACGCGCCCGTCTTCGAGCGCTACGAGTCCGACCGCGACCCGACGACCGTCGCCGACCGGGAGATCTACGTCCCCGTCCGCGACGACGACGAGTACTGAGCCGCCGGCGGCTTTCACCCATGTTTTTGCCCCGGGCGGTGAACGGGGCAGTAATGACCGTAGTCGCGTTCGACTTCGACGGGACGCTCTCGGACTCGGAGATGACCGTCCTGCTGGGCGAGCGAAACGGGACGGCCGACGACATGGCTTCGATTACCGAGCGGGCGATGAACGACGAGATCGAGTACGCCGAGAGCCTCCGCCAGCGCTGCGCGCTGCTGGAGGACCTCCCCGACGAGGAGGCACAGGCGGCCTTCGACCAGGTGGAGCTCCGACCGGGCGCCGCGGACGTGATCGCGGCGCTGCGGGAGGCCGGCGTCTACGTCGCCATCCTCACCGGCGGGTTCGAGCGCGGGGTGGCCCGCGCACTCGAAAAGGAGGGCGTCGAGGTCGACGCCATCGTCGCCAACCGGCTGCCCGTGGCGGACGGGAAACTGACGGGCACGGTAGAAGGACCGCTCATCGAGGGGACGAAAGACGACGCGCTGGAGGTGCTGACCGCGGTGGTCGGCGCCGACCGGGGCGACACCATCGCCGTCGGCGACGGCGCCAACGACCTCCCGATGCTGCAGGTCGCGGGGCTGGCCGTCGGCTTCGACCCGAAACCCGCCGTCGCGCCCGCCTGCGACACCATCGTCGAGACGATGGCCGAACTGCAGGACGTGCTCGAAGGCGAGGACGTGCTGGACTGACCCCGGTCGAAACGGGACCGCGACTCCCCTTCTCAGTTCGTCGCGGCGTCGATGGCCTGGTCGAGGTCGGCGACGATGTCGTCGACGGATTCTAGACCCACCGAGAGGCGAACCATGTCGTCGGTGACGCCGGCGGCCTGTTTCTCCTCGTCGCTCAGTTGCTGGTGGGTCGTCGAGGCGGGGTGGATGATCAGCGTCTTCGCGTCGCCGACGTTCGCCAGCAGCGAGGCGATCTCCGTCGACTCGACCGTGGTCCGGGCGGCGTCGTACCCTTCCTCCAGGCCGAAGGTGATCATGCCGCCGTAGCCGCCATCGAGGTACTCGCTGGCTTCCCCGTGGGTCTCGTGGTCGTCGAGACCGGGGTAGGTGACCCAGGAGACCTCGGGGTGGTCCGCGAGGTGCTCGGCGACGGCCATCGCGTTCTCGCAGTGGCGGTCCATCCGCATCGGGAGCGACTCCAGCCCCTGCATCGTGGTCCACGAGTCGAACGGCGACTGCTGACAGCCCAGATCGCGCAGCCCGCGGGCGACCGCGGCGTAGGTGAACGCGGCGTCGCCGAACCGTTCGCGGAAGTTGACGCCGTGGTAGGCGGGGTTCGGCTCGGCGATCTCCGGGAACCTCTCGGCGTGCTCGTCCCAGGGGAAGGAGCCGCCGTCCACCAGGATGCCGCCGACGGTCGTGCCGTGGCCGTGGATCCACTTCGTGGTGGAGTTCCAGACGAGGTCGGCGCCGTGGTCGATCGGCTGGCAGAGATGCGGCGTCGCGAAGGTGTTGTCGACGAACAGCGGGACGCCGTGGTCGTGGGCGATGTCGGCGATCCGCTCGA
Organism: Halosimplex halobium; assembly: GCF_051414055.1. Taxonomy (NCBI): domain Archaea; kingdom Methanobacteriati; phylum Methanobacteriota; class Halobacteria; order Halobacteriales; family Haloarculaceae; genus Halosimplex; species Halosimplex halobium. The sequence goes on from NZ_JBLKNX010000018.1 coordinate 56,866, forward strand.
TGTCGGGCGTGACCAGCGCGGGGTTGCCGATGGTTTCGAGGTGGACGTAGGCGGTGTCGTCGTCGATGGCCTCCTCGTAGGCCTCGTAGTCGAGCGTGTCGACGAACCGCGCCTCGACGCCCATCCGCGGCGCCGTGTGCGTGTAGTAGGTGTAGGTGCCGCCGTACAGCGACGACGCGGTGACGACGTTGTCGCCCACGTCCGCGAGCATGAAGGTGGCGAGGTTCAAGGCGGCCATCCCGGAGGCGGTGGCGACCGCGGCGGCGCCGTTCTCCAGGGAGGCGAGCCGCTCCTCGAGCATCGCGTTCGTCGGGTTCATCAGCCGCGAGTAGATGTGGCCCGGCTTCTCCAGCGCGAACTGCTGGGCGGCGTCGTCGGCGTCCTCGAAGACGTAACTCGTGGTCTGGTAGATCGGCGGCGCGCGCGCGCCGGTCGCCGCGTCGGGTTCCTCCTGGCCAACGTGCAGTGCCTTCGTCGCCGGGTCCCAGTCGTCGGACATGGGATCGACTGACGGCCGCCGCTCACATAAGTCCCCTCGGCCCGGCGAGACCCGCCCGCTGTCGCCGCTTCCGGCAGGATTTCGGCCCGGCCGAACTCGTTCGCTCCCGACCGCCGCTCCCGCCGACCCGGTCCGGGGGGATTCCGATCCGGAGGGTGTCGACCGGACCGGGGGCGCCCCCTGTCGTATCTAACGCGCAGTTAAGTTCCTGGAAGCCGTACGTATCCGGCAATGAGTTCCTCCGGTCTCTGGTCGCGGCTGGTAACGACGGTTAGCGCGCACGTGCTGCGGGTCGTCGGGTCGCTCATGATCGTCCTGTCGATCGGAGTCGCCGCGGTCAGCGTCTCCACGGGAAGCGCCTCGGGCAGCGGGGAGACGGCCGGCGGAACCGCCGCCTTCCTCGCCGACGCGGGCGCGGTCGCCGCCCTCGTCGAGTTCGGCGCCGCCCACCCCGCCTACCCGGCCGCGGTGGTGGTCGGGCTCGTCCTCGTCGCCGCCGGCGATGAGACGCCGCTGATCGGGGGCTGAGACGGTCGCAGCGATAGGCGTCTGACGTAGATTTATCCGGTCGTGACGCCTGCCCACGTTCGATGGCGCGACTCGGCGGGAACCCCGGAACCGGAACGGTCCTCGACGGACAGACCCTGCGGATCGCCGGGCTGGTGACGCTCGTCTGTACGGCGGCCGTCACCGCCGCGAGTCTCGGCACGCCCCAGGGGCTCTCGGTCCCCGGCCAGTCCGGGTCGAACGCCGCGACGACCCTCGCCGACAGCGGCGCCGCTGCGGCGCTCGTCGAGTTCGCCGCCGCTCACCCCGCCTACCCGGTGCTCGCGCTCGTCGGACTGATCCTGGTCGTCGCCGGCGAGGAGACGCCGCTGCTCGGGTGAGCGGGTAGTTCCACCCGAAGTGAGGGGGTGCGCGCGCCGGCCTACTCGAAGTCGTGGATCCGCAGGTCGAGCGTGTCCAGCGAGACGATAGGGGCGAAGGCCACGTCGGGGTCGATGTTGACGCTCTTCTGGAAGTCCGTCTGGGCCTGCCAGCAGCCGGAGTTGATGGTGAGGACGTTGTGGTACTTGCCGTACCCCAGCTTGTGGACGTGGCCGGAGTGGAAGATATCGGGGACCGTCTCCATGACGAGGTGGTCCTCCTCTTCGGGGGCCAGGCGGGTCTGCCCCCCGAACTGCGGGGCGACGTGGCGTTTCTTCAGCAGCTGGTACATCGGCTTGTGCGGCTCGTCGTAGCTGGCCTTCTCGTCGGGTAGCTCGGCGATCACCTCGTCCAGCGAGACGCCGTGGTACATCAGCACGTCGACGCCCTCGACGGTCACGGTCGAGGGGTTGCCCGAGATACGGGCGTCGTGGGCGCTCATGATCGACCGGAGCTCCTCGTCGAAGGCGGGCTGGGGTTCGGCCAGCCGGACCGCGTCGTGGTTGCCCGGGATCATGACGATCTCCACGTCCCCGGGCACCTCCTTGAGGTACTCGCTGAACCGCTCGTACTGCTCGTAGATGTCGACGATGTCGAGCTCCTCGTCCTGGTCCGGGTAGACGCCGACGCCCTCGACCATGTCGCCGGCGATGAGGAGGTACTCGACCCGGTCGGCGTCGGCGGTGTGCAGCCAGTCGGTGAAGCGGTGCCACGCGTCGGCTTCGAACTCCTGGCTGCCGACGTGCACGTCGCTGATGAGCGCCGCCTCGACCTCGCGGTCGGCGGTCGACGGTTCGTAGGTGCGCGGGATCTCGGGGAAGTACAGCGAGTCGACGAAGAGGATGCCGCCGTCGTCGGCGAGCGTGCCGTCCACGGCGATCACCTCGTCGAGCAGGAGTTCGTTCACCAGGTCGGCGATGTCGCGGTCTTTCATCACCAGACAGGGGAAGGTGCCGTTGGTGTCCTCCAGCTCGACCAGCCAGTGGCCGCTCGCGGTCGAGCGGATGTCCGAGACCATGCCGACCAGCGCCGCCTCGCTGCCGCCCGGCATCGACTCGATGGCGTCGGTTGGCCGGTGGTTGACCCGCCCGCGCAGCTGCTTCGAGAGCGTCTCGTAGCGGTCGCGGAACACCGCGACGAAATCGGAGTACTCGCCGGTCCCCGTGCTCTGGAAGTCGCCCTCGATCGCGACCGACTGCTCGTCGGGGTCGGCCGGCGTCCGACCGCCCCCCGCGCCCGTCCTGTCCGTCGGGCCCGGATCGGCTGTCGCATCCGTCCGGTCCGGATCGGTTCCCCCGCCGGACCCGGATCCCGACGGAACCCCGGAGCCGGCCGGTGACGCCCCGTCCGGATCCGCCGGTGACTGTCCCTGTTCGTCGGTCGCGGCGCCGTCCTCGCCCGTGGCGGACCCCTTCGTTTCGACTGCAGGGTCCCCGCCCCCGTCCGCCGGTTCGGGGGCGTCGTCTCCAGTTGAAACAGAGGGGTCTTCCGTCGGCGGTTCGGCGGCACTTTCAGCGGTCGGGTCCGGTTCGGTTCCGCTGGCCGGATCGCTGGACCGCGAGCGGGTATCGACGACCTCCTTGACGTGGTCGGCGGTGAGCTTGACCGCGTCGTCGGGGACGGTTTCGAGTGTACGGTCGAGGGCGCCGGCGGGGTCGGGGGTCCCGGCGAGGAGGGTGACCGCCTCGGGTTCGGCGTTGTACCCCCGCCTGGCGAGCTCGTTGGCGACGTGAACCGGCGTCTCGAGCGGCACAGTCGGTGATCGGCGGCAGTCCGCAAAAGCGTAGCGGACCGCGGGGCCGCGGCCGGTCGGGGGCGGGTCAGAACATTCAAACCGCCACTGACCCAACGGGCCGGCAATGAGTCCGCCCCGCGACGACGAACCGCCGTCCGAGGATCCCGACCGGCCCGTCGACGGCGGTGACCGACCGGGTGGGGACGACGGGACCGGCCCCGGCGAGACCGACGACGGAAGCGGACCGGCGGAGGCCGGCCCGGATCCCGGGGGTGTCGACGACGCACCGTCCGATCGAGACGCGACCGCCGAGGAGGAACCGGACGCCGAAACCGACGACGGGCGGGGTCGGGCGGGGTCGGGCGGAGTCCCCGAATCAGGGGAGAACCGGGCGTCCGAAACGGAGGGGGGTCGGGCGTCCGAAACGGAGGGGGGTCGGGCGTCCGAAACGGAGGGGGGTCGGGCGTCCGAAACGGAGGGGGGTCGGGCGTCCAAAACAGAGGAGAGTCGGGCGTCCGAAACGGAGGGGAACCGGGGCGATCCCCCGGGAACCCGGGCCAGCGACGGGACCTCGGGTGTCGCCGTCAACCGCGGCGAGGCGGCGGCCGACGCCCCCGCCCCACACCGGTCGAGTGCCGGCGAGGAGACGGCCGGGGGGAGCGGGCTGCGGACCTTCGTGGTCGACGTGGTGTCGAGCGCGCTGGCCGTGTTGCTGGTCGGCGCCCTGCTGTTCGCGGTCAGCGGCGTCTGGCCGCCGATGGTCGCGATCGAGAGCGGGAGCATGGAACCGCACATGAGCACCGGCGACCTGGTGTTCGTGATGGAAGAGGAGCGGTTCCCGGGCGACGGCGCGGTCGACGGGACCGGCGTCGTCACGCTGCAGTCGGGCCAGGACAGCGACTACCGGAAGTTCCAGCGAGCCGGGGACGTGATCGTCTACAAACCGGACGGGAGCGCGAGCGCCACGCCGATCATCCACCGGGCGATGTTCTACGTCGAGGAAGGCGAGAACTGGTACGACGAGGCCGACCGGCAGTCGATCGGCCGCTACAGCGAGTGCGGCGAGACGGCCGACGAGGCGCTGCCGACCTGCCCGGCGCCCCACGCCGGGTTCATCACGAAGGGCGACGCGAACGGCGCCTACGACCAGGCGCAGGCCGACCCGCTCAGCGGCCCGGTCAAGCCCGGGTGGATCGTCGGGACCGCGGAGGTCCGGATCCCGAAGCTCGGCTGCATCCGGCTGCGCAACGAGCGGTGCGCCGACGGGTTCCGCGCCGCACCGACCGGCGCGACCGCCGCGGTACCGGACGGGACGGGCGACCCGGTACCGGACGGGGCGGCTGACCCGGTACCGGACGGGACGGCCGACCCGGCGCTGGCGGCCGGGTCGGGGAACCGCAGCGCCGTCGCTCCGTAGTCGGTCCGCAGGTAGGGGCGAAATCCCCGGTGAGAGGTCTCGGTGTCCGCTCAGTTGTCGCTGTCGAACCGGGTCTGGACGAACGGCTGCGTGTCCTCGATGTCCGAGAGCCGCGAGTCCGACAGGAGCACGGCCTCGGTCTCCTCGATGGGGACCGACAGGGAGATCTCCTTGGTGCGGCCGTAGCGGCCCTTGCTGACGACGACGGCGTTGACGATACCGAGCATATCGAGTTCGGAGATGAGGTCGGTGACCCGCCGCTGGGTGAGCGTGTCGACGTCGATCTCCTCGCAGAGGCGCTGGTAGACGTTGTACACCTCGCCGGTGTTGATGTTGTGGACGCCGTTCTTCTCCAGCATGATGATCGCGAACAGGACGAGCTTCGACTGGGTGGGGAGGGTGCGGACCACCTCGACCACCCGGTCGAGCTCGATCTTCTCCTGGGCCTTGCGGACGTGGTCCTCGTTGACGTCGTCGGTCTGGTCGCGCTCGGCGAGTTCGCCCGCGGTCCGGAGCAGATCGAGCGCTCGGCGGGCGTCACCGTGTTCCTGGGCGGCGAAGGCCGCACACAGGGGGATCACGTCGTCGGTGAGCGCGTCACCCTCGAAGGCGACCTCGGCGCGGTGTTCGAGGATGTCCCGCAGCTGGTTGGCGTCGTAGGGCGGGAAGACGATCTCCTCCTCGCCGAGGCTGGACTTGACGCGGGGGTCGAGGAAGTCGGTGAACTTCAGGTCGTTGGAGATGCCCATGATCGAGACCCGCGACCGCTCCAGCTCGGAGTTCATCCGCGAGAGGTTGTAGAGGGTGTCGTCGCCCGATTTCTCGACGAGCTTGTCGATCTCGTCGAGCATGATGACGACCACCCGCTCGTGGTAGTCGACGGCGTCGAAGAAGGTGCTGTAGACCCTGTCCGTGGGCCAGCCGGTCATCGGGACCTGCTCGAAGGAGTCGCGGTCGTCCTCCAGCTGCTCGATGCGGTCCTCGACGGCGGCGGCCGAGTCGTACTCGGTGTCCGCCAGGGCCGTCGGATCGTCCCGTGCGCGCTCGCGCAGGTCCGCGAGCTCGTCGAGCTCCTCGTCGATGACCGCCTCGTTTTTCTCGATGAACTTGTTGGCCAGCTGGGCGAGCACGCGGTACTGCGTGTCCGTGACCTCGCAGTTGATGTACTCGACCTCGCAGGGGACCTCGTACTTCTGGGAGGTAGATTCCAGTTCCGTGCTGACGAACTTCGCGCTGGCGGTCTTGCCCGTCCCCGTCTTCCCGTAGATGAGGATGTTCGACGGGGAGTCTCCCCGGAGCGCGGTCACGAGGATGGTCGCCATGTTGTTGATCTGCTCCTCGCGGTGGGGAAGCTTGCGCGGCGTGTAGGACGGTCGGAGGACCTCCTTGTTCTCGAAGATGGGGTCGCCGGCCAGCAGGTCGTCGAACAGCCCCTGGGAGGCCTCCTCGGTGTCCTCCGAGCCCACGTCGTCGAGCATCACGTCGTCGAGCACCGACGAGTCGACCCCATCGCCCCCGGCGTCGAGGTCGACGTCGGCGGACCCGACGCTCCCCCGGACGCTACTCGACGGGTCGCCCCCTTCGGGGGACGCCGGGTCAGCGTCCGACGAGTCGTCGCCGGGTGAATCGTCCCCCGGCGAGTCGTCTCCCTGGGAGTCGCCGTTCCCCGAGTCGCCGTCCGTCGAACTCCCCCCGTCGTCTGTCTGTCGGTCGCCGTCGCGCCCGGTCGATTCTTCCCCGTCCGCCGTCGGGGGTGCCTGTTCGCCGTCCTCGCCCGCTCCATCCACGAACCGCTGTGAATCGAGCGTCGTGTCCTGGTCTGTGTCGTCCCCGTTCATCGTAGTCGTTGTAGTACCGCGTATCCGAACCCCTCCGTTTCGCCTGGAAGTGTCGCCGCGCACCCGCAGAGCGCGACTCCAGTCGATGATATCGCCGTGTTCAGTCGATCTCGAAGATTACGGCGAGTCCAGTTGAACCACAAGAACCCGTGGTTGATACGATATTAAATATTTCGGTGACCGTCGCAGGGGTGATCGGAGTCCAGCCGCGATCGTCCAGCGAACGGACGTTAGCGCGTATATTCGGGCGATTTCGTCGGTCGAACCGACAACCGGAGTGACCGGGAGATCGGACGGCGGTCCAGCCGCCGCGATCTGTGACTGGTATCGAACACGAACCGGCGGAACACCCCCACCCCTTCGTTTCGGGTGGAACGCGACAAGAGGGGGTGGGGGGTCCCAGCGGGATCACCCGAGCCTGCTAGAGAGAAAGATTTACTATCTAGACCGTAAAACCAAACCCGCACCAGAGAGAAAACAATATTTCGTCTACGTTCGTGTCTAGTTGTAGAGGATCTATACCCTCTAGTTATCCTGAAATCACCACAGGTTATTCTAGACAAATCTAGAATGACCGACACGCATCCGATTCCGACCCCGAAGTAGCAACGGGTTCGACCGCTCCTCGAACCACCCCCACGGGCGGCCCCCGTTCCAGTTGAAACGAAGGGGTGGGGGTCGGGTTTCCGCCCGTCGAATCGTCCGATCCCAGCTCGTTCGGTCACCGGAGCGGTCGGTCAACCATCCGAACCGGTCTCGGCAACCGTTCGACCCGTTCTCGCCCAACCGTCGGACCCGTTCTCAGTCGACATTCCGGACCGCTCCTCGGCGGGCGGTCCCTTCTGGTCTCCGTCCGATACCCAGACTGGTGGCTTCCTGCTGTAGTCGCGGTTGACCCGGAAAGAGCGGCAGTCGCGGCCGACTCCGTAAATCAGCGGAAGGGACCGTAAATCGAGCGAATCCCTCCGTTCTATCCGGATATTTATATATGTCTGACGTAGGCTTAAGTGAGTCGGAGCGGCTTATTCGCTCAGATGCGCCGCCGCGGCGCAGGAGGATAGGATGGGACTGTTCACAGAGCTCAAAGACAGCATTTCGAGGGCGGCGTCGACGCTGTTCTCGGAGGAGGACCCGAAACGTATCGGCATCTACGGCCCGCCGAACGCGGGGAAGACGACGCTGGCCAACCGCATCGCCCGGGACTGGACCGGCGACGCGGTCGGCCCGGAGAGTCACGTTCCCCACGAGACGCGCCGGGCTCGCAGGAAGGAAGACGTCGAGATCGAGCGCGACGGCAAGACGGTCAACATCGACATCGTCGACACGCCTGGCGTGACGACGAAGGTCGACTACACGGAGTTTCTCGAACACGACATGGAGAAAGACGACGCGGTCCGCCGCTCGCGGGAGGCGACGGAGGGCGTCGCGGAGGCGATGCACTGGCTCCGGGAGGACGTCGACGGGGTCATCTACGTGCTCGACTCCACGGAGGACCCGTTCACCCAGGTCAACACGATGCTCATCGGGATCATCGAGAGCCAGGACCTGCCCGTGCTGATCCTGGCGAACAAGATCGACCTGGAGGAGTCGTCGGTCCAGCGGATCCGCAACGCGTTCCCGCAACACGAGACGACGGAGCTGTCGGCCCTCGAAGGTGACAACATGGACGAAGTGTACGACCAGATCGCGGAGTACTTCGGGTGACAACCATGGCCGAAGCCAAACACCCCGAAGACGAAGACGGAGTGCAGATCGACCTGATCAGCGCCGAGCGCATGGACGGCAAGACGACGATGGAGAAGATCCGGATGATCCTCGACGGCGTCCGGGACAACAACATCGTCATCCTCGAGGCCGGCCTCACGCCCGACGAGGAGTCGCGGCTCATCGAGGTCACCATGACCGAGATCAGCCCCGACGAGTTCAACGGCATCGAGATCGAGACCTACCCCAAGTCCCAGGCCGACGACTCGAGCCTGCTCGGCCGCCTCATGGGCAAGGAGGAGACCAAGAAGCTCACGGTGATCGGGCCGGCCAACCAGATCGAGACGCTCCACAAGGACGAAACTCTCATCAGCGCGCTCGTCTCGCGGAAATAGCCAAGGTATGCCCCACCAGTGTACGAACTGCGACCGGACGTTCGCCGACGGCTCCAAGGAGATGCTGTCGGGGTGTCCGGAGTGTGGCGGCACGAAGTTCCAGTTCCGCCCCGACGGCTTCGACGACTCGCCCGGCGACGACGCGAGCAGTTCGACTGGTCCGGACGACGGCGGGGCTCCCGGTTCGACGCCGGACTCGCCGCCGGAGCCGACGGATCGGCCGGGCGACTCCGTGAGCCGGACGGTCGGCAACGCCGCCGCGACGGTCCGGGACCTGGTCGGCGGTTCGGCCGGCAGCGACGCCACCGAGGCGCGCCCCCCGGCGGAGTCCGGGGCGGCCGAGACGAGTTCGGCGGCGACTGCCGATACCTCCGACCCCGCGAACGCGCCCGACCCGGCAGATGCCCCTGACCCCGCGGACGGACTGGCGGGCGGGGACGACGATATCATCGTCGCGGAGTCCGACCCCGGGACCGAGGACACCGCCCAGGCCGACGCGCGCAGCCAGCTGGTCGACCCCGACGAGATGCCCGATAGCGAGGGGTTCGAGGCGGCGGACAGCGACGACGCGACCGCCGAGACCAGCGAGGTCGACACCCCGATAGCGAACGGAGACGCGGCGGCCGGCGAACCCGCCGACGGGCAGGACGCCGAGCGCGCCGAGGAACCCGACCGCCCGGTCGCCGAACAGCCGGACGCCGAACGGGCCGACCGGCCGGACCTCGCCGAACTCCGCGAGGAACTCAACGACCAGTTCGAGAGCATCCGCGTCGTCGAGCCCGGTCAGTACGAACTCAACCTGATGGAGCTGTACGACCGCGAGGAGTACATCATCGCGCTCCAGGAAGACGGGCGCTACAGCATCCAGGTGCCCGAGACCTGGCGCCAGGCCGACGCCTGAGCCCCCTCCTGCGCCGCACCCCCGCTTTCGACTCGACTGTCCTCTCCCGACTATCGGTCCCGGCCGCGATATCACCTGCCGAAACCGCGTAACCATCACGATCTTTTTGCCTGCTTACCGAGTACGCTAGCGCATGGCACACCAGGAGACAGACCCGTCGGAGGGGTCGCTCTCCATCGAGAGCGACTGGGGAGTCCAGTACGTCGACGGCGAGTGGCTCGACCGGGGTGACCGCGACGGTATCGAGGTCGTCGACCCGTCGACCCGGGAGCCGGCCGCGACGGTCCCCGCGGGCACCTCCGACGACATCGACCGGGCGTTCGAAGCGGCCGCCGCCGCTCAGCCCGAGTGGGCCGACACGCCGCCCCACCGGCGGGCGTCGGTACTCCGGGGATTCGTCGACGCCGTCGACGACTACTTCGAGGATTTCGTGGCGCTTCTGACCGCCGAGTCGGGGAGCACCGCGACGAAGGCGAAGTTCGAGGTGATGACGGCGAAGGGGATGGCACAGGAGGCCGCGAGTCTTCCCACCCGCCTCTCCGGGGAGTACCGCGACTCGCTGATCGCGGGGAAGGACAACCAGGTCAAGCGGGTCCCCGCGGGGGTCGTCGCGGTCATCACGCCGTGGAACTTCCCGCTGAGTCTCGCGGTCCGCGCGGTCGCGCCGGCGCTCGCGCTCGGCAACGCCGTCGTCCTCAAACCCGCACCGGCCACGCCGGTCTCCGGCGGGCTCGCCCTCGCCCGGCTGTTCGAGGAGTCGGGACTCGACCCGGGGCTGCTCAACGTCGTCACTGGCCGGGACGACGAGATCGGGGATCCCGTGTCGGGTCACGCCGAGGCCGACGTGGTCGCGTTCACCGGCTCCACCGAGGTGGGCACCCGCGTCGGCAAGCGGGCGGTCGACTCGATGGCGCTCCCCGCGCTCGAACTCGGGGGCAACGCGCCGTTCGTCGTCCTCGCCGACGCAGACCTCGACCGGGCGGTCGACGCGGCCGTCTACGGCACCGTCTACCACAGCGGCCAGGCCTGCATCTCGATCAACCGCCACCTCGTCCACGAGTCGCTGGTCGACGAGTACGTCGACCGGCTGACCGACCGCCTCGAAGCGCTTCCGGCCGGGAGCGCCCACGACGAGGACACCGTCGTCGGCCCGCTCGTCGACGAGCGCCAGCGCGACAGCGTCCTCGGATTCGTCGAGGATACCGTCGACGCCGGCGCCGCACTCGAAACGGGGGGCGAACCCGTTGCGACCGAGGACCTCGACGCGGACGAGTCGCTCGTGGTCGCCCCGACCGTCCTCTCGGGAGTGACCAACGACATGCCCGCGGCGTGTGACGAGCACTTCGGCCCGGTCGCGCCCGTGATCGCGTTCGCGGACGACGACGAGGCCGTCGAACTGGCCAACGACACCGAGTACGGCCTCGCGGCCGCGGTCTTCGGCGGCGACCTCGGCCGCGCGGAGGGGGTCGCCGACCGGGTCGACGCCGGGATGGTCCACGTCAACGACCAGCCGATCAACGAGGAACCGCACGTCCCGTTCGGCGGGACGAAGGCCTCGGGGATCGGCCGCTACAACGGCGAGGCGGCGCTCCGGGAGTTCACCGAGCCCAAGTGGGTATCCGTCCAGCGCGAACCGCGCCGGTACCCGTTCTGAGCGCGGTGGACGAACACGCTCCGGGAGCAGGGTCGAACACGCTTTGGGAGCAGGGTCGAACACGGTTCGAGAGCAGGGCCGTGACGCTTCGGGAGCAGGGGCGGACCCCGTCCAGCGAACAGATTCGGGACGGGGATCAACCGCCGACCCGCTGCCGTCCGGCGGTCACGCGTGCAGGCACAATCGTTATACTCTCGGCCGTCGATACTCGTCCCAACGGAGGGGTACCCGTGACTCGCCAGCGATCGCACCTCGAGGAGTGGGCCTCACTGCTCGACGAGCGAGTGTCCGACGACGCACTCGACGAGGGGCGCCGCGAGCGCCGAACCGACCGGCCGGATCCCCAGCGGGGCGGTTGACCCCGGTGCCCGGCCGAATCCCGGTGTTCGGCCGGCCGGGATTCGGCCGTCAGGTTCGCCCCGATCCGACCCGCCTCGCCCGCCGGAGTCCGCCGGTCACTCCTCGCTCGTCATCCGCCCGTACTGGTCGGAGAGCTTCTCGGCCGCGTCGTCCATCAGGTCGCGTTCGTACTCGGAGAGTTCCCACTCGACGACCTCCTCGACGCCGTCGGACCCGAGCTTGACTGGGACGCCGAAGGCCGTGTCGTCGTAGCCGAACTCGCCGTCGAGGGCGACCGAGCAGGGGAGCACCTCGCCGGTGTCCCGGAGGATGGCCTCGACGGTGTGGGCGACGCCCGTCGCGGGGCCCCACTGGGTCGCGCCCTTCCGCTCGATGACGTCCATCGCCGACTCCTGGAGGTCTTCGAGGATCTCCTCGCGCTCGTCGGCGGAAAAGTCGGGGTCGCGGCCGTCGACGCGGACCTTCGAGAAGACGGGGACCTGCGCGTCGCCGTGCTCGCCGAGGATCGTCGCCTCGACGTTGCCGACCTGCGTGTCGAACCGCTCGGAGAGGACGTAGCGAAAGCGCGCGGAGTCGAGCCGGCCGCCGAAGCCGACCACCTTCTCGCGAGCCCGGTCGCCCGTCTCGTAGAGGTGGCGGTTGAGCAGGTCGACGGGGTTCGAGGTCGTCACCGTCACGAAGTCGTCGTTGTGCTCGGCCAGCGAGGAGCCGATGTCCTCCATGATCGGCGCGTTGTCGCCCGCCAGGTCGATGCGGGTCTGGCCGGGCGACCGCGGGATGCCGGCCGTGATGACCACCACGTCCGAGCCGGCGGTGTCCTCGTAGGTGCCCTGCCGGACGGTCGTGTTCGAGTCGTAGGCGACGCCGTGGTTGGTGTCGGCCGCCTGGCCTACCGTCTCGTCTTCCTTGTCCGGGATGTCCACGAACACCAGCTCGTCGACGATGTCCCGGAGCGCAAGGTTGTACCCCGCTGCCGCCCCGACGGTGCCTGCCGCACCGACGATGCTGACTTTCGTCATATCACGTGATCTGTTCCCACGTTCCGGGGGTAAAAGTATCGAAACCCGTCCGCTGGGGCCGTCGTTCGTCCATTCTGTGTTCGACAGGTGTCGATAACGACGGCGAACGGTCGGGCCGTCGCTCGGGCGGCCGTGGCGACGGCCTTTTTGGGAGCGGCCGGTATCCTACGGGTATGAGCGACTTCGACAAGGAGGCCGAACGGGAGCGGCTCCGCGAAAAGTACGAACAGGACAAACAGAAGCGGGAGGCCAGCGAGCGGATGAGCGATCTGTTGCTGAAGGGCGCGACGATGACCAACGCCCACTGCAACGACTGCGGCGACCCCATCTTCCGCTACGACGGCGACGAGTTCTGCCCCACCTGCCAGCGCGTGGTCACGAACGACGAGGCCGTCGAGGAGGCCGCCGAGGACGACGGACAGGTCGACGAGCCCGTCCAGACACCCGACGAGGGCGCCACGGCCGACACAGGGGGGGCCGACCAGGGCGCCGCCGACGCGGGCGACACGAGCGCCGATCGACCTGCGGAGGCCCAGAACGGCGACACGCCCGGTCACATCGAGATCAAACAGCCCGACGGGCCCGCGGTCCGGACCGGCGCCGACGACTCCGGGAGCGACCAGTCGCGCGCCCAGGAGTCGAACGCGGACGCCGGTCAGCGGAACGCGGACACCGGTCAGCCGACGGACACCGGCCAGTCCGCGAACGCCGACCGGCCGACGGGCACGGAACAGCCGAACCAGCGCCGGCAGAGCCAGCACCAGCAGGACCAGCGACAGCCGCCCCAGTCGGGAGGTCGGGCCGGTCAGTCGCAGGAGCGTCGGTCCCGGACCCCGTCGCCGTCCGAACCGGCGGACGCTCCGGTCGCCGGCGAGTCGGACGACGAGTTCGGTGCAGCCCGCGCGTCGCTGGTCCGGACGCTCCGCAAGCAGGCCGAGCGCGCGGAGAACTGCGAGGACCCCCGTCGCGCCCGCGACCACCTCGCGGCCGCGCGCGAGGCGGCCGAGGCCCTCGGCGCGCTCTCGGGGTCGTACTGAGACGCGCCGTCACACCGCGAAGAATTTCCCCACCACGAACGACCGTCCGGAGAACCTCTCCACCGCGGGTTCCCCCTTCCCGCGGATCTCCGTCCTCACGTCCCGAGCGCGTCCCGGGCGGCGTCGAGCGCTTCCTCTGGGCCCGGACACTCCTGGAGGGTCTCGCCGCCCTCGGTGTGGACGAGTCGCGGGAACTGCTGGCGGGTGTCGAGGACGCCGATCCCCGGCAGCGTGTCGACGCCGACTTCGATGTCCGCGAAGGCGTCGAACCGCGGCGTCCCGTCGGTCATCGCCGTCGCCGCCCCGGCGTCGGCGCCGGCGCCGGCGTCGGCGGCCGGGCCCTCCGAGGAGTCGGCGAGGACGGGATAGGTCAGGTCGTAGCGGCGCCGCCAGTAGCCGGCCCGCTCGGCGGTGTCCGGGAGCGCGCCGACGACGGCCACGTCCTCGGCGGCGAACTCGTCGAACGCCTCGCTGTAGGCCGTGGCGCGCTCGCGGGATACCTGACAGTAGTGGTCTCGCAACAGGAGCACGACCACGGCGTCGAACTCGGCCGCGAGGTCCTCGCTCGCGACCGTATCCGGCCCTGGTCCCCCGTTCGGCAACTCGAACCTGACGATCCATTGCATGCCGTCGCTCATCTGTAGCCCCCTGCTGTCGTCGGCTTCGAACCCAGGGGTAATCGTTGTTCGGATTGTTCAAAATCTCGACTCGAAACGAAGGGGTGCTCGGACCGGGATACCGCAGTCGGGTCCGGCGGTCGACCGCCGGGATCAGCCGTCGTAGTCGCTTCCCACCACTTCGCGGATACGTTCGGCGGTGACCTCGCCGACGCCGTCGGCCGCCGTGAGCTCGTCGGCGTCGGCGGTCATCACCGCCTCGACGCTGCCGAACTCCGCGAGCAGGGACTCGGCGGTCACCGGTCCCACCTCGGCGACGCTGCCGACGACGTACTCCTGCTGTTCGGCCAGCGTCTTCGAGCTCTTCTCGCCGTGGACGCTGACGGTCCGGTCCTCCTCTTCCTGCTCGCGGCTCGCGACGGTCGCCAGCAGGTCCCTCGTCTCCCCCTCGTCGCTCGTCCGGAGGACGCTCGCGCCGAAGTCGACGGCGATGGAGGCCAGCGCCCCGTGGATCGCGTTGGGGTGGACGTTGCGCTCGCCGTAGAGGTCCTCGCCCTCGATGACGACGACCGGCCGGGCGTAGTAGCGGGCGGCGTCGGTGAGCTGCTCGAACAGCGAGCGCTCGTCGCCGCCGGTCAGCGTGTCGAGGAAGTCCGCGACGGTCTTGCGCTCGACGACCACCCGGTCGGAGAGCACGTAGTCGCCGACCGCCAGCGTCTCCAGACGCGTCTCCACCCCGTCCTGCCGCGAGAGGTCCTTCGCGATCGACGCGTCGAGTTCCCGCTGGTCGACGACGACCTCGACGGTCTCGTCGTCCGCGCTCGCGGTCGCCACTTCCCCGTCGGGCTCGTCGCGGTCGGCGGAGTCGTCGCCGCTCTCGTCCGGGTCCGCTTCCCCCGCGAACGCGTCGAGTCCCGCCTGGCCATCGTCGTCACCGCCGGTATTGTCGCCATCGGTGTCGCCGCCGGCGCCCTCACCGCCGCCGACGGACGGCTGCGAGGCGGTTGCGGACTCCTCCGGTTCGGCTTCGGCTCCCTCCGCCTCGGTTGCGTCGTCCTCCGACCCGGTTGCGACCTCCTCACCGTCGCTCGCCGCTTCGCCCCCCGTTTCGTGTGGAGCCGGCTGATCGCCGGGTATCTCCTCCGCGCCGGCCGCGGCGAACTCGTCCATCCCGGTCTGGGTGAGTTCGCTCTCGATCTCGCCGGCCATCGACTTCAGCGAGCGCAGCTCCTCCTCCATGCGCTTCTGGTCGTTGCGCGCCTTCCAGAAGTACGCCTCGTCGCGGGTGTCCTCCGCGAGCAGCACCGACACCGCGCCCTCGGTCTGGCGGCCGGTCCGCCCTTTCCGCTGGATCGCGCGGATGGCGGTCGGGACGGGCTCGTAGAACAGCACCAGGTCGACCTCCGGCACGTCCAGCCCCTCCTCGGCGACGGACGTGGAGACGAGCACCTCGAACTCCCCGGCGCGGAACTCGTCTAGCGTCTCCTGCTGTTCGTTCTGGGTCATCCCGTCGCTGCCCTCGGTGTCGGACTGGCCGACGAACTTGCGGGTCTGGAAGTGCTCGCCGAGGAAATCCGTCAGCGTCTCCGCGGTGTCGCGCGATTCGGTGAAGACGATGACCC
Organism: Halosimplex halobium; assembly: GCF_051414055.1. NCBI lineage: Archaea > Methanobacteriati > Methanobacteriota > Halobacteria > Halobacteriales > Haloarculaceae > Halosimplex > Halosimplex halobium. Next base: position 72,591 of record NZ_JBLKNX010000018.1, read on the forward strand.
GCTCGCCGTCCTCGATGCCGAGCGTCTGGGCGATCAGCATCCGCGTCCGCCGGAACTTCGGGTGCAGGTCGTCGTACTCCTCCGCGCGGCGGATCGCCTCCCGGACCTTGGGCTCGGAGACCATCCGCTGGTCGGCCTTCGACGCGCCCGACGAACGGGCGGCCTGCTTCTGCCGCTCGAAGTACCGCCGGAGGCTCTCGACGCTCTGTGTCTCGGCGTACGTGACGGCGGTCCGGAGTTTTCGCACCTCCGCGAGGAGGCTCATCCCCTCGTAGCCCTCCGACTGGTCGTTGTTCATCAGGTCCCGGAGCTTGCCCTGGATCTTCTGGATCTCGCGCTCGGACACGTCGGGCTTGCTCGTGTTCGTGACGCCCAACTCGCGCAGTTTCGAGAGCCGGTCCTCGATGACGTCGTTGATCGCGTCGCGGATCTCGATCACCGTCTCCGGGAGCTCGACGCGCTCCCAGTCGACGGTGGTCTCGTGGGTGTAGGCGGCCACGTCGGCGTCGTCCTCGGTCATCACCTCGACCTGGGCGAGCCCGAGGTTGCCGCAGACCTCGAGGATGGCCTCCTCGTCGTCGCCGGGGGAGGCGCTCATCCCGGTCGCCAGCGGGTCGCGGGCCTCGTCGTGGTAGCGCTCGGCGATGTAGTTGTACGCGTAGTCGCCGGTCGCGCGGTGGCACTCGTCGAAGGTGCAGTGGACCACGTCGGTCAGGTCGACCCGGTTCCCGACGAGGTCGTTCTCGACGACCTCGGGGGTCGCGACGACGACCCGGGCGCCCGACCACAGGTCCGCGCGGTCGTCGGGCCGGGTGTCGCCGGTGTAGACGACGATCTCGTCGTCGGGTACCTCCAGCGCCTCGCGGTAGAACTCGGCGTGCTGGGTGACCAGCGGCTTGGTCGGCGCGAGCAGCAGGGACTTGTTGACGGCGTCGCCGGCCAGCCGCTCGGCGGTGACCAGCAGGCTCACCGTCGTCTTGCCGAGGCCGGTCGGGAGACAGACCAGGGTGTGGGTCTCCAGGGCCGCGTCGGCCAGCTTTCGCTGGTAGGTCCGGTCCTCGAGGAAGCCGTCCACGAGGAGCGGCCCCGACACCCCCTCGGCCTCGTCGGTCGTCGCCATTTGTCCGTGGTTGGCCCCGCCGCCCGATAAGGCTTCAGGTACCGCGGCGGAACTGAAACGTGGGTGTTCGCCGTCTCACGTCCCGATTCACGTCGCGCTGACCAGCCGCAGTTCCTCGCCGTCCTCGCTCTCTTCGAGCCGGGCGTTCGGGAGGGTACAGGGCCACTCGTCGTAGGCGACGGGGAGGTCGCTGTCGCCCGCCCGCCACCGGTCGTAGTCCACGTCCTCCCAGTTGCGGTCGTAGTCGGCGCGGTCGCCCCAGCCCAGCCCGTCCCAGGTGTTCCGGTCGATCTCCGGCGAGGGTTCGAGGTAGAACTCCCCGCGCTCGGCGTCGAAGTCGACGACGGTCCCGATCGGCTTCCCGCGGTCGCGGACGACCGTCCCGAGGTAGTCCTGCCAGTCCGGGTCGTCGAGCATACCCGGGCTTGCCGGGCGCGACCGATGAACGGCGGGCCTGCCGTGGCAAGCCTCGCAGTCGCGTGACGGATCACCCGCGGTCGATCCGCTCGGACTGCTCGTGGTCGCGCCCGACGGACACGCCGACCGCGACCGGCCACTCAGAGCGGGCTGGCGGGGAGGAACTCGACGGCGAGGGCCATCGCGACGGCGCTGGCGACGGGGATCGAGAGGTTGTCGTCGATGACGTAGCCGCGGATCACGGGCTTGATGCCGTCGGCGACAGTGGCGGCGGCGCCCCCGAGGACGGCCGCCAGGGGCGTGACGAACGGGACCGCCAGCAGCGTCGCGACGGCGAAGGTGACCAGCAGGACGGTCACCTCCTTGGCGGCGCGCAACTCGCCCGAGCCCAGCAGCCCCGAAACGGGGTCGGCGACGGTCAGCATCAGGATGGCGGGCACGGCGATGGTCGGCTCGAACGCGAGCGCCACCGCCGCCATACTGAACACTGCCAGGAAGTAGCCGGCGAGGTTGTCCTGCTCGTACTCGCGGGTGAGCTTCTCGTAGACCCACCAGTCCAGCCCGACGACCAGCCGGACGACCTCCAGGACCAGCGCGACGAGCAGGCCGCCGATCAGCAGCCCCTGGACGTGGATCCACTCGATCCCCGGCACGAACAGGTACGCGAGCGGCACCGCTGTCCCGCTCGCGTGGACCAGCCGCCGGAGTATCTCGTCGCGCATGGGTGTCGGTCCGCGGCGTCCGCCGCGGCTGGAGCTACAGGTCCGCGAACGCGAGGTCGCCGTCGCGCAGCGCTTCGAGCGTGTCGGCCAGGTCCTCGATCGGGATCCGCCGCTGGGCGGTGGTGTCCCGTTCGCGGACCGTCACGGTGCCGGGCTCGCCCTCGTCGTCGTCGCGGGCCTCGCCGATGGTCGCGTAGTCGACGGTGACGCAGAAGGGGGTGCCGACCTCGTCCTGGCGGCGGTAGCGCCGGCCGATGGCGCCCGAGTCGTCGTAGGCGACCGACAGGCCCCGCTCGCGCAGGTCCGCGGCGACCTCGCGGGCGCGCTCGCCCAGCCCGTCGCGGTCCATCAGCGGGAAGACGCCGACGGTCGTCGGCGCCACCTCCGCGGGGAGTTCGAGGAACGTCCGCTCCTCGCCGTCGACCTCGTCCTCGCGGTAGCAGTGGTCCAGCACCGTGTACAGCGCGCGGTCGATACCCAGCGACGGCTCGACGACGTGGGGCAGGAAGTGCTCGCCCGACTCGGTGACCTCCTCGACGGCGAAGCCGGTCTGGCTCACCGGCACCTCGTACGAGTCGCCGTCGACCTCGACGGTGACGGTGCCCTCGCCGTCGGCGTCTTCCTCGGCCTCGCGGAAGGCGTCGGGGTCTTCGTCGGCGAGGTCCGCCAGCGCGTCGGCCACGTCGCCGGCGGCGCCGCCGAACTCGGGGCCGAGGTAGCTCATGTCGGGGTCGACGGTGGGTCGCTCGACGGTGACCGGCTCGTCGTACTGCCGGAAGACGGTGAAGTCGTCGTCGGAGTACTCGTCGTGTTTCGACAGGTCGTAGTCCGAGCGGTAGGCGAAGCCAGCGAGTTCGATCCAGTCGCCGTCGACCTCGGCCTCGGCGTCCCAGCAGTCCGCGGCGTAGTGGGCCCGCTCGCCGGAGAGGTGCTGGCGGAAGCGGAACCGGTCCATGTCGACGCCGATGGACTCGTACCACTCGGCGGCGACGCCCAGGTAGTAGGCGATCCACGGGTCGGCGACCAGCCCGCGGTCGTGGGCCTCGCGGACGGTGATCTCGAGGGGGTCGCCGTCGTCGTTCTCCTGCTGGTCGATCCCGTAGAAGGGCGCGACCACGTCTTCGACGGACTCCAGATCCGGCCCCTCGTCGCTCTCGGGGTCGACGAACAGCTCGAGTTCGGCCTGGGTGAACTCCCGGACGCGAAGCAGCGACTTCCGGGGGCTGATCTCGTTGCGGTAGGCGCGGCCGATCTGGGTGACGCCGAACGGCAGCTGGTTGCGGGCGTACTCCTTCAGCTGGGGGAACTCGACGAAGATGCCCTGGGCGGTCTCGGGCCGCAGGTAGCCCGGCGAGGAGGAGCCGGGACCAATCGTCGTCTCGAACATGAGGTTGAAGTCCTCGATGGCCTGGCCGGCCAGGGCCGTCCCGCAGGTCGGGCAGACGAGCTCGTACTCGGCGATGATCTCGCCGACCCGGTCGGGGCCGAGGCCCTCCGCTTCCTCGTAGTCGGTGTTGTCCTCGACGACGTGGTCGGCGCGGTGGGACTCGCCGCAGTCGGGACACTCGACGAGCATGTCGTCGAAGCCGTCGAGGTGGCCCGACGCCTCGAAGACGGGTTCGGGCATGACGGTGGGGGCGTCGATCTCCATGTTGCCCTCCCGGACCGTGAACCGGCCGCGCCAGGAGTCCTCGACGTTGTCCTTGAGGCTCGCGCCGTTGGGACCGAACGTGTAGAAGCCGGAGACGCCGCCGTAGGCGCCGGCGCTCTGCAGGAAGAACCCCCGCCGCTTGGCGAGCTCGGTGAGATCGCCGCTCCGGTCGTCGCTCGCGCCGTCCGCGCCGCTCCGCTGCTCGCCCTCGCTCATCGAAGCGCCTCCAGCAGGTCCATGTCCCGGACGACGCCGGTCAGGTCGTCGCCGGAGACCAGCGGGATCTGCTCGATGTCGTGTTCGATCATCAGCTGGGCGGCGTCCTGTGCGGTGCGGCGGCCGCTGATGGTGACCAGGTCGGCGGTCATGAACTCAGAGACGGGACCGGCCGGGATCTCGACGTTGCGGGTGGGCATGTAGCGGGAGCCGACGGCCTTGACGCTCTCCCACTTCCAGTCGTCGTCGTCGGCGGCGAGGCTGTCGCCGGTCTCCTCCTCCCCCTCGACGACGCGGGCCACGTCGATGATGTCGACCTCGGTGATCATCCCGCTGGTCTCGCCGGCGTCGTCGAGCGCGACGCCGTAGGGGGCGTCGGCGTGGGACAGCTCCCGCTCGGCGACGGGCAGGGGCGCCCCCTCGTAGACGCAGTTGACCTCCGACTGGGCGAGCCCCTCGACGGTCACCTCGCCGTCCACGTCGCCGGTGGCGATGGCGCGGACCACGTCGGTGATGGTGACGATGCCCTCCAGCCGCCCGTCGACGACGGGAACCCGCCGGGCGCCCTCGGCGAGCATGAGCTCGGCCAGCTCCGTGAGGCTCGCGTCGGCGCCGGTGGTGGGGACCTCCTCGACGAGCATGGCGAGCTGGTCCTCGTCGGGCTGGTCGATCAGGGCGTCGCGGGAGACGAGGCCGCGGAACTGTTCGCCGTCGTCGCCCTCGGTGACGACCGGGACCGACGAGAACGCCCGCTCCTGGAGGTACTCGAGGACGTCGTCGCGGGTACCGGGCAACTCGACCGTGACGAGGTCCTCGCGGGGCGTCATTACGTCTGCGACGTTCATAGTACAGCGTACTCCCAGCCCCAAATACTAAGACCTTACACTTCACCCCTCGCGGGCTGTCGCCCGCCGGCGAGGCGTCGCCGGGGCTGCAGGTCGGCTCGACGGCGCGACCCGGCGGACCGGAAAACGGCGTCGCCCCGGGCGATCCGGCGGTCGCCCGGTCCCCGCTCAGTCCCCGGCGAGCGGGAGCGGGTCGTTCTCGGCGACGACCTCCAGCACGACGTTCGTGGTGACCGATTCGACCTCCTCGCGGACGAGCAGCTCCTTGATCCGGGCGTTCAGCGACGCCGTGTCGGTGAACTTGCCGACGGCCACCACGTCCTGGCTCCCGGTGACCTCGTAGACGCCGACCATGTTGCGCGCGCCGGCCAGGTCGGCGACGACCGCCTCGATCCCGGAGCCGACCACGTCGAGGTTGAAGACGGCGGTCACCTCGAAGCCGAAGGCGCCGTAGTCGACCTCGGGGCGATAGCCGTCGATGACGCCCGCGTCCTCGAGGGCCTGGACGCGCTTGGTCGCGGTCGCGGTGGCGATCCCGACCCGGTCGGCGAGCTCGTTCGCGCTCGCGCGGCCGTCGGCCAGCAGCGCGTCGACCAGCCGCCTGTCCGTCTCGTCGATGTCGACCATGGCTCTCCGGGCCTCAGACCGCGTCCCGGCCGGTCTTGCCCGTGCGGATCTGCGTGGCGCTCTCGACGGGGAGGACGAACACCTTGCCGTCGCCCTTCTCGCCGGTGTTGGCGCCCTCGACGATGGCGTCGACCACGTCGTCGGCGGGGATGTCCGCGACGACGCACTCGACTTTCACCTTCTGGTGGAGGTCGACGACGTACTCCTCGCCGCGCCACTGGCCCTTCTTCGCCGGCTGGGAGCCGCGGCCGGAGACGTTGGTCACCGTCAGCGACGGGGCGCCGATCTCCGCCAGCGCCTGCTTCACGTCGCCCAGCTTGTCGGGCCGCACCATCGCGACCACCATCTTGATCTCCCCGTCGTTCGGTTCCTCCTCGCCGCCGTCAGAGCGGAGCTCTGACGAGGTCTGATTCTCTTCGCTCTCCAGACCGCCGTCCGTGCGAATCTCGTTGTCGGTCATCGTTGAGTCCGTGTTCGCGTGGTCGTCCGCGTCGATACCGTCGGTGTGCGTGTCGTCGGTCATCGGTCAGTCACTCCGTTCCTCGGCGGTGCGTTCGGCGGGGACGGGGTTCTCTTCGCTCACGAACCCGCCGTCGGAGCGGAGCTCCGACGAGGTTTCGTTCGAATCACTCACGAAACCGCCGTCGGCGACCGCCGCGCCCTCGTCGCCGAACTCGGGGTAGGTCTCGACGCCGTGTTCGCTCACGTCGAGGCCCTCCTGCTCGTGTTCGCGGCTGACGCGGGCCTGGCCGAGCGCCTTGAACGCGCCCCAGATGAGGCCGGTGGTGCCGACGGTCCAGACCGTGATGATCGCGACGCCCGCGACCTGGGCGACGAAGCCCTCGATCATGAACCCGACGTTCGGCGTGAAGCCGTTCCACGCCTCGACCGCGACGAACGAGTACATGAGCGTTCCGATGACGCCCGCGCTCCCGTGGACGGGGAAGACCGCGCAGACGTCGTCGATGTTCATGCGCTTCTCGACGAAGCTGAAGACGATGGGCAGCTGCACGCCGGAGACGCCGCCGACGAGGAACGCGCCCCACCACGTCGTCGTGTGGGGGATCGCGGTGATGCCGACGAGACCGGCCAGCAGCCCGTTGGCGACGTAGAGGGTGTCGACCTTGCCCGTCTTGAGGCCGGCAGCGGCGCCGGCGCCCATCGCGCCGCAGGCCATCGCGATCGTGGTGGTCAGGGCGACGCGACCGAGCTGGTCGACGACGAAGACGTTGTCGCTGTTGAACACCGCCGAGGTGCCGACGTTGAAGCCGTACCAGCCGAACGCGAGCATCAGCGTGCCCAGCACGGCGAAGGTCATCGAGTGACCGGGGATGACGTTCGCCGAGCCGTCGTCGTTGAACCGGCCGATGCGCGGGCCGAGCACCCACGCGGCCGTGAGCCCGGCGATGCCGCCCATCGCGTGGACGACCGTCCCGCCCGCGAAGTCGGTAAAGGCCGCGCCGACGGCCGAGCCGACGGCGCCGTCGGCGCCGAGCAGGCCCGTCGCGTACCAGGCCATGCCGGAGACGACCGGGTAGATGACCGCCGCCAGCAGGAACGTGTAGCCGACGTAGGCGCGCAGTTTCGCGCGGCCGGCCACGGCGCCGGAGACGATGGTCGCCGCCGTCATCGCGAAGACGGCGCCGTAGAGCCAGCCGATCCAGTCGCCCGCGGACCCGGCGGCGAACGCCGGCGAGAAGCTCCCCGTCCCGACGAGGCTGTCGACGCCGGCGCCTATCAGGAAGAAGACGGTGACGCCGACGCTCCAGGTCAGCAGGTTCTTCGTCAGCTGGTTCGAGACGTTCTTCGAGCGTACCTGCCCCGCCTCCAGCATGGCGAAGCCGGCGTGCATGAAGAAGATCAGGAACGTCACGACCAGTATCCACACGTTGTTTATCGCGTCGATCAGCGTCTGGGTCTCGGTCTGTAGCGGCGTGAGTTCGAGCATGTGTCGTGTTTCGGTGTAGTGCCCGACTGGTTCCGGATCGTTCAGCCGAGCGCGTTTTTGGTCTCCGAATGTTTCGGAGAGTACGGGAGAACTGTGCGGAATCACACTGTATAAGGGTTGGCTTTACAATGACGAAACTTTCAGGGATTCCGTAGACGCTCGTCAAAATTATGGTAGAATATTATCCCTTTAAGGTTGTATTCCGTCCAGAAACGGCAGGTCGACGCGCGTCGGATCTGGACGCTCGTCAACCGGGGATGGCGGCAAAAACGGCCGATCCGGGGGGTAGACGCTCTCGCGCGCTCGACGTGACGATCGGAACCGCGGAGGGCGAGAAAGTGATCGAGCGTCGGAGTTGAAATCTCCCGGGGCGACCGCTACTCGTCGGCGTCGACGGGGAGGCGGTCGTACTCGCAGACGGTGTCGAGGACGATGCTCGTCCGGGCCGAGCGCACCTCGGGGTGGGTGAGCACCGACTTGATCCGGGCGTTCAGGGCTTCCGTGTCCTGGAACTTCCCGATGGCGACCACGTCGTCACTCCCGGTGACCTCGTAGACGCCGATCATGTTGCCGGCGTCGCGGAGGTCGGCGACGACCGTCTCCAGCCCGGCGCCGTCCACGTCCAGGCGGAAGACCGCCGTCACCTCGTAGCCGAAGGCACCGTAGTCGACCTCGGGCTGGAACCCGTCGATGACGCCGTCCTCCTCGAGGCGCTGGAGCCGTTTCGTGGCGGTCGCGGTGGCGACCTCCGCCCGTTCGGCGAGTTCGCTGGCGCTCGCGCGCCCGCTGTCGAGCAGGGCGTCGACGATCCGCCGGTCGGTGTCGTCCAGGTCGACCGACATCGAATCTCAGACGGCCTCTGGTCCCGACTCGCCGGTCCGGACCTGGACGGCGTCCTCCACGGGGAGGACGAAGATCTTGCCGTCGCCGGGCTCGCCCGTCTGGGCGGCGTCGGCGATGGCGTCGACCACGTCCTGGGCGGGGATCTCCGAGACGACGCACTCGATTTTCACCTTCTGGTGGAGGTCGACGACGTACTCCTCGCCGCGCCACTGGCCCGTCTTGGCGGGCTGGGAGCCGCGACCGGAGACGTTCGTGACCGTCAGTGAGGGGGCTCCGGCCTCGGCCAGCGCCTGCTTCACGTCGCCGAGCTTGTCCGGGCGGACGACCGCGACGACCATCTTGATCTCCTCGTCACTCATCGGAGACACCCCCCTGGGCCCCGCCGTCGGTGCGGAGCTCCGAGCCGCCGTCCGCGCTCACGGCGGGGCTGTCGCGGCTGCCGCCGGCGGTGAACTCGGGGTAGACCGAGACGCCGTGTTCGCTCTCGTCGAGTCCGGCCTCTTCCTCCGCCTCCGAGACGCGCAGGCCGAAGAGGAGGTCGGCGACCTTGAACGCGACGCCGGCGGCGAGGACCGTCCAGACGCCGACGACGAGGACGCCGGCGACCTGCATGACCAGCTGGTTCACGCCGAGGAACGTGTAGCCCCCGGAGGCGGTGACGCCGAACAGCGGGATCAGGACCGTGCCGACCGCGCCGGCCATTCCGTGGACGGCGAAGACGCCGCAGACGTCGTCGATCTTCAGCGAGTCGACGACCCAGCGGAAGGTCGGCAGCACGAGCGCGCCGGCGAGAGCGCCGAGGACGGCGCCGCCCCACCACGTGACGTGGGGGACCGCACCGGTGACGGCGACGAGGCCGGCGAGCAGCCCGTTGGCCGCCCACAGCGGGTCGGGCTTGCCCTGCCAGACCGAGGAGACGACCATGGCCGCGACGCCGCCGGCGCCCATGCCGAGCGTCGTGTTCAGGACGACCTGGCCGAGCGCGGCGCCCTGGAAGGCGACCCCCGACTCGGTGGCCGAGAGGACGGTCGCCTGCGTGCCGACGTTGAACCCGTACCAGCCGAACGCGAGGAACAGCGTGCCCAGGACGGCCAGCAGCATCGAGTGACCGGGGATGGGCTGGCTGTTCCCGCTCGAGTCGTAGCGGCCCGAGCGGGGGCCGACCATCTTCGCGCCCACGAGCCCGGCGAGGCCGCCGCACATGTGGACGATGGTCGCGCCCGCGAAGTCGAGGTAGCCGGCGCCGATCGCCTGGCCGAGGTACCCGTCGGCGGAGAGCAGCCCGGTGCCGCCCCAGGCGATGCCCGGCATCGCCGGGTAGACCACCGCCGTCATCGCCGCGGCGACGAAGACGTACGCGCGGAAGTTCATCCGCTCGGCCACGGCCCCGGAGACGATGGTCGCCGCGGTCATCGCGAACACTGCGCCGAAGAACCACCCGATGTACTGGGTCGGGTCGTTGACGTACCCCCACGCGCCGGCGAGGTCGAAGGCCACGCCGGGCGTCGTCAGTTGCCCGACGAGCGCGCTGAACGCCGACCCGACGACGAAAAACACCAGCACGCCCAGCACCCAGTCGGTCATGTTCTTCATCAGGACGTTCCCGACGTTCTTCGCCCGGACCTGGCCGCTCTCCAGCAGCGCGAACCCGGGCTGCATGAAGAAGATCAGGAAACAGACCACGAGGATCCAGACGTTGTTCACCCCGTCGGCGACCGTCCCCGGGTCCAGCTGCAGGATCGCGTCCGCCGCCGGCGCCAACAGCGCCGACATCAGGCCGCCACCTCCGTTCCACGACGACGCAAGATTCCTTGGTATTCGTCTACCTTCTCACCCGTTATCGCCACGTTCGTAGTGTACATCTCGGTTCAGCCTCATGGAATCCTACTACATAAGGGTATGCTTGAAAATATCCCAATCTCCGTGGTATAATGAGACGCGCGTCAGAAGTATACCAGGATATTATCGATATAAGGTTGTCGTTCGTCCAGATAGGTGGACGATTCGCCAGGGATTATTTGACGTTCGTCGACCGGGATCGGCCCGATCCGGGCTCGATCCGGCCCGATCCGCTTGCGCGCGGCGGGCGGTGTGGGTAGTCGGGCGGGCGGGTCAGCGCCGGAGCGCGGCTGTCAGGCCGATGGCACCGAAGAGGACGGCCAGCGCCACCGCCGGCGGGAGGTCGCCGAGACTGACGCCGAAGGTCAGGACGGCGGCGACGGCGGCGACGAGCGCGATCCCGGTGGTTCCGGCGAGATGTGCCAGTTCCAGGTCGCCGCTCGGTGCCGTCCCCAGCGTCGCCCGCAGGTCGACGGCGCTGTGGGCGAACGTCCAGGCGAGGACGAGCGCGACGGCGGCGGCCAGCGCCGTCGTCGGGCCGAGCCCGCCGACCGTCGCGACGACCAGCTGGACGAACAGCGCGGCCGCGCCGGCGTCGGCCAGCCGCCGGGAGCGGCGGACGTGGCCCGCCGCCAGCGCGAGGACGCCGACCGATCCCGCGGCGACGGTGGGCGTCCCGACCGCCGCGAGCGCGAACGCGACCAGGCCACAGCCGACGCCGACGCTCCCGGTGAGCAGCCCGGCGGGCCGCCCGCTCATCGGCGCACCTCCCGCCGCTCGGCCAGGAGCGCGTGCAGCGGCGTCCCAGCGGCCCAGTCGTAGGTGGCCACGCCGGCGTCGCGCAGGCGGGCGAGCCGCTCCCGGCGCTCGGTCGCGACCAGGCGGTGGCCCGGCGTGTCGGCGACCGTCGGGTCCGGACTCAGGACCGTCGTCGGGTTGCCGCGGGCGGCCAGCCGGCGGGCCAGCCGGAACCCTCCGTCGTCACACAGCGGCGTCAGGAAGACGACGTGGGTCGACGTGGACAGTTCGGTCAGCAGCCGGTCGCCCGGCGACTCCCCGGCGCTGGCGGGCGCGCCGCTCGCCGCGAACGCGTCGTCCTCGGCGAGCAGGCGCTGTGCCCGCTCGCGGTGGGTCCGGCCGCCCGCGGGCGGGAGCCAGCAGGCCGTCGCCGGCAGCGCCGCCACCCCGACCTGATGGCCGCTGTCGTGGAGTCCCTCGACCAGCGCCGCGGCTGCGCTCGTCGCCCGCTCGATGGCGGTGTCGGCCGATTCGGACGGCGCGAGTGCGGCCTCGTAGCGGGTGTCGACCACGACGACGACGGCGGCGGCCTCGCGCCGGCGGTACCGGACGGTCGCGAACTCGCCGGTACGTGCGAACCGGCGCCAGTCGACGCGGCCCAGCGGATCACCCCGTCGGTGTTCCCGCACGGAGTGGAAGGCGACGCCGGCCCCGCCCTCGTCGGCCGGCGTCCGCCCGGGGTACCCGGTCTGTGGCTCGACCGGGAGGTCGGCCGCCGGCAGGTCCTCGGTCCAGGTGACGGTGTCCGTCGCGGGGTCGGCCTCGACCCGGCGCTCGGCGAGGCCGGCGGCGTCGCGCAGCGCGACGGTCACCGACTCGAAGCGGTGGACGCCGGCGCTCGCGCTCGCCTCGTAGACGAGCGTCCGCGAGGCGCCCGGCCGGAGCGCGACTCCCGCCCGCGCCTCGCCGTCGACGACCCGCATCGTCGGCGGGAGGCCGTCGACCACGCGCACGTCCGGCAGCGTCCGCTCGCCCTCGTTGCGCACCGTCAGCGACACCGTGACTGGCTCCCCGGCGCCGGGGTCGGTCGGCACGATGTCACGCTCGACGGCCAGTGTGGGCGCCGGCGGCGCCACGAGGCGAGCGTACGCCAGCAGCGCCGTCCCGAACGCCGCGAGCAGGAGGAGCGTCGGCGTCCGGGTGAGCGCACCCGCGGCGGTCGCGACGAGCACGCCGCCCGCCAGCCCGGTCCAGCGGTTCGTCGGCCGCTCGTCGAGTTCGACTACGTCGGTCATCGGTACCGCTCCCACAGCGCCGCGGTGGCCCGCGCGAACCGCTGTCTGAACGTCGACTCGCCGCCGAGGAACACGCGTACGCGGTCGCGCAGCGAGGGGCGGGACCGCCGGTCGGCGAACAGCGCCGCCGCGACCGCGTCGTCGGGCCACTCGCCGCGCCGCAGCAGGTCCCGGGCGGCCGCGCGGTCACGGTCCGAGTGGCGGACGAGCGCGTCGACGGCTCCCTCCTCGGCGCGCTCGCGGAGGTCGTCCCGCGCCAGCGTCTCGCCGCGTTCGGCGGCCGCGAGTTTCCGGTCGAGTCGGTCGCCGGGCCGCCTGACGCCGGGCCGTTCGGGCGGTCGCCCGAGCGACGTGGTCTCGGGGCCTTCGACCGAGCGGACGAGCAGCGCGAGGAGCGCGCCGACGCCCGCGGCCAGCGCCGCGAGGACGAACCCGACGCGCGTGACCAGCCCGCCGGCGGCCCCGGTCGCCGCCAGCGCCAGGCCGGCGACCAGGCTCGCGACTCCCAGGGCGAGCGCGAGCGGACGCATCAGCGGTCGCCTCCCGCGTCGCCGTCCGGCCCCCGGTCTGGCCCGTCGCGGGCTGTCCCGCCGCGCCCGTCGCCCCGCCGCTCCAGCGCGTCCCGCGCCTCCCTGGCGCGCCGCTCCAGGTCGTCGGTCGGTTGCTCGCCGCCGTAGCGCACCCGCCGGAACAGCGCCGTCAGCGTCCCGACGGCGTCGGCGTCGAGGCCTCGCTCCCGGGCGGCGGCGGCGTGCTCGGCGGGCGTCCGCGCCTGGTCGGGGCCGACGCGCTCTGCCAGGTCGCGCCAGGCGCGGTACACCTCGTTCGAGGGCGGCGGCGCGGGCGGTTCGACCGGGGACTCGACCGGCGGCCCGCGGGGGGTGATGTCGACCGACTGCTCGTCCCCGCTGGAGTCGGCGCCGAGCGTCTCGTCGCCGCCGCCGGCGCTCAGATAGGCGCCGCCGACTGCGAGCGCGGCGAACGCGGCGAGGCCGGCGAGCACGACCGGCGGCAGCCTGTCGGCGGCGCTCGCGACTACGGGGCGGGTGTCGACCTCGCAGGGGTCACACGCGGGGAACTCCCACAGTTCCGGGAGGTCCCGGATCGACTCCTCGTCGCCGGTCTCCTCGGGCGTCTGTCCGACTTCCGGGGGATCCGTGCCGAGTCCGTCCGCCGCGACACCGAACGAGAGGAGGGCGGCCGCGGCGACGGCGATCACGAGGACCTGCTGGCGGTGCACACACGCGAGCGGTCGGTCCCCACCGACGAATGTGTTACGGAGCGACAGCTCCGCGCGGGTGCGGGACGCTCGACCCGCGGCGCGTCGAGCGACGCTCTCGGAACGTCCGCACCGAGTGGCGGTCGCCTACAGCCGCTCGGCCACGTCCTCGGCGAAGTAGGTGAGGATCAGGTCCGCGCCCGCACGCTTGATCGACAGCAGCGACTCGTGGGCGACCGCCTCCAGGTCGAGCCACCCCTTCTCGGCGGCGGCGTGGAGCATCGCGTACTCCCCGGAGACATTATACGCGGCGACTGGGTGGTCGAAGCTCTCGCGCACGTCCGCGACCACGTCCAGATACGGCAGCGCCGGTTTGACCATCAGCACGTCGGCGCCCTCCTCGACGTCGAGCCGGACCTCGCGGGCCGCCTCGCGGCGATTGGCGGGGTCCATCTGGTAGTGGCGGCGGTCGCCGAAGGCGGGCGCGCCGTCGGCGGCGTCGCGGAAGGGCCCGTAGAAGGCCGACTCGTACTTCGCCGCGTAGCTCATGACCGGCAGCGACTCGAAGCCCCGCTCGTCCAGTTCCGCGCGGATGGCCCCGACCATCCCGTCGGTCATGCTGGAGGGCGCGACCATGTCCGCCCCCGCCTCGGCGTGGGAGGCGGCGGTCTCGGCCAGCAGTTCGAGCGTGCGGTCGTTGTCGACGGTCATGTGCGGGTCATCGCGCGCCCCCTCCTCCAGCACGCCGCAGTGGCCGTGTTCCGTGTACTCGCAGAGGCACACGTCGGTGATCACGTAGGCGTCGGTCTCCTCGGTGATCCGCCCGACCGCGCGCTGGACGACGCCGTCGTCGGCCCAGGCGCGCGAGCCCTCGGCGTCTTTCGACTCCGGAATTCCGAACACCATGACGGCCTCGACGCCCGTCTCGCGCACCTCGCGGACGCGCTCGACCGCCTGGTCGACGGGCACGCGCGTGTGCCCGGGCATCGACCCGATCGGGCGGCGTTCGTCGGTCGTCGCGTCGACGAACACGGGCGCGATCAGGTCCGACGCCGAGAGGTCCGTCTCCCGCACCAGAGGTCGGACGCCGTCGCTCCGGAGTCGCCGGGGTCGGCGTGGCAGGTCCATACCCGCATTCGTCGTCTCGGGGTTATCAGCGTAGCGGCCGGGCGCCGCCGCTCGCGGGCGGAGACACCGCCCGGTGGAGGGCGGGCGCGGTTCCGCGGGCGGTCGCCTCGCCCCCGAGCGGAAGACATTTGCCCGATACGCCCCGACCGTTCCGGTGAATGGGATCACTGGACTCGACCCGTCGGGCCCGGCTGCGCGGGTTCGCCGAGGACTACGGGTTGATCGTCGTCGCCGGCGTCTTCTTCCTGCTCGCGGGCGCGGGCGCCGTCCTGTTCGTCTTCGGCGACGAGCAGTTCGCCCAGCGGATCATCGACACCTACGGCCTGCCCGCCTTGCTCCCCATCTTCGTCCTCGAGGGCGCGATGCTCCTCTATTTCGCCCCCAGCGAGGCGCTCGTCCCCGGGGCCATCGAGTTCCTCGCCACGGAGCCGTCGGGCTACGAGTGGGCGACCATCGCGCTCATCTTCCTCGTCGCGACCGTCGGCGCGACGCTGGGGCAGGTCTGCCTGTTCCTGCTCGCCAAGCGCGGCGGCCGCGAGTGGCTGCTGCAGAAGCCGTGGTTCCGCATCGACGAGTCCAGACTCGACCGCTTCGACCGGTGGTTCGACCGCTGGGGCAAGTGGGCCGTCCCCGTCAGCAACGCCCTCCTCTTTACCCGCGGCATGTTGACCGTCCCCGCCGGCGTCGCCGAGATCGACACCCGCGAGTTCGCGTTCCTCTCGGCGGCCGGCACCATCGTCTTCGAGGCCTGGCTCGCGCTCGCCTACCACTACGCCGTCTCGCTCGGTCTGCTGGACTTCTTCTGAGCGGCACGCGGTCCCACGCCACCGCAACGCTTTCGCCCCGGCCGCGCGACCCGCCGCGTATGCCCGGTCCCGTCTTCCGCCGCGGCGACTGCGTCGCGCTCTGTCCGGTCGAGGAGAGCGACCACGACTTCCTCAAGCGAAACCTGAACCGCCCCGAGATCAGAGCCGGCTTCGGGGCGGCGACGGCCCTCGACGACGACGGCGTCGCCGGGTACGTCGAGGAGTTCACCGATGCAGACGACAGGGAGATCTTCCTCGTCCGTGCCGACGGCGACCGCGTCGGCGAGGCGTTCCTGTTCGACCTCGAACCGCAGCGCGGGAACGTCGAGATCGGCTACTGGATCGCGCCCGCCCACCAGGGGAACGGCTACGCGACCGCCGCGGCCGAACTGCTCGTCGACTACTGCTTCGCCGAGCGGCGCCTCCACAAGGTCGACGCCCGCGTGCTGGCGTTCAACGACGGGTCGCGAGCGGTCCTGGAGACGGTCGGCTTCGAGCGCGAGGGCCGCCGCCGGGACACCTTCTACGTCGACGGGGAGTACGTCGACGCCGTCCTCTACGGCCTCGTCGCCGACGAGTGGGAGCGCCCGGCGCACCTCGTCGACCGGAGCGGGGACGGGGACTGATGCCCGGACCGGTCTTCCTGCGGGGCGACCGCGTCGCGCTCCGACCGCCCGAGGACGAGGATCTCGAGTTCCTCCAGCGCAACCACAACGACCCCGCAGTCCGGCGGTCGATGCCGCGCGTCCACCCCCAGAACCGCGGGGCGACCCGCGAGGAGTACGTCGAGAGCGACACGAGCGTCACCCTCCTGATCTGCGACGACGGCGGGAACGCCGACGGGGACGACTCCGCCCGCCTGGGCTTCTGCGCGCTGTTCGACGTCGACACGGACTCGGGGCGCGCGGAGGTCGGCGCGTGGCTCGCTCCCGACGCGGAGGGCGAGGGGTACGCGACCGAGGGGCTGTCGCTGCTGGTCGGCCACGCCTTCGACGAGCGGCGGCTCGACCGGCTGAACGCCGGGCGGCTGGCGACCAACGACCGGTCGGCGGCGCTGCTCGACCGGCTCGGCTTCGTCGAGGAGGGGCGCCGCCGCGGGTACTACTTCGTCGGCACCGTTGCGTCAGAGACGCAACGAGCAGACGGAAGCGCCGCCGGCGCTTCCGTCGACGGCGAGCGCGTCGACCGCGTCGAGTACGGCCTGCTCGCCGACGAGTGGGACGGCGCATAGCGCCCTTCCACCTTTCCTCGCTCGTCACCTTCGCTCGTCTCTCTCACTCGTCGGATTCCGGGTCGGACCCGGGGTCGGCGACCTGCTCGTCGACCCACTCGATGGCTCGCTCGACCTCGCCGGGGTCGGTGCCGGTCACCTTCACCCGGCCGGGCTTCCCGCGGCGGGCGGGGTAGCTGCCGACGGCCACGTCGAACCGGTCGCGGACGCCGTCGAGGACGTGCCGCAGCGCGCCCTCCGGGGTCGAGGTGGCGACCGACGCGGAGACGGCGTCGCCGCCGAACTCGTCGGCGACTGTGTCGAACATCACCTTCAGCTCTCCCGGGAACCCGGGGAAGACGTAGACGTTCTCGACGACACAGCCCGGATTAAAACTCTCCGCGGTCTGGATCGGGCGGGCGCCCGCCGGCAGCGCCGCCGTCTCGTCGAAGTCCAGGTCGAAATCGTGCTCCTCGTAGTACTCGGGGTTCTCCTCGCGGTAGCGGCGGGCCTTCTCGGCGACGCGGTCGCGCACCTCGGGCTGGACGTCCAGGTCGCGACCGAAGGCGTCGGCGACGGCCTCGACCGTCACGTCGTCGGGCGTGTCGCCCAGCCCGCCGGTAACGACCACGGCGTCGAACTCCTCGGAGAAGTCGCCGACCCAGCGGGCGATCACCGCGCGGTCGTCCGGGATCGTGAGCATCCGCGCGACAGTCGCGCCCCGCTCGGTGAGCTGGCGGGCCAGCCACGTCGCGTTCGTGTTCTCCGTGTCCCCCGCGAGCAGTTCGTCCCCGACCGTGACGAGCGCGACTTCCATGGGCGTCTGCTGGGTACAGAGCCGGTAAACGGTGTCGGGTCGTGACCGTCCCCGGTACGAACGCGCACTCCGGTGCGGGTCAGCCCTACCGCTCCCGCTCGCCGTTCAGATCCCGGTGGGACCGCCGAACTCGCCGTCGAAGGGGTGGTCCGGGACGGCTTCCTCGATGGCCGCCTCGCTGGTCGGGGTGCCGGCGGCGACCGCGAGGAGCTGTTTGGCGCGTTCGGCCTTGGCGAGGAACACCTCGCGCAGCGAGGGCGGGTTGCGGACGTTCGTCTCCGCGACGAGCGACTCCGGGACCGCGATGGTGTCCGCCGGGACGCTCTCGTCGCCGTAGACGGTGAAGTGTGTGTTCTCCAGTTTCATGACCAGGGGGAGGTCCGTCCGCGAGATCCCCTCGTCCGCGTACAGCTGCTCGTTGACCCGCTCGTGCTGGGCGGCGGCGATGGCCGCCGCGTCGCCGTCGCTGGGCTCGACGTAGAGCCGACCCAGGTAGTAGCCGCTGGAGAACTGTTCGAACATTGCCGTGCGAGTGGATAACAACCATGGTAACGCATAAGTCTTCCCCGGTAGCCTTATCACGGCGCGCTTTCAGACCGCACGACCCGACCGCAGTCAGGTGGTTCCGGTGGGGACCGACTCCCCCGCGCCCGCGGCTTCGGTACCGCTTTGTGGCCGGGGGACTCCGGGTCGACCATGGACGAGTCGCCGGCCGACGACGGGCGAGCGGACGACGAGCGGGCGGGCGGCGAGCGGTCAGGCGGGGAAGCGACCGGCCGTCACGCCGTCATCCCGCGGCGGTGGGCGCGCTACTACCTGGAGAACGCGCCCAGCCTCGTGTGGCTGATATTCGCCAACGTCGCGGGCGTGTTCGTCGGCTTCTTCTTCTATCTCAGCGTCGAGGAGCCCGCGCTGGCGAGCGTCGACACGCTGGCGTGGCCGGTGTACATGGACTCGCCGGTCGCGACGCTGCTGATGGCGCTGGCGCTGGCGACGCTGCTCCCCAATCTCGGCCGCCGGCTGGACGCCGCGCCCGCCAACCTCGTGCTCGCCTACCTCTACACCGTCACGTTCGTCTGGCTCGTCGAGACGGGGCTGTGGACGGCGCTGGCGCTGAACCTCCACTTCGGGCTCTACTACCCCGACATCTGGCGGTACTTCGGCGTGCTGGTCACGCACCTCCTGTTCGTCCCGGAGGCGTACCTCCTGCCGCACTTCGGGCGGACGACGCCGGGCGCGCTCGGCCTCGCGCTCGCGCTCGCGCTGGGCAACGACCTGGTCGACTACGGCTTCGGCCTCCACCCGCCGCTGCGCTACGAGCCCGGGCTCGTCCTCGTCGCCGGGAGCGTCGCCACGTCCGTCCTCGCCGTGGCCCTCGCCGCTCGCGCGTTCCCGCGACTGGGGACCGATGCCGGTCCGACCCCGTAACCGGAACCAGGCCGGTGGCCCCCGGACGGCGTCGGGACGGCGGGGACACGCTTTTAGGGCTCGACCGCGAACCTCAGGTGAATGGACTCCGCCGAACTGCTCGACCTGCTGGGCAACGCCAACCGTCGGCGGATCCTCCGGTTGCTCGCGCACAAGCCCTGTTACGTCACGGAGATCAGCGAGTATATCGGCGTGAGCCCGAAGGCGGTCATCGACCACCTCGAACGGCTCGACGAGGCGGGCCTCGTCGAGAGCAGCGTCGACGACCAGCGCCGCAAGTACTTCCGCATCGCCCGGAATCTCCGGCTGGAGGTGACCGTCTCGCCCTACACGTTCGGCACCAAGAGCGGCTACCCCGGCAGCTCAATCGACGTGACCACCTGCCGGCACGTCTCCATCGACGCCGAGGTCGAGGCCGGTTCCGACGCCGGCGATCTGGCCGCGGAACTGGACCGCCTGCAGGACCTGGACCGGGAGCTGTCGCTGGCCCAGCGGTGGGTCCACGGCCGCCTCTCGGAGGTGATGGAGCAGCTGACCGACCAGTTCGAGGGCGAGGACGCGCGCCTGCTCGGCGACGTGGTCTCGGCGCTCGCCACTCGGTCGGGCACCGTCGAGGAGGTGAGCCGCCGCGTCGAGGCGCCCCCGGAGGTCGTCGAGGAGGCGCTCGAACGGCTCGCCGACGAGGGCGTCGCCGAGCGCGAGGGCGACGAGTGGACGCTGCCGGACTGAACGGGCGCGAGCCGGGCCGGCGGCGGCCGCTCAGCCGTCTTCGAGGTCGTAGGCCCGCTCGGCGTCGCGTCTGAACTGGTTGCGCTCGACGAGCTCCGGGACCGCCTCGTCGGCGTCGTCTTTCGAAACGTGCACGACAGCGACAAACAACAGGCCAGCGACCGTTACCGCCACCGACTCCATGATCGCGCCGGTAACCACGACCGCGACCACGACACTTCCGGTGGCCAGCAGGCGACCGACCCGGCGCTTGCGCAGTTCCCGCTCGTGAGCCGCGACGATCGCCTCGCCGTCGCCGGCCGGCGCCGCGCGATAGACCGGCCCCTCCTCGGTCTCGTAGCGGAGCACGTCGACGGGGCCGTCGCCGTCGGTCGTCCCGGCGGCGTCGTCTGTCGACATCGAGCGGACCTGTCGGCCCGGGGAGTTAAATCTCGCGGGTCAGCCCGTCGCGCAGGTCCCGGCCGAAGTAGTGGCCGAGGACGGCCACGACGACCCCGGTGGTCGCGCCGAGCGCGGCGGTCGGCGCCAGGCCGACGCTCTCGACGAACGTCAGCGTCAGCACCCCCTGCATCATCGTCGCGAAGACGGCGGCGGCCGCGCCGGCGACCGCCACGGGGACGTACCGCCGGGTGCCGCTGGCGGCGCCCAGCAGGAACGCGCCGAGGAAGAGGCCGATAAGGCCCGTGACCGACCCGATCAGCGGGACGGCGCTGCCGGCGAACATCCCGCCGACCACGACCACCGCGGCGAGCAGGAACGAGCGGGCCGACGGGACGTTGATCCCGAGGCTCGGCCGGTCGATGGAGGGCGTCAGCCGCGAGCGCAGGCTCGGCCCCGAGTCGGCCTCGGACCCTGCGCTCGCTTCGCTCCCGGCGTCGGCGGTCGCGGTCGAGCCGCCCCCGCCGTCGAGGTCGCCGGTCAGCGCGTCCACGTCGACCCCGAGTTCGTCGTCGCTGAACCCCACGTCGCCGTCGTCGGGGTCGCCGAGGTCGCCGTCGAGGTCCTCGACCCGCTCGTCCGTCCGCTCTGACATACCCACCACTCCGGACCGAGGGCCCATGTGCCTTTTCCTCGCGTCGCCCCCGCGGCGACAGAACGAGCGCGGTCCACAGGACCACCGGTCCGCGGTTCCGGTGTCCGCACGTATTTGGGGCCGATCCGCGTAGGTGGGTCCATGCCGGTCGAGACGCGCCCGCCGGCCGACTGGACGGCGGGCCACGTGGCGGTCGCCGAGGGAGTCAGACTGCACTACGACCGCAGCGGCGGCGACGGGCCGCCGCTGGTGGTCGCCCACGGCGTCTTCGACGACGGACGCTGTCGACTCCCGCTCGCCCGCGACCTGGCCGACGACTACGACGTGATCGTCTACGACGCCCGCGGCCACGGCCAGTCGTCGGCGCCCGAATCGGGCTACGACGCCGACACGCGGGCGGCCGACCTGATCGGCCTGCTCGAAGGGCTCGGCGTCGCCGACCCGATCCTCTTCGGCCACTCGATGGGCGGCGACACCGTGCTCGCGGCCGCCGCCAACCACCCCGGCTGGCCGCGGGCCGTCGTCGCGGTCGACCCCGCGTGTCTGCTGGGCCACAACGCCGAGAATCGCGGCGACGAGCGCATGGACGAGGCGGAGGTCGAGGGGATCCGCCAGCGGGTCCTGTGGTGGCAGGACCACACCAAGGCCGAACTGCTGGAGGCCGACGACGAACTCGCCGGCCACGTCGCCGACGGCGACGAGGAACTGGCGAGCCTGCTCGCCGACGCCCGCCTGCGAGTCAGCCCGAACATCACCGAGGTGTTCACCAGCGGCTGGGTCGACCCCGAGGACGCCTTCCCCGACATCGAGGCACCGACGCTGGTCGTCCGCGCCGACGTGGACGAGGCGGCTCGCGAGCGCGACCGCGAGGCCGTCGACCTGCTCCCCGACGGGCGCCTGCTGCACGTCGACGACGCCGGCCACTGCGTCTTCCGCGACCGCCGCGCGTTCGCGACCGAACGGCTCCGGAGCTTCCTCGACGACGTCTGACCGGCGGAGCGCGGTACCACCGGCGACGGCCGACGGGACCGCCGCTGGCGACCGACTGTATGCGGTCAGGAAGCGTGTCGCGCCGCGTCCGCGGCGCGACCGGGGAGGAGTGGCGGCACACTCGCGAGCGCGCTCCGTCGCGCTCGCTACCGGCGGTCGCCGTGCTGTCCTGGTGGACTGAAAGGGCGAGGCGCGCTCGCGCCGATAGTCGCCTGAGCGGGCCACTATCCGCGCGGTGCGAGGCGCTGTGCGCCTCGAAGCGAACGGCTGTGCCGTGAGCGGGCGGTGTGGAGAGCGCGGATATCCCGCTTGGTTCGAGAGAGCGAAGCTCTCTCGTCACTGAGCGAATCGAAGATTCGCGAGGTCTGCGAGAGCTGTGCTCTCGCCCGATCCCGAAAATCTCCGATTTTCGGAGACAGCGACCGCGAGCGCGGCGAGGGCTTTCAGCGCTTGCCGTCCTCTGCGGCCACCGATACAGCTAGCGAGCGCGGCGAGGGCTTTGGGCACTCATCGCCGGTAGCTCCTCTCACCGCTAGAACGAACCGACGACAATCGCCGGCGCCCACGGCCTTTAGAGGCGGGGCGTCCTTTGGTCGGGCGATGGAAGTTACCCTCCTCGGGACCGGCGACACGACGGGGACGCCGACGCCCGGTTGCGACTGCGAGACCTGCCGGCGGGCGGTCGACCGCGGCGTCGAGCGCTCGCGGTTCTCCGTGCACGTCCGCAACGAGCGCACCGGCGAGTCGCTGCTGGTCGACACGAGCCCGGACTTCCGCCACCAGTTCCTCGGCCACGACGTGGGGCTGCCCGACGCCGCCGTGATCACCCACATCCACTTCGACCACCTCGACGGCCTCGGCCACGCCTACCGGCTGTTCGACCGCCTGCCCGTCCACGCCGCCGACGAGCGCGACCCCGAGACCGGCGAGAGCGTCGCCGAGACGGTCCGGCGGCGCTACGACTACCTCGACCAGGTCGAAGTCCTCGCCGAGACGCCGTTCGAACCGTTCGAGACCTGCGGGTTCGAGGTGACGCTCGTCCCCGTCGACCACCCGCCGCTGGTCTGCTACGGCCTCGCTATCGAGGACCCCGAGACCGGCGCGAAACTCTCGATCTCCGGCGATACGACCTACGGGGTCGGCGCGGACGCCAGGGCGGTCCTCGACGACCCGGACCTGCTACTCGCCGACGGCATCGTGACCGCCGACCTGTGCGAGCACCACCCGGCGGGCGGCAACCACTTCGACGACGAGGGCCGCGCCCGCACGTTCGGGACGAAACACATGACCGTCGAGGGCGCCGTCGCACTTGGCGAGGATCTCGACGCCGCGGAGACGCGGGTGGTCCACGTCTCCCATTTCCTCGACGCCGACCGGGCGTTCGAGGAGCCGCTGGCCGTCGACGGCGAGACGTACAGCCTCTGATCCGGGTTGGCCCGCCGGCGACGCACGCCCCCGGAAACTCCATACCGCTCGCGCTCGAACCGGGACCTATGAGCAGCCAGGCCCCCGACGAGGCGTCCGGGCCACTCGCCACCCGGGTGGTGGTGTCGTTCCCGGCCGACATCGGCCAGCACGGCCGAAACCGGATCCGCTCCGACTATTACAGGAACTACCTCACCAAGGTCCACGACGCGGCCGCCGAGGGCGACGAGTGGGACGAGTTCACCGACGTGGGCTGCTGTGGCAGCCAGATGGACGTGCCCCTCGTGGTCGAGGCGGTCGAGGGCGGCTCGCGGGTCGACGCGGACACCGAGATCGAGTACACCGAGCGCGAGGCCTGCGGGATCAACCAGGGCTGGTCCGTCCAGCACGACGAACCCGAGGCGCTGGACGGGAGTAGCGCGGACTCGGTCTGAGATGCCGTCGGTACGGCGATCCCGTTGCGCGAACCGCGGCGGACCGTCACCCCTCTTCGAGGACGTAGAGTCGTCCGTCGGCATCCGCGACGAGCAATCGCTCGCCGACAACTGTCGGACTGTGAGCCACACCGTTGGGCCGTGCCCATACGTCTAACTGGTTGCCATCGGGCGAGAAGATGCGGATAGCGCCGTTTTCCTCGGCGACGTAGAGGCGCCCGTCCCACGTCAGAGTCGGAGACCCGGCGATCGAGTAGTCGAGACTCACCGACCAGAGATGGTCCGACTTGGTGGTGTAAACCTCGATCTCGCCTTTGTGGTAACAGAGAGCAATCCGTTCGGGGGAGACGATCGGCGGAACGGTGTGCGATCGCCTGGCCTCGTCCTCGAAGGTCCCATCTCGTGAATCACTGCTGGTCGGGTCGCTGTGGAGAACGTCCATGATACCGTTGGCAGCGGCGATAAAGACCCTCTTGTTCCGGAGGACTGGCTCCGAAACCGGTGGATGGATCTGTGGCCAGTTTGTCTGCAACGGTCGTCCGCTCGACGCCGCGACCGCGAGCAGATTGGCGTCCGCGAAATAGATCTTGTCTTCGTAGACGACTGGGCGTCCGGGTCGCATGTCGTTGAACCTTTTGGTGAACTCCGATCGGTCCAACCCGAGGGACGCGGCGTACAGCCGACCGCTCCGATCGGTGAGGTAAATGTACTCTCCGGTGGGAACAGGCGACGAGACGATCCGCCCCGACACCGTTAACTGTCCCTGTCTGGTCCCGCTCCGAAGGTCGTAGGCCACGAGTCGTGGGTCTGTCTTCGCTCCCTTCCCGACAGGGACGTACACGTTCCCGTCGTGGAGACAGGGCGACGCGGTGACCGAGGAGAACTGCGTCTCCCAGTCCTTCTCGTGGGTTTCGATGTCATAGACGTAGAGACCACCGTCTCTGTCGGCAACACAGGCGAACTTGCCGTCGGAAACCGGTGGGCCGACGAACTCCGAATCGCAGAGGTCCACGCGGTGGCGTCGCTTGAGATTGGCCGGTCCAGGGTCGGACGTCGATCCCGTGTTCTGCGCGTCGTACCGGACCATCGGTGCGGACCCGGACGATCCCGAGGGCGCAGGCGTGGTCGACTTGTCGGCCACTCCACCCGATGCCGTCGCGGCGACCGACCCGTCGGACGTCGACTCCGTCCGCTGGCTCGACTGTGCCTGCGAGGACCGCCCCTCGGTCACGGGGTCCAGTTCCGACGCCGGCTCCGGGGCGTTCCCCGACGCGTTCGAACCGGCCGGTTTCCCGCCGGAGTCTTCCCTGGACTCGGTCGGCGACCGCTCGTCGTTCGGGGACCGGTTCGATTGGGAGGTATCCGGGTCGGCGCGAGTGCTCCGCTGGTCCCGTTGTTGGTTCCTGTTCCGGAGGATCTGCTTGTACTTCTGGCGCTGGGGTTTGTCGAACACGCCCTCGGACGACTCGTCGTCGAGTTTCTTCGCGGCTTCCGCGGCGACCTCCCGAATCTCCGCGTCCTCGTCGTCGATGTACTTCCAGACCTGTTCCCGAGAGGGAGTATCTTTCGT
Source organism: Halosimplex halobium (assembly GCF_051414055.1). Classification (NCBI taxonomy): domain Archaea; kingdom Methanobacteriati; phylum Methanobacteriota; class Halobacteria; order Halobacteriales; family Haloarculaceae; genus Halosimplex; species Halosimplex halobium. The sequence goes on from NZ_JBLKNX010000018.1 coordinate 97,641, forward strand.
CTGGTGGATCGTGTTCGAGTACAACCGCTTGATCTCCTCGAGGCGCACATCGCGGTCGGCCTGCTGGCCCTTCGAGCCGCCGGTCGACGACGGGGGCGTAAAGAGGCGAAGCGGAAGCCGCAGGACCGAGCTCGAAGGCCAGAGTCGGCCGGCGAGAGTCCCGACCCCGTAGGCGACGTGGCCGAGGACCCACACCGCGGTGACCACGACGAGTCCATCGACGACGGGATTCCAGTTGTCGACGACCAGTTCCGTGATCGCCGACGCGGTGGCGAACAGGACGGCCGCGACGGCGGTGCCAGCGACGACTCCCAGAAGCGTCGCCGAGTGCTTCGAGACCCAGGACCGGTCCGTCGTCGACACTTCGACCCGCTGGTCGGCGAAGCCGTCGGAGAGCCGGTCGACGAGTTCGTCGGTCGACCGGGCCAGCGACTCCAGGGACTCGGCGTCGCTGACCACCTGTTCGGCCCGGCGGTCAAGTTCCTCCGGGAACGGCGACGGGCTGAGCAGCGACCGGAGCCGCGAGAACGCGCGCCGAAGGGGGACTCTCACCCGCCGCTTGAGCACGACGGTAACCAGCAGGAACGCCAGCAGCGGTCCGACGAGTTGCCAGTTGGCCGCCGTGAACTCGACCGTGGGAACGGCCGGCGGGAGGTGGGGCGGGAACGTGTACGTGATCGAGTCGGTCGCGAGCGACGCCAGCTCGGTGAACGAACCGCGCCACGTGGCGTAGCCGAGACCGGCGACGAGCGCGACGGCGAACGCGAGCAGCCCCGTCTTGGCGACGCCCTCCCAGTTCACGCCCTGGTCGACTTTCTGGCGGACGGTCACCGGGAACGCCTCGTCGAACCCCTGGCGTTCGAGGGCCGCCACGACTCCGGCGGCCGATCGGTGCCCGGACAGTTTCTCGCCGGCCGCCGAGACGAGCGCGTCGACCGACTTCGACAGCTCGTCCGTCGCATCGGCCACCTTCCAGTCCCGCCTGGCGTCCGCCGCCTGTCCGGTCAGCCGGATGCCGTCGAACTGGTCGTTGGGCTCGATGTAGATGTCCGCGTCGGTGTCGAACTGCGACGGCGGCTGCCGACAGATCGCGTAGCTCCGGTCGTCCCCGTAGCGGTCGTAGAAGTATCGGAACAGACGGACCGCCGTCAGCTCGTCCGGGGCGGCGAAGCTGAGGGTCCCGCAGTGGTCGAGCAGGTCGTCGGCCAGGTCGTCGGATATCGGTGGACCGGTCGGGTCCGCGGACGTGAGGTTGTCGAAGACGACCTGGCCGCCGCTGGTGCCCTCTCTGATGGACCAGTCCCGGCCTTCGACGGCCTCGCGCACTCGTTGCTGGAATTCGTCGAGGCCTGTCGACCCATCGGTCTCGTACGTGGCGATGAACTGTTCGGGATCGGACCGGTATACGTTGACGAACGACCAGACATACCCCGAAGACGGGTCGTACTCCAGCAGCAGTCCCGCATTGAAGTCGTCGACGACGGAGGTATCGATCTGTTCGGTTGTTCGCTGACCGGTCGTGTGAACAACCTCGCCGGTAGGGCCGGGATGGAGTTTCAGCGGCATCGGATCACCCGTGGATCCGTCTGAGTAGCTGGATCGACCCCTGGAAGATCGTCTTCGGCACGTTGCGCGTCTTGATCAGCAGTTCGCCCGCGTCGTTGCGGTGTTCGGTCTCGATGAAGTACCACGTCGGACAGACGGCCCCGTCGTTTTCCGTGTGATCGAGTAAGTCGTTGACGACGTCAGCGTCGGCTTCCAGTACCTCTTGGGTGATGTGTGCCGCGAAGGGGGCGTACTCGTCGTCGACCGCGATGGGGAAGCTCTGGTCCTCCTCGACGCTCGCCTCCTGGTAGTCATTCCAGACGTAGTCCGCCTTCGTCGCAACCACGAAACACTGCTTGTCGCTGTAGGTGCGAGCCAGGTCGCGGTAGTACTGCAGATATCCTTTGTCTTCGCTCCGGTGGGACGGTGGGTACTCCGGATACATTCGGCCGCTCCGTTCCCACCGGAGCCAGCCCGTCTCGGCCCCTGACGGAATGCACTCGATCTCGTTTCGCACCTCGTCGTCAATATTCGAGATGGCAACGACGTTAGGGACGCTTTCGCTGAATCGCTCGTCCGGCCGATCAGTCTGAGGAGCGATGTACTCGAGGTCGAGGTACTCGCGATGATTCCCCCGTTCCACGACCGGCGCGAGGAAGTCGTCCATCGGGACCGTGAACAGGAGCGTGTCGGACTGTTCGATCTGGTCTTCGACCCGCTCGGCGAGCCCGTCCCCCGAGGTGCCCCGAATCGCCCCGCCGTCCGTCACCGCTTCGTCGGCATTCGCCTCCGGGGTGTCTTCGGAGTCATCATCGTCCGAATCGGTATCCCGAACGGATATCGAGTCGGTATCCCGTCGGGCCCCGTCAGTCCCGTCGGCCGACTCCTCGTCTCTGAGGAGGTGCTGACAGATGTCGTTCAACCGCTCACCGGGGTAGTCGTACGTCTCGAACTCGAATTGCTTCGGGAACAGGCCCGGAGCGTACTTGTACGCGAATCGCAATTTATCGTCATCCCCCTTCTCATTCGGGTCCGGCCAGCGGCCGTCCTTGATGCTGTCACGCGCCCGGTTGATCGGCGACACGGTCGTTCCGGCGTTCTCGTTCATCGCCGCGCTGTCGATGACGTCCTCGACGGCGGCCTTCGTGCCGCCGAACGCGGCCGTCTTTCCGCTCCGTGCCGGGCCCATCATCATCACCTTCTGGTTGGCCTGGAAGTTCGCGAACTGCTTGAGCGAGAAGAGCAACACGCCGATGACGGCGATGTCCTGCAGGATCGCCGCGAGGTCGAACCCGTAGAAGTACACCTGCCGGGCGACGAACCCGCCGTCGACGACCTGGATGGGGCTCCGGTAGCGGAGGTGCGCTTCCACGAACACGACGGCCAGCACGGCCGCGACCGCCCACCAGACGCGGTTGACGGCGTCGTCGAGGACGACCCGGTTGCCCTCGAACAGGTCGGTCCACTCCTCGCTTCGCATTCCGCCGTACCACAGGCCGGCGGCCACGGAGGCGACGAGACCGAGGAAGGCGAGTACGTTCGCCTGGGAGGCGACCATATCGAGGAAGACACCGTTGACGGCGAGAAAGACCGCCGCGGGGAAGAACCCGAACAGGAAGACGAGCACGCCCTTCCCGCGACGGTACGAGTCGAAGAGGAACGTCCCGAACAGCCCGACGAAAAAGCCCGCGAGCACGACGTAGACGACGACCGCGGGAACGCCGAACTCGGGAAAGACACCGGCGATAATTCCCTTCGTGACACCGCCTTTGTTCCACCAGCGGATGAACATCCTCGATACGAACACGGCGGAAGCGAGGAAAGCGAGGAAGTAGCCGATGAGTTCCACCCAGTCCCATAACACGAACACGCTCCTATCTCGCAAGGAAGAGACCCGATCTTGGACGCCCATAGGACCATTAATGGTCGATTCCGTGTAATTACGGTTACGATTACAGTCCATGTTGCCGACGGATCGGGTGATCTCACCGGATCCTGAACAGTCGTCGACTCCGGACAGTCCGGGCGTCCGGAGGGATCGAACGGCGAGGCCCGTGCGATCCGGGAACCTGAGGTGTCTCCCCGACCGGCGGGCTGTACCGACCGTTCGTCCGGAGGAACGGCGCCGCCGTCTGTCCGCAATCGGTGAGTACACCACAATTGATTTATAAGATAATTACAAGTGTTAGTGCCATATGGCGGCACAAGAAGCCGACAGTCGGGTGACGGTCCCGGACACGATTATCGGGATCGGGAACGCCGGGAAACAGGTGGTCTACACGCTCCTCGAACAGGACTGGGTGCTCGAGGACGCGCTGAAGCCGCGAGAGGCCGACAGCAACCCGAGTATCGACCCCGTGGTGATCGATACGGTGACCGGGGCCGAGCAGGACGACGACGTCGAACGTATCAGCTCGATAAACGACGAGATCGAAAAGAAACTCGGCGAGTACGGAAACAACGCGACGACGGAACTCGAATACATCAACCCGATCGAGGAGACCGACCAGCGGTACACGAGCGCGCACGGCCTGACGTTCCCGGGGACGGTGGCGGACATCGCGACCGAGGCCAACCTCAAGGCGTGGTGGTTCGACCAGAACCCGGAGCTGCTCGACGAGAACGAGAACTACAGCGAGGGCGTCATCAGGCGGCGGGCGCTGAGCAAGGCGCTGTACCACGCGAGTCAGGCGGGGACGGGGACGGACCCGCTCTCGAGGGTCGTCAACAAGGCGGGGAACTCGAACAAGGTGTACATCGTCGTCGGGCTCGGCGGCGGAACGGGATCGGGGATGTTCCTCGACCTCGCCAAGCGCATCAACGAGACCCACGGTGCCACGGACGTCGAGCTGTTCGGCGTGCTCCCGGGGCCGCGCGAGGAGAACGACACGCGGGCCAACGCCCACGCGGCGCTCTCGGAGATCGAGTACGTGAGCCTCACCCAGAGCGACCCGTTCCAGAACGTCGTCTTGGTGCCCTACGGGCCGTCGAGCGACGACGACCTGTTCGAGGAGGCGGTGGGGTACGCGATGATCGCTCACCGAAATCTCGAATCGAACCACCGAAACAAGCTCAACAACAACAACGACAACCGCGGCCCGGCGAGCTACGCGCCGTTCACGGTGTGTTCACCTCGGATCCTCCGGTACAACGCGAAGGGCGTCACCGAGGCCAAGGAGGCCGTCGAGGAGTTCCGCAAGGAGAAACAGGCCGCCCTCGAGACGGAACTGGACCTCTACGACGCCGCCATCGAGTCCATCACCGACAACTTCGACACCGCCGGCGAACAGCTCGAGGCCGGCCTCGCTCAGGACGGCCACGCGACACACGACCTCTACAACCTCGACGGTGAGGAGGCACGCCGGGCGCGGGACCGACTGGACGAGTTCGAGCAGCTGCTCGAAGACCAGGCGTTCGACGACCTCGACTACCAGGCGCACGAGGACCTCCTGTCCGACCTCCGGGACGCGATCGACAACGCCGAGAACGGGCTCACCGACGATATGTCCGCCCGGGAACAGCGCGAGGAAGTCGTCGAGACGGCGGCGAGCAGCGTCGACCTGCTCGACCCGGTCGAGGAGCTGTACGCCGGCGAGGAGAAAGACCGGGAGCTCGCGAGAGTGCTCCGCGACGAGCTCCGGGCGATCAAGCGGCGCACGGAGATCCTGAAGGCCCTCCACGTGATCGAGTCCGAGCCGATACGCGAGGGGTTCCGGATCGCGCTCGACGCGGATCAGGGGTTCGCCGCCGCGGGCGACCTCAACAGCGAGTGGCAGAGCGTCGTCGAGGACATCGACCGGCTCGAGGAGGAGATGGCGGACCTGGAGGAACTGCGCGAGGCGCTGGCAGACGAGCGCGACGAAGCGATCGAGGGCTGGCGGGCGTCGGTCGAGGACGACATCTCGTATCTGATCGACGTCGACACGCGCCGTCAGCGTCTCGAAGACCGACTGTCGGATCTGAACGACAAGATCATCGACGCCACGGACACGATCGACAACGCGCACAACCCGAAACAGGTCCCCGACGACCCGCTCGATTTCTCCGGGTTCGACGCGATCAATCAGGACTTCGAGGCGCTCGGTCTCGAGAACAGAACGGTCGACGAGGACACCATCACCGCGTCCCTGCAGGGGCTCGCGGAGATGAAACGCGTCTGGTTGATGGCCGACGAGGAGGGCGGCTTCCTCGACGCGCTCGGTGACATCTTCGGCCCCGACGCCGAGGAAGAGCTCGAGGACAGGTTCTACGCGGCCCGCCAGAACGTCGACCAGAACCTGTTCCGGGTTCCGTCGGAGTTCGACTCGCTGTCGTTCGACTGCGAGTTCCTCGACGAGGACAACATCAAAAACCGGGCCAGCGCGCTCACCAAGGAACGCCGCCAGCGGGTCGACGACATCGTCAACGAACTCGACCGGGGGGTCAAACGGCCGAACTTCGACCTCGAAGGGCTGGTGGCGGCCGACTCGTCGGTCGTCGAGTCGGTGGAGGTCCCCGGGGTCGGCCGGTCCGAGGACTTCTACGCCGACCAGCTCCGCAAGGAGCTCTCCGACGACCTCTCCGAGGCCCACCCCGCCTCCATCCTCGACGAGCTCTGCCGGGACGGCGGGCGACCCGACGTGAGCTCGAGCGGGATCGTCTTCCAGGCGTTCGACACCTCGTTCGTCGCGCCCGTCGAAACGGAGATCGAGCGCCGGACGGAACGGCTGGAAGAGCTGGAGAGCGAGGAACAGCAGTACCAGCGCGTCCGGGGTCTCATCCGCAACGAGGGGTCGGACTTCACCGAGGACGGGACCGGCCCCGACGACATCGAGATGTCGTTCGACGGCGCCGACGAGGCGTCCTACGCGTACCACCGGATACTCGACCCGGAGGAGAAAGGACGGCTTCTCACGTCGGACGACATCGTCGAAGCGAACCTCTACGAGAGGGAGAACAAAAAGATCGAGACCAACCTGGTCGAGCAGGCCGAGGAGGTCGGGAACCTCGGCGGGTCGCTTCCCCTCAACGTCGGGCAGATCGAAAACGAAGGTGAGACGAACGAGGCGTCACGGGACGACGACGGGGTGTACATGAACCATCGGGTCTATCCCGTGTACCTGAGTCGTGCGCTCGAAAAAGACGAGAGCGGCGATCCGTACTTCGAGGATGTCCACGAGAGCCTCGTCGAGAACGGCGTCTACGTCGAGGGGAACAGAGAGGGCTACCACCCCAGCAAGGTCGGCAACGCCAATCCGTGGGACTTCGCGATGGTCCCGTTCGTCGGCGGCGTCTTCCTCGACAACCTGAGCCTCGTCTCCCAGCCGGGTAACGGCTACCTGAGCACCTACGAGACGGAGCGGTCCGACAAGCGCGACAACATCCGCATCAGGCACACGCACGCGCTCGACGGACTGGACGACTACCACGACTGGAGCGCCAGCGGCCGCGGCGGGTACGTCGTCCGTGACGAGGTCGTGAACATGGGGACGCCGGAACACGACATGTTCGTCACCGAGGACGAGGCGACGGTCATCGACGAACTGATCGCGCGACACCGGTTCACCGAGTTCGACAGTACCGTGGACCTGGAGTGACCAGCGAGGACATGGGAGACACTGCAGAGACGTCGCTCCGTCGACGGCGGGACGGCATCGACGCGGTGCTGCTCGCCGTCTCGGCACTGCTCGTCGGGGTCACGAGCGCGGTCCTGGCGCGGATGCTGGTCGATGCCTGGGACAGCGGCGGCATCGTCTACGGTGCGGTGACCGGAACCCTCGGCGCGCTGGGCCTCTCGAAGGCCGCGGCCGTCGCGACCGTCGTCGGGTTCGTCGTCACGCTGTTCCTGTTTTTCCTGCTGGACTCGTCGAAGCAGATGCAGGCGCTGACGCTCGTGCCGCTGTTCCCCGTCTTCTACGTCGCGGTGACGGGAGAGGGCAGGTGGTACGCGATCCAGTGGGGGGCCCAGGTTCCGTTTCTCGCGGCCGGTCTGCTCGTCGGGGCGGCGGTCGCGCTCGCCGGACGGAACGTCTCCGGCAACGTCAGGGAGTTCCCCGCCGCGGCGAACGGACTCCACGTCGTGCTCGCGGGCGTCGCGGCGGTCGGGTTTCTCGAGTACCACCTGGCGTCGGGCGCGGCGGTCGTCGAGACACGGTACCTGTGGCGCGACCTCGGAGCGGTCCTGGTCGTGGCAGTCCTCCTCGGCTCGTTCACACGGTACCGGAATCCCGTCACGATGGTCATCGTCTCGGCTGACAGCGATGGGATCACGGAGGCCAACGTCACCGGCGGGCTGTACCAGACGGTGCGACGGATCTACGGCGACGCCGCCGTGACGACCGAGAGTCACGAGTGGCTGCTGCGGGCGTCCAATGTCAGTTCCAGGGAGGACCTGCCGGATGTCGTGAACCCGGGTGACCGGAACGATCGCGAGGACGGTACCAGGCGGGGATTCCAGTTCCGGCCGGACGGCTGGTTCAGTCAGACGGTCGCCGTCGGGGCTCGGGCACTCCCCGCGGCCCGGTTCACGGAGTACCACTTCAACGCGATCGACGATGCGGTTGCCGCTCGCAACCGAACGAGAAATCGCCTCGTCGACCGGACGAAACGATACCTGCGGCTGGCTGTTCCGAAAGCGACCCCGGACGGGACCGGCACCGATCGTCGGATACACAACGCCGTCCTCGGGGCGGATGTCGTGGTGTGTGCGGTCCACTACCCGGACATCGCGACGAACGACGGTGCCGTCGAGACGTTCGCGCGACTGTACCGGAGCTTCGAGGACGACTCCCGGACACGGCTGCTCTTCGTCGTGACCGGCGGGAGCACGGCCATGGACAAGTACACAGCCGAGGAGGGGGGTCCCCGGGTACCGCTCTACGACACCGAATTCAGGTCGTTCGTCCGGGACGCTCTCCTGGAGGGGTCCGACGCGTGGAGGGGAAAGCGGCCCGACGACGAGGACATCGTGGTTGTCGACCGCGAAGAGAGCGACGACGCGGAGACCGCCTCACGGCTCAAAGGGTCCAAGCGCGTCCTCAAAACACTGTTCTGAGTGCTCCGCGGTCGGCGAAGGGGAACGGCCCCGCCGTCCGGCCGGCACGCCGCTCGCTGCAGTCCGAACGGCTCAAATACCTGCCGAACCGACGGAGGACCGTGTCACAGCAGGTCGGCGAGGTCGGGACGCTGTTCCTCCACGAGTACGGCGACGACGTTCGCGTCGCCGTCGTCAGGGATGGACAGCGGCGGCTCCACGCGATACTGGAACTCAAGGAGACCGGCGCCGGGCCGCGACCCGCCCGGCTCCGCGTGAAGCAGGGGACCGACGAGGAGCCCCGCCCGCCGGATCTCTTCGTCGAACTCGCCCGCTCGGCCTCGCGCATCCGCATCTCCGAGCAGACCTCTCCCGAGGTTCGCCGCCGGCTGCAGGAACTGCTCGACGCCTACCAGCTGGAGGCGAAGGCCGTCCGCACCTGCCGCTACTGCGCCAGCGAGGGCCACTACTCCCCCATCACCTCGGAGACGGCCATCGAGGCCGACGGCGAGTACATCTGCCCCGACTGCGCGAAGGCGGAACTCGACCGCGAGCTCGCCTACAAGGGCGAGATCACCAGCGGCGCCCGCGACCGGCTCTACGACCTCCTCACCGAGGTCCAGGACCTCGACCGCGTATCCAATCTCCTGAAGGGCGACCTGGACCCCGACCTCACCAAGTTCGACGAGATCTCCGCGACCGTCGACGAGGTCGACCCCGTCCCCGTGGACTCGCTGGATCTCCACCCGGGCATCCAGGACCACCTCGAATCGCGGTTCGACACGCTCCTGCCGGTCCAGAGCCTCGCCGTCGAGAACGGCGCCACCGAAGGCCAGGACCAGCTGGTCGTCAGCGCGACCGCGACCGGGAAGACGCTCATCGGCGAGATGGCCGGTCTCGACCGCGTGCTCAACGGGGAAGGGAAGATGCTCTTCCTCGTCCCGCTCGTGGCGCTGGCCAACCAGAAACACGAGTCCTTCGAGGAACGGTACGGCGACATGGTCGACGTGTCCCTCCGAGTCGGTGCCAGCCGCATCAACGACGGCGGCGGCCGCTTCGACCCCGGCGCCGACGTGATCGTCGGTACCTACGAGGGCATCGACCACGCGCTGCGGACCGGCAAGGACCTGGGCAACATCGGGACCGTGGTCATCGACGAGGTTCACACCCTCGGCGAGGACGAGCGGGGCCACCGCCTCGACGGCCTGATCTCGCGGCTCAAGTACTACTGCGGGGAGCTGTCGGACAACGCCAGCACCGACGGCACCCAGTGGATCTACCTCTCGGCGACCGTCGGCAACCCCGGTGACCTGGCCGAGCAGCTGCGCGCCCAGCTCATCGAGTTCGAGGAGCGGCCCGTCCCCATCGAACGCCACGTCACCTTCGCCGACGGCCGCGAGAAGATGGGGATCGAGAACAAGCTCGTCCGCCGCGCGTTCGACACGAAGTCGTCGAAGGGCTACCGCGGCCAGACGATCATCTTCACGAACTCCCGGCGACGCTGCCACGAAATATCTCGCAAACTGGAGTACGATTCGGCCCCCTACCACGCCGGGCTGGACCACCGCCGGCGCAAGAAGGTCGAGCGACAGTTCGCCGACCAGGACCTCGCCGCGGTCGTGACGACCGCCGCGCTCGCCGCGGGGGTCGACTTCCCGGCCTCGCAGGTGATCTTCGACTCGCTGGCGATGGGCATCGAGTGGCTCACTGTCCAGGAGTTCCACCAGATGCTCGGCCGCGCGGGGCGGCCCGACTACCACGACAAGGGGACCGTCTACGTCCTCGTCGAGCCCGACGGCAACTACCACAACAGCCAGGAGATGAGCGAGGACGAGGTGGCGTTCAAGCTCCTGAAAGGCGAGATGGACCCCGTCATCACCCGCTACGACGAGGGCGCGGCCGTCGAGGAGACGCTCGCCAACGTCACCGTCGGCGGGAAACACGCCAAGCGGCTCAACGACCGGATGATCGGCGAGGTACCCACGAAACACGCGATCGGCAAGCTGCTGGAGTACGAGTTCATCGACGGGCTGGAACCGACGCCGATGGGCCGCGCCGTGACCTCCCACTTCCTCTCGCCCGACGACGCGTTCCTGCTGCTCGACGGCATCCGCAAGGGCGACGATCCGTACGACATCGTCGGCACGATGGAACTGCGCGACGACGAGCGCTGACTGGTACTTTCGTCAGTTGGTATCTGAGGCGTAGCCCGGGCTGATAGACGGGCCCACGCGTATCCAGGGAGCGGCGCTACCCGTGACGACGACCGACCATTACGGTCGTTCGAGCACGCACACCCGGCATTTCGGGGTTTTATAAATAGCAAGGAGAATACCCGCGCCTTGAGGCGCGGGATGAATCCAACACTCTGACCGCCAATCCACCGACGACACTCCAGTCGGATATTCCACGCCCGGTCGTTGATTTTAATACTTATCTTACTATAACACGTTATGAGCACAGTTCGATGCTGGAGACGACCCGCACCTACGTCGCACGCATCACGAACCACAGTCAGGTTCGTGACGACCTCGATCAGTGCGGGTTCTCCGCATCCAAACTGTGGAACGTCGGACGCTACTACATCCAAGGACGGTGGGACGAAGACGGTGAGATCCCCGACGAAGCCGAGTTGAAATCGGAGTTGAAAGACCACGAACGCTATAGTGACCTGCATTCTCAGTCAAGTCAGCGAGTTCTCGAAGAACTTGCTGAGGCGTTCAACGGTTGGTACAACTCCGACGACGGCAACAACCCACCCGGCTATCGGAAACGTGGCGACCGACACCCCCGCTCCACCGTCACGTGGAAGAAACGGGCTATCAAGCACGACGAGAAGCACGGCCAACTCCGGCTCTCGAAAGGGTTTAACCTGAAAGATAGCCGGTCGGACTTCATCCTCGCCGAGTACGAAACCCGTCCCGATGTAGAAGTCGAGAACATCCAGCAGGTGCGTGCCGTCTGGAACGGGGACAAGTGGGAACTCCACCTCGTCTGCAAGAAAGAGATTCCAGTCGAAAACGCGCCGGGGGACAACACGGCGGGTATTGACCTCGGTATCAGCAACTACCTCGCCATCGACTACGAAGACGGGGCGAGCGAGCTGTATCCGGGGAACGTGCTGAAAGAGGACAAGCACTACTTCACCCGCGAGGAGTACCAGACCGAAGGCGAGAACGGCCCGTCGAAGCGAGCGCGGAAGGCTCGCCGGAAACTCTCCCGACGCAAAGACCACTTCCTCCACACACTCTCGAAGCACATCGTTGAGCGGTGTGTCGAAGAGGGCGTGGAGAAGATAGCGGTTGGCGACCTCAGTGACATCCGCGAAGACGAGAACGGCGACTCGCGGAACTGGGGTCGATCGGGGAACAAGAAACTCCACGGCTGGGAGTTCGACCGCTTCGTCCGTCTGCTCGAATACAAGGCCGAGGAACACGGCATCCTCGTTGACCGCGTGGACGAGGAGAACACGTCGAAGACGTGTTCGTGTTGCGGGCAGATCCGGGACAGTAACCGCGTAGAGCGCGGGTTGTATATCTGCTCGTCGTGCGAAACGACGATGAACGCGGACGTAAACGGTGCGGTGAATATCCGACGAAAGATAACTCAGAGTCCCCCGACGGGGGATATGAGTAACGGCTGGTTGGCACAGCCCGGAGTCTTCCTGTTCGACCGCGAGAGCGGACGGTTCACACCGAGAGAACAGGGAGACTGCAAACCCTAATATCCCAACGCTCGGGATTCCTCCGCCTTCAGGCGGAGGAGGATGTCAACTCTGGCGGGGCGAGCTTGTTGCCCTGAAATGAAAGGAATATAGGCGTACAATCCATATTTCTGCCATGACGATCGAAGTCAAGGGGTACGAAGTACTCCTTCTCTACTATTTATTGATAAGTGCTCTCATTGCTTGGTATACGAGAGACTACCATTCCAACGGGACGCTCATTTACATTCTATTAACCATCGGGGCGCTTTCGCTTGTCTATCTCAGACAGAAGGGTCCAAAGTCGGTGCAACGGTTGCTCAGTCTCTCGGACGACCAGTGAGGCTTCACCCGCTTTTCCCATTTGCCGGAGAGACGTGAGACATTCGAGACACTCCTCGACGAACTCCGCCTTCTCGACCATCGCCTCGACGCGCTCGGGGCCGTGCGGGTCCGACATCGGTCACGTCCCGCGCTCGACCGACCCGCGGGTCGGGGTCGTCCACGAGCGAGAGGTCGACGTCGTTGCGGTCGAGCGCCACGGAGAGCTCGGCCAGCAGCGAGGAGCGTCTCGCCGGGGTCGTCGACGGACGCCTCGAACTCCACGGCGAGTCCACGTCGCTGCTGGCGTCCGCGACGCCGGTGACCTGCGAGCCGAACAAAACCGCCAGACGGACGGGATATCGATCGATAACCGTCCGGATCCGGTCGATGTCGACCCCTCGCTTCGACCGCTCCGACAGATCGGTGGGCGACTCCCGCTCGCTCATCGCACCCTCGTGTTGGCCGACGACCGACAAACGTGTTGTGGCGGGCGCGACCGGAGGCGTCGCCCGGCCGACGACGCGTTCCTGCTGCTCGGCGGCATCCGGAGGGGCGAGGATCCGTACGACATCGTCGGGACGATGGAACTGCGCGACGACGAGCGGTGACCGGTGCGAACGAGACGGCGATCGATCGCGGTAAGGCGACGGTACTCCGTGGTAGCCCGGCGCGCGCGAGCGCCCAAGACTTATGCCGGTCGGTAGCCTGAAGTAGGCAATGACTGCCGGAACCGGGCCGGACTCGGCCCGAACTATCACCCTGGACGCCCACGTCCACACCGACGCCTCCTACGACTGCTCGACGACGCCCGAGCGCGTCGTCGACGCGGCGCTGGCCGCCGGCCTCGACGCGGTCGCGATCACCGACCACGACGCCGTCGGCGGCGCCCGGCGCGCGGTCGCCGCCGCCGCGGGGACCGACCTGCTCGTCGTGCCGGGCGTCGAGGTCTCAACGGCCGAGGGCCACCTCCTCGCGCTCGGCGTCGACCGGGCGCCCGCGCCCGACCGGCCGTTCGCCGAGACGGCGACCGCGGTCCGCGAAGCCGGCGGCGTCGCGGTCGTTCCCCATCCGTTCCAGGTCAGCCGCCACGGCGTCCGCCGGTCCGTCCTCGCCGACTGCGAGGTCGACGGGGTGGAGACGCGCAACGCCGTCGCGGTCACCGGGTACGGGAATCGCCGCGCCCGACAGTTCGCGGCCGCGGAAGGGTACCCCACGGTGGGCGGCAGCGACGCCCACCGACCTGGCCTGGTCGGCCGGGCGTTCACCAGCGTCACGCTCCCCGCGGGCGTCGACTGGGCGACGATGACCGTCGCGGACGTGCTGGCGGGGATCCGCGCGGGCACCGCGACCGCGCAGGGGACCGTCACGACGCCCGTCGAGTTCGCGGCGACCTACGCCTGGCACGCCCGCGACACCGCCGCGACGGCGCTCGACTCCGCCCGGTCCGCCGCGGGGACCGGGCGGTCGGCCGCCGGCTCCCACCCCGCCGTCGGCGCCGGCGCGGTGCTCGGTTCGGCCCTGCTCGTGGGGTCGCGCGCCGGGCGCGCCGGCCGTCTCCCCCGGCGGATCGCCGGCCGAGTGCGGTAACGCGGCCAACCGCCGGTCGACCTCCCCATCGAGTCCGGCACGCCGAAGCTCCCCGAGTCCGGCACGCCGACCGCCTCCCGCCGCTCGCGCCCCCACGGGCGATGAGTGGTCTTTTTCCGGCGTCCGCGCGACTGTGCGGACGTGCCATTCGGGATCTCCGCGGGCGCGGTCTTCGTCTTCCTCGTCATCCTCGCCGCGCTGGTCCTGTTCGCCACCGAGCCCGTCCCCGTCGACATCACGGCCATCGGCGTGCTCGTCGCCCTGCTGCTCGTCGAGCCGCTGTCGGCGACCGCCGCCGACCTGGGCCTGCTCGCCGACCCGCTGGTCGTCCTGAGCGACCCCGCCGACGGCCTCTCGGCCACCGAGAACGGCCTCTCCGGGTTCGCCAGCTCGGCGACGCTCACTGTCCTCGCCATGTTCGTCCTCTCGGAGGGCGTCCAGCGCACGGGCGTCGTCCAGATCCTCGGGTCGAAGATCGCCGAGTTCACACGCGACAGCGAGTCCCGGCAGCTGGGCGCCATCATCGGCGTCGTCTCCCCCATCTCCGGGTTCATCAACAACACCGCCGCCGTCGCCATCCTCCTGCCGATGGTCACCGACCTCGCCCACGAGGGCAAGACCTCCCCCTCGAAGCTGCTCATTCCCCTCTCCTACGCCTCGATGTTCGGCGGGATGCTCACGCTGATCGGCACCTCGACGAACATCCTCGCCTCCGAGCTGTCCGGGCGGCTCATCGGCCGCACGTTCACGATGTTCGAGTTCACGCAGCTCGGCGTCGTCCTCTCGGTCGTCGGCGCGGCGTACCTGCTGACGGTCGGCCGCTGGCTGACCCCCGAGCGGATCCCCGTCGCCGAGGACCTCACCGAGGAGTTCGAGATGGGCGAGTACCTCACCGAGGTCGTCGTCCGCGAGGACTCGCCGATGGTCGGCGAGACCGTCCGCGAGGCGCTACGGGACACCGAGTTCGACGTGGACCTGGTCCAGCTGATCCGCGGCGACCGGGCGTTCACCGAACCGCTGAACCCCAAGACGATCCGGGCCGGCGACGTCTTCGCCGTGCGGACCGACCGCGACACGCTCGTCGCCCTCTCGGACGCCGAGGGGCTGGACCTGCTCCCCGAGGTCGACGTGGACGAGGCGGAGCTCGAACAGGCCAACGAGCGGGAGAACCTCGTCGAGGTCGTGGTCGCGCCCGGGTCGAGCCTCGTCGGCGAGTCGCTCGCCTCGGCGAACTTCCGCCAGCGCTACGACGCGACCGTCCTCGCCCTGCGGCGCGGGCCGGAGCTGTTCCGCCAGCGGATGGACCACGTCCGCCTGCGCGTCGGCGACACCCTGCTGATCCAGGGCACCCCCGACAGCGTCGAGCGGCTCAACGCCAACCGCGACTTCATCGTCGCGGGGATGATCGAGCGCCCCGACTACCGCCGCTCGAAGATCCCGGTCGCCATCGGCATCGTCGCCGCCGTCGTCGGCGCCGCCGCGGTCGGCCTCCTCCCCATCGTCGTCGCCGCGCTGACCGGCGCGCTGGCGATGGTGCTCACCGGCTGTCTCAAACCCACCGAGATCTACGACGCCGTCCAGTGGGACGTGATCTTCCTGCTCGCCGGCGTCATCCCGCTGGGCATCGCCCTGGAGAACACCGGCGGCGCCGACCTCATCGCCGACCTGGTCGTCCAGTCGGCGACGATGCTCCCGCCGCTGGGCGTACTTGCCCTGATGTACCTCGTCACCGCGCTGCTCACGAACGTCATCAGCAACAACGCCAGCGTCGTCCTCATGATCCCCGTCGCCGTCGAGGCCGCCCGCCAGCTGGGCGTGAACACCTTCTCCTTTATTCTCGCCGTCACCTTCGCCGCCTCGACGGCCTTCATGACCCCCGTCGGCTACCAGACCAACCTCTTCGTCTACGGCCCCGGCGGCTACCGCTTCTCCGACTACCTCAAGGTTGGGACGCCCCTGCAACTGATCTTCGCCGCCGCCACGACTCTCGGGATCTACGCGTTCTGGGGGCTGTGAGGGTGTTTTCGGAGGAACCGGCGAGGATTCGGAGTCCGAACGGGTGCGCAGCGAAACGCTTTACCCTGCGTCCCACCGAGTAGACGACGCGGGATCGTGGGGTAGCTTGGTAACCTTCAGCGTTTGGGACGCTGTACCCCCAGTTCAAATCTGGGCGATCCCACTACACCCATATACCTTTTCCCGGGTGCTCTGATAGGTAGCGGCCGCTCTCGTCGGGCCGCTGACCGCGGCGATTCAGTCACCCGGTCGCGGTCGCATCCGGAGCTGATCGCGTCGAGGAACTCCATCGAGTTCGTCCCGGCCAGCCAGTTGCGAGCCGCGACGGACGAAGAGGTCCGCGAGGCCGTCCGCGCCGTCGAGCGAGGTGATCGGCGTGTCTGAAACCGAGTACGGCACGCCGTGGCCGCCCGCGAGTTCGGACGAGTCCGATACCGACGACGAACCGACAGTCGACTCCGAACCGGACGAGACGCCGGACCGGTACACTCCGGACTACCTCGCGGAGTACACCGTCTCAATGACTCCTCGCGGTGACCTCTCGCTGCACCTCTTCAACCCGGCTCTGGCTCCGCTGTACGCTGTCCCGGGAGACACCATCCGCGTCCATGACCACCCGGATGGCATACTCCTGACGCACGCCGACCACGAGCGAGGTGGTCAGTCGTGACTGCCTCCTTCCTCCGCCGACTCGGATTCACCCTGGCGTGCTACTTCCTGGTCGGCTGTCTGGTCGTTGTTCTATTCCCCTGCATCTGGCTCAGCCGAGCAGCCCGTACTGTTAGCACCGGCTTTCAGCGGAAAATCGGTCAGGTTCAGAGCGGTGATCCCCGATGAGTGAGAGCGACGACCTCGATCCCGTCGCTCGCTCCCGTCGGGAACGGCGACGCGAGTGGTTAGAGCGCCAGAAGCCGACCGTCGAGGAGCTGAAACACTCGTCTCGTCGCCACTACTGGAAGCACGCGGACATCGACCCGCCGGACTGGTGGTTCGAGCGACAGCCGAACTACCCGGAGATCACCGGGCCGACCCGAAACCGCGAGTCCGGGCCAATCCCGCCGGAAATCGACTGGTCGGACCTCAAAGCCTACCGGTGTCGACACTGCCGGCAGGGCTGTATCAACCCGCTCGACTCCGGACCCGCTGAAGAGGGCGAGTGCCGCGCCTGCCACCGGATAGCGGACTGAGATGGGTCCGGTCGTCCGGCGTCTGCCGTCCGCGCAGTCGCACGCTCCCGACGGTCTCCCCTCGCTCGCCCAGCTGCACATACCCGCGAGCGAATGCGCGCGCCGATTCCCCCTCAATGGGGGTGAGGCGCGCGCTCCGAACTCACTCGCATCACACCAGATTAGCGGCAAGTATCTCCCCCACCGCGGCGACGCACCCAGCGGAAGCGCAGCGCGAGCACCGCGAGCGCGAGAACCGGGTACGGGCGGAAGCGGCCCCCCTCCCATGGGGGGTCGACCCGACCCGGCCCGCAGCGAGCGAAGCGAGCGAGGACCGGAACCGGCCGGCACGGCCTGCCGGCCGGCCGACCGCTCGTGTTCTCTCGACACACCAGTCTTCCGAGGTGTTTCGGCATGAGCGGCCAGGGGTGCGGTTCTCGGCACACCAATGAGACTAACTCTGTAACGCCCTCTCAGCCCGGTAACTCCGCCGATGGTGAGCGCGAGTTACCGACCCCGGCTGAGCGCGTTGCAGAGTTCCGCGAAGAGTACGGCCACCTGGCGCAGCTGCGACTGACGGACGTACCCGGACAGAAGTTGCGCGAATCGCTCCTGGAAGAGCATCGAACCGAGGTCGAGGTCGAACCGCTGACCGACCAGGAGGACGGGACGACTGTCTTCGAGCTGGACAAGCGCGTGCCGCTCACCTGGGAAGCGGCCGTAGAGCAACTGCTGGAATCCTACGAGGACTCCAGAAACACGACGCTGAAGCTCGAACGCGGCTACGAAGGCCACCCGGAACACGACGTGTTCCACAAGGACGCCGAGACCTCGTGGATGACCTCGTACCAGAAACGGTACTTCGCCGAACTGAAAGGCTGGGTCCGCGAGACCATCGGCGGAACCCGCCCGAGCGGCGGCGACTGCGCCGGGAAGTTCGAGAATCCGCACGTCGCTATCCTCACCCGGACGGCATCGTCGGTTCCGACCGGCGACCGGCTGGCTCCCGTCGACCATGCGACCGACGTAGATGAAGCGTGGAGTCCGGTCTACGACAAGATTCGGAACCACCTTCGGTCGCTCGGGTTCGACAGCGACGATTGGGACTACTACCGGAAGGAAGAGCCGCACACGTCCGAACGCGGCGGTTCAATGAATCGGTGCTACACCCACGAACACACGATGCTGATCGTCGACGGCGCGGTCACCGCCGAGGACTTCCGGCCGATACTGGAGAAACACGTCGAGAAGTGCGACGCGGCCGGTGCCGACGCCCACCGGAACAAGCCGTGCGCCGAACACGCGGACAATGCGGCGAGCGACTGGAACGCTGCCGTCTCCGGGTGTCCCGACTGCGACACCCCGGTGTCGGTGTTGCCCGCCGATGAGGTCGAGGACGTGGCGGCCTACGTCGCCAGCTACACCGGCATCAAGCCCGCCGGGCTGCTGGAGCGGTCGGTCGAGTACATCGCCTGGGCAGCGACGCAGTGGGCCGCCAACCGGAAGCGACGGACGCGCTCGAACGCGGCCGGCTGGGCGGCCACAGCGGACGCCTGTAAACAGCGGTTCGAGTCCGACAAGAGCGACCAGGAGGTGAACCACGGCGAGGAGATCGCCGTCTCCGACCGCCGCGGCGTCGAGTTCGAGTGCGCCGAGTGCGGTTCCCCGTGGGGCATCGACCAGGACCAGACGCTGACCTCCGCGCGGCTGTCGGCTGCCGAGACCGCCGATTCCACAGCTGTCGCTGACGGTGGTATCGAGGTCCCCGACCGCGAGGAGCAGCTGCGCGAACAGTGGCCGTCCGCGACCGCCGCGGCGACGGTCGGGGAGACACCGACCGAGCGCAAGAAGCGGCAGGCTATCGAGTCGCACTTGGAGAGACATCCGAACGCCACGGTGACCGAGGTACTGGGTTCGTGTTCGCTCCCGCCCGGCGACGCGAGTCTCGTGCGCGAGGTGATGGCCGGCGTCGACCGTTCCGAGGTGGTCGGCTTCGACGACCCGCCCGACTGGCGGCTCGACGCGGTGATCGTTGACGACGAAGAACACCCGGCCGCGGTCGGCGGCGGCGTCGACATGGCTGAGGTCGTGATGCCCGTCGAGCGGTTGATGCGAGAAACCAGACTGCAGTACCACGGCGAGGAGCAGTCACCGACGATCGTGGTTCACGGGTCGGACGGTCCCGGCGAGTCCGTCGCGTCCTACGAGGCTCGTGGGCAGGCTGCCCGGTTAGTCGAACTCGGTTTCACGGAGCCGTGGGCCGCGGAGTTGCGTATGGAGTTCCAGCGGCGACACTCGGACAAATCACTTCACGAGGTGTTTGAATCTCGGGAGGCCTATCCTCCGCCGGCAGTCGACCCGAACGCCACTGATCCACACGAGATTGGCGAAAATAGCGGGTAGAGACATCAATCCCAGTCAGTACCAATTGGCAATTTAGTGTCCGGAAGTCACTTTTATATATTAATGCCAGACAACCAATATACAACCGTGTTGGATTCGTTACCAGACCGACCATTGTCGATTGAGGAAGCCGACGTATTGGCAAACTCGGAGCCTGAAGACGCTATAATCGCACCTCTCACAGTAATGGCAATCGACGGCGAAACGAGTTGCGTTACTCTCAGTATTGCACGAGAGAAAGCCGAGATGACGTATTTAATGGGTTATTCCCCTTCAGAAGGCGGTTGGATTCAGATCCAATCTTGGACTAATGAGGAGTGGACCATAGAAAAGCAGGACACTGCTGTAGAGAAGTGGGTGAGTGCCAACTTTCACGAGGGAGCTGAACACTCTTTCCTCGAAGTTGATTAGACCCCAAAACCTAGTTACTCTACAATAGTACGTCAATGTCTATTGGAAAGAAGTCATTCAAATTGGTACTAAAGGAACTGAAAGATAGGTTCGTAACGGTTGTCGTCTCGGCCTTGATTTTAATCATATCTCTCCTCATTCTCAATAGTCAATTCCAGTTTTATGAGGTTAAGCAGCCCTCATTTTTAGCCTCTGCGTTCGGTGCTGCTGGCACTTTAATCCTAGCCTGGGTTACAATTAAGAGTTTGAAGCAAAATGAGGTTTTGATGGAAAAACACCAAGCCGAAATTAAACCAGATTTAAAACGAGTTAGTGAATACTCAATTTCTGAAGAGGATGAAAACAAAATTCAATTTAAATTAAAGAACGTAGGGAGAGGCGAAGCTTCAAATCTACATCTCAAGCCCCAGGTGTATGTATTAGAGAGTGCTGATGATCAGGAAGATACAGATGAAGACGTGATGAGGGAGTTGACAGAATTATCAGATTTTCTTAAAGATGAGGAGACTGAGGATATCCCAACCCTTACACCACGCTCGGCCACACTGGATGGGTTACATAAGGACTCAGTCATGTCTTTTAGACATGGTGGTGTCCTAAGCGCTGGTGAATCTAAAGAATTTGAGGCTCGAATTCATTTTGATAATATAGATAGGGCACCGACTGGTGATTATGACGAGGATGAGTATCCGAGCACAGTCGTATATTCTCTGTTTTTAGAAGTGATGAAGAAAACAGACGCGTCAATGGTTGGTATTCAATTTAAGATAGCGTACGAAGACATTCTTGGGTACACAGGCAATTGTACGTTACAAGGACGTAGTTTCGAGGTCACTGAAGTTGATGAAACAGAAGACACCCTCAAAAGTTTTCAATTTGATAAAAAGGTATTTTACAACTGGTGAATGGTCGTGGCGACCATGCCGACGGCCCAACTGAGAGCAGTCAGCAAGTGAGTTCCCGATACGTCGCCGACGACTGAGTCTCCGATAGGAGAGCGAACTGCCGTAGAACGGTCCCGAATACTCTAGTGAGTGCGCGATAGAACATAGTTCATGGCCGTGCTGGAACATATCCAGACAGGCGAGCGGCGCGAGATCGACGGCGAACTCCCGTTCGGTGCGAGCTACGTGGTCGAAGGCTACGACGAAGAGAACGACGAGCTGTGGGAAGAGGAGCGCGTCGACCTCGACGGCGAGACGTACATCGTCATCGACGATGGTGTAGAGATGACCTCAGTGAGAAACGGGTAGATCTATTCACCCATATAATGTGTATTTGACATTAGTGTGGCCTGATTTAATACTCACTCTTACTATCCTCTATTGAGGCAGAAATCGATCGATGAACAATACCTTCTAGATCTGGGAGAGCATGAAGTGGTTTCTCGGTGTTTACTCGGATTGTCTTGTCCCATCGGAAAACTTTGGACTTTACTGTTTGATCTAACTGGTCTTTGCCTTCAACCCACATCCGACATTTCACTTTATCAATGTCCATATCTCGTAAAACAGTAATAAAGAAGGACAGATTTGCTAACTTTTCATGCCCCTCTTCATCAAAATAATGAACTGTTGGCTCTGCGGTAAATGGTACGTTTTGTTCTCTAGGTGCGAGCCCCGCACTACGGGCAAATTGGGTCTCATTTTCATCAGACCGTTGTAATCTTTTTCTTGATGCGATGATGTTCATTTCACCGATGTTCTTTGGGAATATCTCGGTTCTAAGTCTTACATCTGAAATTTCTGACCCACTCAAGTTCGATAGCTTGACTTCGATTGATTTGTCATCATATGAAATATCGTTTACATCCAATTCACCGCTCAATTCAGACCGTTTTAATTCAGTTTGAGACTCTAAAACCTGCTGTTGCTGAAAGTACAAGTAAACGAGTGCCCCAGATAGAAACAGAGTGACGGAGATATCCATTAGTTGCAGGGCGTGACCCATGTCAAATAGTCCATAGAATCCTGCGGAAAAGAGTGCCCCTAAGATTAGCACACCGGCTGATATTAAGACTGTGAGGATAATCGATTTCGAGATTTCAATTTCCATGTCGTAGATCTCTTGCTTGGCTTCGCGGACAATATGTAAAAGTTGTTTTAACTCTCCGATTACTGATGTCATTGTTCTTCTGATTCATGATCTACCGCCCACCAAACCCACCCTTGACCCGCTTTTTTTCCAGCAATTCGGCCTTTATCATGCAACCTTTTCAACCGCTTTTGAGCAGCATTTTGTTTAATAGGTAACTCATTTGCAACTTCCCTTGTGGATAAAACAGGGTCAGACGCCTCTTCGAGCACAGCGATGATCTCGTCATCAGAGGCGTCCGGCTTTCGCCCAGCCATTAGCCTAATGCAGGAACCTATCACGGTTAAATTATCACGTTCTGGACGGATTAATACTTGTAAAAGTAATATTACTGAAAAAAGTATTATTGCGTCCAAGAGTAACAATAGGTTACGGGTGCCGATTCGACCTGTCGTTCGGTAATAGGTCCCCTTCAAGGAAGTGCGGACCCCGCTGTAAGGGCAGCGGGTCCGCGTGGCTCCCGTATCCGAGGTACGGAAGCATGCCGACCGAGACACCGCGAGACTATGAAAGTCTCGCACCGACCGCTGCACAGCCTGCCGACCACCAACCCGTCGCGGACCCGCGCCGATCACGCCGGAGGCCGACCCGATGACGGACGACCGGCTGTTCGTCTGCGCGGCGTGCTCGACGGTGACGTTCGAGCCGGTGCGCGAGTGCCCGGCCTGCGGCGACACGGACGAACCGCTGTCGCTGGCATTCACCTTCGAGCGAGGTGAACCGTGACCCGTCAGTCGACTCTGGAGGCCCGTGACCCGGTTCGCCACAGTGACTACCACCTGAACGGATCGGTGCTGTCGTGACATCAATGAAATCCGATAAAAACTGTCTGTTTGGGCACAAAATGATGTCACACACCAAAACCGAAAGTCGGCTCTTAGTCGGTGAAGGGCGAATAAGTCGCGGAATTTCACTTTCACAAGCGTGGGATCGTGCCTTTAGTGGCGCCTGTAGAAAGTTGGAGGTGTCATGATGAAAACGGTCCCCATCGCAGGACTCCAGCGACCAGCGGAGGTGTCGGCGGACGATGACTGACCGGCGAGACGACCCGAGTGAGCTTCCAGTGCGCGATGCGGTGAGTCGGTACCTCCGACGGCGGCGAGCGGACGCGACGGACTCCAGCGTCTACTCGTGGGAGTACCGGCTGAAGATCTTCATCGAGTGGTGCGAGGGCATCGGCATCGAGCGAGTCGGTGACCTCCGCCCGGTCGACATCGATGAGTTCTACGACATCCGCAGCGGCACGGTCGAACCGACGACCCTCCGCGGCGAGATGTGGACCCTGAAAGGGTTCATTGAGTACCTCGACCAGCTGGGCGCGGTCGAGGACGACCTCCAGGACGCGGTGCGTATCCCGAACGTCGAGAAGGAAGACCGCTCGAACGACGAGCGGCTCGTTGAGGACGACGCGCTCGCGTTGATCGGCTTCTTCAGGAACGACGAAGCGGCCAGAGCGAGCCGCAACCACGCGTTCCTCGAAATCGCGTGGCACACGGGCGCTCGGATCGGCAGCATCCGCGCGCTCGATCGACGCGACGCGAACCTCGACGAGAACTACCTGGAGTTCAACCACCGGCCGGACACGGACACCGGGCTGAAGAACAAGCGCGACGGCGAACGGCCCGTCGCCATCCCGAGCGAGGTGTCCGACGTACTCGAGGAGTACATCCGCGGAGACCGCTACGACGTTCACGACGACCACGGCCGCGCCCCGCTGCTGACCAGCACCCACGGACGGCCGGGCAAGAACACGATTCGCGTCTGGTCGTACCAGGCGACCCAGCCGTGTCTACACTCCCCGTGTCCGCACGGCCGCGAGCGCGAGCCGTGCGAGTACACCGAACACGCTCACGCGAGCAAGTGCCCATCCTCGCGGAGTCCGCACAAAATCCGCACTGGGTCCATCACCTGGCAGTTGAACATCGGCATCCCACCCGAGGTCGTCGCCGAGCGGGTGAATGCGAGCCTGAAGGTGATCGAGCAGCACTACGACAAGGAATCTCCGCACGAGCGGATGGAGCAGCGGCGACGCCAGTACATCGAGAACATGGAGACCGACCTATGACGAATCCCGATACCACTTATCAGTCCGAAATCGACCGACGGCGTAGTGACAGTAAAATAAGTTATACACTGGGCGATCCCACTTCTTGCTCTATTGCCGGTAGTCGACCGATCTGAACCCTCGCGAGCACGTATCGATATATAGTATCACGCGGGATCCGTACGCGATGTGTCCCGTTCATTCGCGCAGTTCCCTCCAGAGCGTTCCATAGGAGCCACCAGAATATGGATGGCCTCTGATCACAGCCAGTTCTCGGTCAGGTAGACTACCGGTGGGAGGCTTCCGGGTTCGTCGAAGTGGTCGGTGATGGAACTGACGATCCGGAAGATCTCGAACGGGGACAGATCCTGATCCGGGCAGTAGAACACGCCGGCGTGGTCGCCGTCGGGGTCGGCGAAATGGTCGTCGTAGGTGACGACGATCCGGCCTGTCTCGCGAGCGTACCGCCGAATCTCGGCGTCCGGCGTTCCGACTCCGAGTGTCTCGACCTCGACGACACGCTCTACGTCGTGACCGTCGCGGGCGAGTTTCCGGGCGAGGTCGGCCTCGACGTTCTCGTCGAGGAGCAACGCGAGCCGCATATTGCGCTACTCCTGTTCGTCAGTGAGGTCGCCGGGCCCGGTGACGACCCGTGGGTCGTCTTCGGCCGCTCGCCGGCGGTCCTCCCGCCGGTCACTGATGGCAGCCATCTCTCCGGGGTGCTCGTGGTAGTAGGCGAGTGCCCGGTAGATGTCGGCTACGTCCACGTCGAAGCGGTCCGCGACGGTCTGCGGTTCGAGACCGCGCGTCTCGACGAGCTCGTGGACTCGATAGACACCGATACGGGTGTCGTCGATACGCGGGTCGCCGCCGAGGACTTCCGGCGTCGCGACGATGCGGGCGCTCTGCTGAGCCATCCTGTCGCGAGATAGACGGCGATTCGATAAAAGTGTTCGTCGAGTCGGTGCTGGGTGAAAACAATGCCCCCGATATCGAGGGGGTCCACTGACGGTGTGACACGCCCAAGGTTCGAGTGGCCGAGGGGCACTCGGCCACGGGGCGGACAGCGAGGGCGACCGTACCCCTGATATCTCTCTCTTCGGGCCCGCAGTCGGTCCGGGCTCCTAACTGGTTTGGCCGTGTGCATTTTACCCGCGAGGGAGTCCGTAGTGGTATGAACTCCGCACGCGGCGACCGGCCGGTCACCGGGATGGAGGTGACCGGGGAGTGGGTCCGGGCGGTCGCCGCCGGCGTGGAGAAGTTCTCGGCCGACTCGCGGGAGCCGGCGCTGGTCGTACTCGAAGACGCGGACCTCGTCGGGGCCGACTCCGGGGAGTGGTACCCGCTCGCGGGCTACGTCGACGCGGTGGCGTCGATCCACGATATCGTCGGCGACCAGGCCGTCCACGCGCTCGGCCAGCGCATCGCCCGCGCGGTGTCGTTCCCCGACGACACCGAGGGCGTGGCGGCCGCGCTGACCGCCCTCGACGTGGTGTGTCGGGCCGGCCACCGCGGCGGCGACCCGGGCGGGTACGCCTTCCGGCAGATCGGCACCGCCGACGGGCGCGTCGAGTGCCGGACGCCCTACCCCTGCGCGTTCGACCGGGGCATCGTCGAGGGCGCCGCCGTCGCCCACGCCGACGGGTTCGTCCGCGTCTGCGAGGTCGGCGCCTGCCGGAGCGAGGGCGCCGACCGCTGCACGTACGACGTGAGCTGGTGACCGCGGGACGGGTGCGCCGGGCGAGCCGGCGGCGGTTCGCCGCCCGCGGTGTTCATTTTCGCTGTGGTTTGCGAACCTTCTTACCCGAGGGAGGGCTAACCTGGCCCAGTCAATGGCGCGCGCCGAGAACACCGAGCTGATAGACTCCTTCGAGGAGCTCTATCGCGACTACTACCGCAACGAGATCGGCGAGCTCGCCCAGAAGTACCCGACCGAGCAGAAGTCGCTGTATCTCGACTGGAAGGACATCCACCGCTTCGATCCGGACCTGGCCGACGACGTGCGCTCCCACCCCGAGGAGCTCCGGGAGTACGCCGAGGAGGCCCTGCGGCTGTACGACCTGCCCGTCGACGTGAAGCTCGGGCAGGCCCACGTCCGCGTCCACAACCTCCCCGATACCACCGACATCCGGGAGATCCGCGCCGACCACCGCGGCCAGCTCATCGCCGTCCGCGGCATCGTCCGCAAGGCCACCGACGTGAAACCCAAGATCACCCAGGCCGCCTTCGAGTGCCAGCGCTGCGGGACGCTGACGCGCATCCCCCAGGAGTCCGGCGACTTCCAGGAGCCCCACGAGTGTCAGGGCTGCGAGCGGCAGGGGCCCTTCCGCATCAACTTCGACCAGTCGGAGTTCATCGACGCCCAGAAGATCCGCGTCCAGGAGTCCCCCGAGGGGCTGCGCGGCGGCGAGACGCCCCAGAGCATCGACGTGAACATCGAGGACGACATCACCGGCGAGGTGACCGCGGGCGACCACGTCCGCGTCTCGGGCGTCCTCAAGCTCGACCAGCAG
Organism: Halosimplex halobium; assembly: GCF_051414055.1. NCBI lineage: Archaea > Methanobacteriati > Methanobacteriota > Halobacteria > Halobacteriales > Haloarculaceae > Halosimplex > Halosimplex halobium. The sequence continues at coordinate 124,459 of NZ_JBLKNX010000018.1, forward strand.
GGCAGCGAGCAGGACCAGTCGCCCATGTTCGACACGTACATGGAGGGGTTCGCCGTCGAGATCGAGGACGAGCAGTTCGAGGACATGGATATCTCCGAGGAGGACAAACAGGAGATCATCGAGCTCTCCGGCCGCGAGAACATCTACGACGAGATGGTCGGCGCCATCGCCCCCTCCATCTACGGCTACGAGCGCGAGAAGCTCTCGATGATCCTCCAGCTGTTCTCCGGGGTCACGAAACACCTACCTGACGAATCTCGCATACGTGGAGACCTCCATATGTTGCTGATAGGAGACCCAGGAACCGGAAAGAGCCAGATGTTATCATATATCAAAAACATCGCGCCGCGTTCGGTCTACACCTCGGGGAAGGGCAGCAGTTCGGCCGGTTTGACCGCTGCAGCTGTTCGCGACGACTTCGGGGACGGACAGCAGTGGACGCTGGAGGCGGGCGCGCTGGTCCTCGCGGACCAGGGTATCGCTGCGGTCGACGAGCTTGACAAGATGCGCTGTGTCACCGGTGACACGCTCGTCCACTTCGGCGACCGCGTGACGAGGATCGACGACTTCGCACGGGAAGCCGCGGAGGACGGCAACATCGAGCAGCTTCCGAACGGGCGGACGATCCGCGATGTCGACGCGACCGCGTGGACGATGACCGACGACGGCTCGCTGATCGAGCGGCCAGTCACCGCAGTCCACGAGTACGGCGCGCCCGAGGAACTGATTCGTGTGGAACTGGAAGCGGGGAAGTCTCTTACATCGACCGAGGATCATCCATTCTTTGTTAAGGAAGACGGAAGTCGGGTAGAGAAGTCGGCTGAAGAACTAGAGCCCGGTGACAGTGTGTTTGCGCCGGCCCCGGAGTTCTTCACCGCGGCCGACGGTGGGATGGTCGACACTGTAGGAGCGAACGATCGCACGACAGATACCCGGCTGCTCACTGTCGAATCGGTCGGGACGGTCGCCGGAGCCACAGAGAAGGTGTACGACCTGACAGTCGAGGGGACCCACAACTTCGTCGCGAACGGGATGGTCGTCCACAACTCCGAGGACCGCTCGGCGATGCACCAGGCACTCGAACAGCAGGAGATCAGCGTCTCGAAGGCGGGCATCAACGCGACGCTCAAGTCCCGCTGTTCGCTGCTCGGCGCGGCCAACCCCAAGTACGGCCGGTTCGACCAGTACGAGCCCATCAGCGAGCAGATCGACCTGGAGCCGGCGCTCATCTCGCGGTTCGACCTGATCTTCACGGTCACCGACCAGCCCAACGAGGAGAAAGACCGGAACCTGGCGGACCACATCCTGCGGACGAACTTCGCGGGGGAGCTACACACCCACCGGGTGGAGTCGAACTCGTCGAACTTCAGCGACGAGGAGGTCGAGTCGGTCACCGACGAGGTGGCGCCGACGATCGAGCCCGAGCTCCTGCGCAAGTACATCGCCTACGCCAAGCGCAACTGCTACCCGACGATGACCGAGGAAGCCCGCGAGGAGATCGAGGACTTCTACGTCGACCTGCGGACCCAGGGGACCGACGAGGACGCGGCGGTGCCCGTGACGGCGCGGAAACTGGAGGCGACGGTGCGGCTGGCCGAGGCGTCGGCGCGGGTCCGGCTGTCGGACAGGGTCACCCAGGAGGACGCCGCGCGGGTCATCGATATCGTCCGCTCGTGCATGGAGGACGTGGGCGTCGACCCCGAGACGGGCGAACTCGACGCCGACATGATCGAGGCGGGCACGTCCAAGAGCCAGCGCGACCGGATCAAGAACATCAAGGGGCTCATCGAGGACCTGGAGGACGAGTACGACGAGGGCGCGCCGGTCGACGTGGTCGTCGACCGCGCCGAGGAGGTGGGGATGGACCAGTCGAAGGCCGAACACGAGATCGAACAGCTCAAACAGAAGGGCGAGGTGTACGAGCCGCGCACCGACTACCTCCGCACCACGTGACCGGTCATGGACCGCATCTCAGCGCTGCGCAACGTCGAGGACGCGCTGGCCGCCTTCGAGGACGGCGAGGTGGATCTCGCGGGGCTGGAGCGGGAGGTCCGCGGGACGCTTCGGACGTACGCGACGGAGTTCGAGGGGGAGCTGTCGGCCTACCGGGCGGTCAGCGAGGCGGACGCGAGCGTCGACGGGACGGTCGTGCTGGCGGGGTCGAGACAGGGAGCCCGCGAGCGGGTGCGCGAGCTCGTCGACCGGCCCGGTTCGTTCGCTGTCGAGCGGTTCGACGGGGCGTGACCACTCGGGACCGGCGGGATCGCCCCGCAGGTGCCGGAACGGAAGGACTTTGGGCGGGCCGCGGCTACCTCGGGTAGACCGACACTGGGATGACCGACCTGCACTCAGAACTGGCCGACGCCAGGACCGTGTTGCTGTCCGCGCCGTCGATGACCGGCGGCGAGGCCGAGGCCTGTACCGACCTGTTGATCCCGTCGAACCCCGCGGACGCGACCGCGCTGTGGGTGACCTTCCGCGGGGACGCGACCGACTGCGTCGACCAGTGGGTCGGCGAGACGGGCGAGCGGCCCGCCGACGCGACGGTCGTCGTCGTGGGCGAGTCGCCCGGGAGCCGCCCCGACGGGGTCGCCGTCGAGCACGTCTCCTCGCCGAGCGACCTGACCGGGCTGGGGATCGCCATCGGCGAACTGCTCTCGGAGTGGGAGACGCCGCCGGTCGTCTGCTTCGACTCGCTGACGGCGATGCTCCAGTACGTCGACGTGGAGACGGCCTACGAGTTCCTCCACGCGGTCACGGGGCAGCTGTACGCCGCCGACGCGCGGGCGCACTTCCACATCGACCCGACCGCACACGACCGCACGACCGTCGACAGCATCGCCTCTCTGTTCGACGCCATCGTCGAGTTCGGCGACGACGGCCCCGAGATCCGCAAGCGACACCTCCTCCAGTAGCGCGCACCTGACACTCGTTCGTTCTGTCTGTCCGATAGCTTTATGTCGGGTGGCGGTACGATCGCCGCCCGTGTTGCTGGTGGTGACCTACTCGCGGGCGGCGTGAGCACGGAGGGAAGGCCGGTACGCCGACGGTGGACCGAGAGATGCTCACTCTAACAGCGTGAATATTTGCTTCCGGTAGATGGGTTCGATGTCTTCGTAGTAGGTGTGCAGATAGTCGTCAAGCGAACAGCGCTCGTCAAACGAGCTATTCCCTATCGTATCTCCCCGCATGTACTGCACTAGTTCCTGATTGAGGTCCTGGTCGATCTTCCAGAATGTCGTGAAGTAGTGCCGGCCGAAGTGGCTTGTGACCGCTCTGTGGTCGTCTGTTTCGGCATATTCCGGTAGAAATGCGTCTTTCCAGAACTCGTTGATTGCTTCCCGGCTTGGAGAGTTTATATACGACTCTGAGAGGAACAACCACGGAACGTCCGTCTGTGGCCGTATCAAGAGATATTGGTGCAGTAAGTCCCGAACTTCGTCATCGAGTGGCAGGATTCGTGGTCGACGGGATTTGTTTCCGTCGCGCTCATCGCGTGACGGGACGTAGAGAGCGTTCTCTCGATCGGTGAGACTGTCATGCGCCCCAAGTTGGGGATAATGCGTCTTCAGCTCGGAGTTTTGTAACTGAATATCCGTAAGCTGAATGTTGCAGACTTCGCCGGCTCGCAGCCCCAATTTTAATTGCAAGGCGATCACGGCCCGTTTCTGGATGTGCGTGACACCACGAACCTTCTCCTGCAGTCTCTCCAGCGGGATCCGAGGGGGTTCTTTCGTCTCGGATCCATTCAGGTCGAGTTTGGACGCCGCCAGAGAAAACGGGTTGAAGTCTTGTGGGTGTGGGAAGGCTGGGTGGTCCTGCCAGTAGCGATATACCTTATTGAGCCGCCAGATCTTTTGTTTGATCGTTCGCGGGTGGTTCTCCCGTTCTTCGGCTAAATACTGAGCAAAGCCTTTCACGTGGTCCACTGCCGGACACGCTGGGTGACGGCCTTCCTGCTCCATGAACGAGCGCCAGTGTTTGAAGATGGTCCGGTAATTCCGGTGGGTGGCCTCAGAGAGATTGTTCGCTTGGACTACGTCAGCGAGGAATATGCTGAAGGGGTCAACATCTATCGTCTGGAAGATCTCAGCATGACCAGCTAAGGGATCTGTGTCGTTGTCGAAGGCAGCCGCGAGCTGCTCCCGTTGTTCATCAACGGAGTTGTTTTCGTCCATCATTCTGTGGTATTGGTCCGGCTGCGAGCAATTTTGAAGTCCCACAGCTCGCCGGTCTTGGGATACTCAGCTGCTGCCATGAGTATCGGGTGATAGACGTGTGGATGCTCCGTATGATACTGGAGCCACGAATAGAACCGGAGTACTTTGACCCAGTACTCCCGGTAGACCGTCGTCTTCTTTCTCGTCTCTAGAAGATCTGCACACCATCGCTCCGCGTCTTCGGGTGTTGCGAGGGCATGGTGGCGTCCGCGACTCTCCATATGCTCTTTCCAGTATCGCCCTGCTTTCCGTGCCGTCTCACAGTACCATTCTGACGCGCCGTGGGTTTCACGTTGCGCTGTAACGAACTCGTCCCAAACGTGACGCCCTGAATAGGCTTGTGAGTATTGACGGAAGCGGTACTGGTCTGGAACCTCAGCAAGTTCCGTGAACACCCCCATCTGTTGTTTCGGATCACGAGGCTTCTCGGCTGTCGTCATGTTGACTCACTCCCTCCGGTCTTGTTCAGAGAGGTCTCAACCAGCATCCCGAAATCGCCCATGTGTTGCGGACAGGTGTGGAACTCTCGACTACTGGTGTCGATATGGATCTCGTTCCGAGCGGCAATTCCATCCGCTTGGAGCGAGAATTCGAAGGCTCCTTGCTGAGTATACTGTTCTAATACGGCCAAGAAGTCCAGTTGGTCGGATGATTGCATGGTTGTCTGGAACGCCCACACAGGAGCGCCCCGCCCCTCGGGGGCGCCGATAAAATCACGTGCAGAACGCTATTCGATCCGATTGGCGCAATAGCCGCTACGGAAGCGTTCAATCAATAGTATAACGCTCTTGAGAAGTAGGTTGTTGGTACAACTGGCGACATTCGCTCTGAAGCAGTAGAACCGCGGGTTCAGTTGGTGGTAACTACGATTTGATCCCGCTTCACCAGATCTTTGGTAATTGACGGACTGCAAGATAGCTCTCCACAGACTATTTCTTACTCAAGAACCTATTATATAATATTCAACATTATGAGTGAACCACTTACCCGAACAAACTGCCCTAACTGTGGTGGGACAGTGAAATTCCCTGAAAAGGTGACGGGTCCTTCATTCGACCCTACTGAAAAAACCAGAGGCGGTGTTCCGTACTTCCCAAACGACTTTGATGAAGATGAAGTGGCATTTGGACGGTGCGGAGATTGCGGTCAAGGATTTGCGGCCAAATTAGCCGGGCAATAGTGTAGTACGCCTGTACGAAGCACGAATCTGGTGAGTTACAGCACGGTTCGAACAATTTCTTTGAGAGCGCCTCGACCAGGTTTGCGTAGGATGCGTCGGCGGAGTTGGAATGCTCTGAGATACGGCGTCAGTTTGTCTTTGGATACGCCTCGGTGTGGCGAGAGCCACTGTCGCACCAGCGATGCGTGGCTCTCGCAGGTGTTGACGTGAGCGTCGCCATCGACGTATTCGCCCTCTGCGTGAATGACCGTTTTTCGTTGGTAGGTCTCGTCGTCTTCGAGTGGATCGTACGCTCGAAATCCGTCAGTATAAACGGTCAGAGGCTCCTCCTCGCGGTCACCGAGGAGGAGTCGCACAGTCGATTCATCAGCGGATTTCGCTGGCACGACGTATCGCTGACCGCTGCCACGATCAACGAGTGTGAACACCGGTGGTTTGTCATCGTCGTATGATCCTCGCCCACGCGTGGATAGACCCCGCGAGTGCGACTCCTGGTCGCGCTCGCGGCCCTTCAGCCCCGCAGTCACGTAGACTTCATCGATTTCGACCGGGCCGACAAGATCGATGGCTGGCGCGTCAAGCGTTCTGGCAAACTGCTCAACGCGCCGCCGAAGTGACCGGTACGAGACGGTGAGTTCAGCTTCCAACTGGTGGATACTCGTGTTGAACCGAAGGAACGAATAAAACGCAAACAAGAGCTTGTCGAGGCCGATCTTCGCGTGCGCAAAGATCGTGCCGGTCTTATCGTTGAACGTGCGGTCGCAATCCTTACAGAGATACCGTTGATACTCTTGATAGCTGCCGTGTTTGATTACTGACTCAGACCGGCAGCGGGGGCAATAGAGGCCATCGCGCCAGCGAACCTGCTGGAGCATGTTCGCGGCGCTCGCCTCTGAGCTCAGCACTTCGAATGGGAACATATCGGGTGACGCTGCCGCGTCACCCTTGCCCACTACGCTTCTACAGTGCCACCTTTACCTGACCAACAACCTGCTTCCCAAGAGCGGGAGATGCTGATGAAGCGCTCGATATAGCTACATCCTGATTGGAGAACAACCCCGTCGAAGTTCGCGATCTCACCGGCGTCGGTGAGCGGGTTGCGGACTATTTGGCTCTTCGGCGAGGGGTTGCTGACCTCAGCGCTGCTCTCGAAGAGTTCGAAACGGGTGAGTTGCAGGACATAGTTCAGGACCGATTTCACGACGACCTCGATACCCAGCTTCCGTAGAAGACTTCTTCTGCACCTGTAGGGTTCGATGTTTCAGGCCTGCACCAGAGTCAGAATCGGTCAGGTGTATCGAAAGTTTCCGGCGGGTCCTCAATGAAATCCCGGAGCCAGGTTAGGGCTTTTTCGCTGTCCTGAAATTCCTCCCGTTCAGGAATTGTACCACTTCTGTAACTATCGACACGAACACGGTGCGATACTGAAAGAACTGTGTCGTCAAGTCTGTCGGATCCACCTACCCGTTCGAGATACCAATCGGGTTCGCGACGGCGAAAGACGGTTACATCCTGAACTCGGGTTTCTGCTCTGGTCAGGAGACGATCAAGCGACTCTTCGCGGGAAGTTCGGCTGAGATGCGCCGTGATACTCGTCCCGATTCGTTCGCCGTGCTCGTACTGTTCGATATCGAACCCTTCAGACGAACCGTCGTCTAAGCTGCGGAGGTGGTCCAGGAGCTCCGCATCGAGGTCACGAATCCACTGCTCTATCTTCCCGATGTCTCCTCCCAACTCGACGAGAACCTCGAACTTTGAGTCAGTCCGATGGGTCGTGAGCAGTAGTTCGTTCATCCCGAGATCGCCTTTTTTTACAAGCCTCCTCGAGAATAGCTGCACTACAGGGATTTGAGATTCGTTTAGTCTCTTTTGCAGGGGGGCAATATCATACCGGGGTGCGTCGTCCACTAGTTCGACAGTCAGAGAAGCCAATACCTCACGAGAAAAGAATTCACTAGGCCATGGGCGCGAGGCTTTCGAACGTACCTGTATATCTACGTTCTCTATAGCCTGAAGCTCCCTGGTGTCTGGCACCCGGGTTGCCACTTCATCCGTCAATTCAGCCTCACTTCGATAAGTAGCGCCTCTTACAGAGGCATATGCCCTGATTATAGGCCTCACAAGTACTGCCGATAAAACGCCCACTATACTCCCGATTCCCAACATTGTCTGTCCCTCGAATTCCCGGTTGTTGTATTCGTTAATGACATCCCGAATAAATCGCCCATGGTCTTCATCAACCGCTACTGCTTGCTCGCCAATGACAGTAGCGGTGAGAGCAACGAGATCGGAGAGTACCTCGGCTACTCGCCACCGTCGTTGCTGAAGCGGCTAATCGAAGACGCACAGAAGATCCACCAGAGGCGACCGCTACTGCAAGAGACGCTCGCTACCGCTACGCAACCGAGGTGTGAATCTTAGCTAAAGACGAATGGCAGTCGTGTTCACACGAAAAGCCCGGAAGGGGTTATTGAGCTACCCGCCGCGTTCACGGGTTTCAGCGTGGACTTCCGTTCCAGCCTCTGGCGAGCCAGGAGAATAGCCTCCGTTCACGGTCAACATCCCGCTGTTCAAGCGCACGCCCAAGGGTGCGCCTCCGTCGCCGCCAGTTTGGGTGCGACGGAGATACCGTAAACCGATGTTCTTCGCGGCGTTGTAGTCCGCGTGATTCTCGTAGCCACACTCACCACAGCCGAACGTCTCGCCGTCCCGATTGTTCGAATCTGTGAATCCACAATGCGAACATCGCCGACTCGTGTCCGCTGGGTTGACCTGTTCGACCGCAATCCCGTGTGTGGCAGCCTTGTACTCGGCGTACTCGTACAGCCGGTCGAACGCCCATTTGTGCCCCCACGACGCATTCGTTCGCTCGCGGATGCCGGTCAGGTCCTCGAACGCGATGACCGTACAGCCGGTCTTACGGGCTTCTGCGATCAGTTCGTTGGCAATCCGGTGAAGGAGTGTCTTGAATCGGCCCGCCTCTGTGCGACTGACCGCTTTGATCGCCTCGTGTGCCCAGCGAGTGCCACACTGCTGGAGATCACTACGGTGCTGCTCGTATTCCCTGCGCCAGTGATTGAATTCGTCGCCACTCCAGAACCGACCCGTACTGGTGACGGCGATGTTGTCCACGCCGAGGTCCACCCCGAGAACCGTTCCGTTCTCGGTGGCTGCCTGGTCCGACGTGTCGGACTCCACCTCCCGTTTGCAGTGGATGTGGAGCATCCAATCGCCGTCTCGATAGTGTAGTTCCGCGCCCGTCGTCTCGTAGTCGTCTGCGAGCAGGTACTTCCCGTGTGGAGTCCCACAGGCGTCGTTAGGGAGTACGTAGTCGGCTCTGACGCGTCCCTCGGTGGTGGCGAGGGTCACGTACTCGTCGTGGAACGTCGCAGTGCGATGGTCGTAGACGACGTGTGGACTGGTGAACTCAGGCTTGCTCGCCGCCTTGCCCTGTTTCCAGCGGGCCACGACACTCCGACAGGCTTCGGCTGCTTTGTTCCGAGCGGCCTGGACGAGTCCGCCGTTGAACCCGCCGGTCTGCTCGCGGATGTCGTCGTAGGTTTCGTCGTCCAGCGTCGTCTTACTGGTCGTGACGTGCTCGCCCTCGAAGGCGTGATCGACGACGTACTGCGCCGACCACAGGAACGCGTCGACCGTGTCTTCGAGGAGTGCAGCTGCCTCGCTATCGACGTCCAGTTTCACGCGGACGGTTCGTCGGATCTCCATCGGTCAACTCAACCGCGTAGTTGCAGCAGTCCGTCGATCCGAGTGTTGGTCAGCCGGATTGGCGTGACTCCCGTTGTAGGCAGGAACCATCCCTGCAGACCGGGAGAATGCGACGGCATCGTATCGAGTGCGCGTTGCCACTCGTGTCGGAGATGTCTGTTGTTCCAAGAGATGCATTGTTTCGAAAGCACCCGAATGTGAGCGCCCCGCCCCTCGGGGCGCGGATAAAACGAACCGTGCGGTGCGAGCTTGGCTTACACCGGTATCGCGATGGCGGATCAGCCACAGTCCGGACGAGAGTCGACTACCGGAGAGAGTTTATACGCGGAGCAGGCGCAATCCCACGGCCTGAAGGCCGTGGATCCGCGCCGTCAACTTGGGGGAGAATCCACGTTCGACGCCCCTTGAGTTGCAGAATACCGGCGTTTAAGTGACGGGCCGCAGTACAGTGGTGTAGGAATTGGTCGGAACGGAGCGGATTCCGAACCGTCCTTCGGAGGCGGCCTGTCCGCCCACGAAACGAGGCAATGTCCGAAAGATCAGTCGGTGAACGTCACATCTTCGAAGGGTGTATCAACGTGCCGACTGCTCACAGCACGCGACACGATACCCCCAACTCCGCTGACGCCTGCTGGCGTCCCCGTGGCCAAAACAACACTGGGACGCCAAACACGGTTGAGGAGAGGGGTAACGGCGGCTTGGCACCGCCAGCAGTCCACCACACCGATGCCGTGGGACTACCGCGCCCGAAAGGTGTGGTAATCCGGTGACCGGACTGCAGACCTGAAACTCCCACCGCTCGGGATTCCTCCGCGTTTACGCGGAGGAGGGTGTCAAGGTGCCCTCAGTTGTCGAGATGCTCGAGAATCTGGAGGAATCGAAATGCAAGTTCGTTCCGCTGGGCGTATGTGGAAGCTGCGACGTCCCGTAGTTCCTCGATCCGGTCGGCGTATTCACTGTTCATCACGAGTTCGAGTTCGGCGTCCGTTCGCGCCTCGAATTCGGTCGCGACTGTCTCTAATTGCTCCGCCGATGCGTTCGGGACCTTCGGACTCCAGAACTGGAAGCGATGTGACTCGGACGGCCCAAATACACGGTCAACGTAGGCTTCCGCGTTGGTGAATTTCCTCTCGACTCTGTCGCGGTTCTCGGTGGCGTTTCCGTAGCCGAGTCCGCGAAGGTGCGTCGCGACTTCACAGGTGATCACCTCCGGCTCGTCGCCTGGCTGGAATCCGATCACGTCGACCTCCATCTGTTCGCTCGCCAGTGGTGAATGCTGCCCATATGCGACGACTTCGCATTCTTCGACCAGTTTCAGGTAGGCACCGACCAGCATCTCACCGGCTTTCGGCTGTGTGGCCATGGTCATCAAGTGATGTACTACTGTGAAAAACCGGGTGCACTCTCCCCATCAGATCTAGTCGCCTGAATCGTCGCCGGATCGATCTGAGACTGTCCATATTCTCCCCAAATCGTGGTCGGATGAGATGATGAGAGCCTCACTGACGACATCGGTCGTCGTGTTGGCGAGGAGGGGCGCTACGGCCAATATATAATATAACAAATGAACCGTAGATTCCGATATTCGGTGCTCCAACGGAATTACATTAATATATGTAATCTTATACTTAATCTGGTTTTCTAGGTCTGGGCTATTTTGGATCTTTCATCAGGAGTCGCGTCACGCCACCCAATTCATATTTGGGATATTATACTTCCGTCGTTTTGGGCCCAGCCATGCTCAGCAAGTACCACAGTCCGAACGCTCTATTGAGCTAGCACGACCACCATCAGCGGTTCCCTGAAATTCGTCCAAGGGGGTAAATAGCCGGTTTTCGATGGAACACCCCTTTCAAATCGAGGTTTTCGGCAGGTACAACCTGGGCGATCTCCCGCTACATATTGGGGGATACCCGGTGCAGCGCGGCTAGAAGGTGCATGAGTGAGGAGAGCGAAGTTCCGAGTGTGTGGTCCAAATACTGGGTTCTGTAGTGTATCAGACGTTCTATACCGTGATTCGGAATGTCGGACTCGTCGCCAAAAGTGTCAGATCCACTCTCGACTCACTAGCCTGAATCGTAAATAGTTAGCAGTAGAGCGGGTGTTCTGCTAAGTATGGGACACCCCAGACACCGTATAAGTCTACCTTTGAGCCGGCTCCGCGCTCGCTCTCACTGGGGATTTCACAGGGTTTAGCCAGTCCGGGTGTCCGATAGGCGGGTCACCCCCGTATTTCGGATCATCTAGACGCGATCAGGCACAGATCCACTCTATACTAGCGGTGAAGGGACGCCCTTGTATATCCGGTAATGTCCCATTCAAACTGCTGATTTCGTCACATACTGTAGTTTGGTGGGGGTTGTACTGCACCACGACCAATGCTGCCTGATCAGGAAGCACAACTAGTAGCGTTCTGGGCTGAGATCCCCGGTGTCTCAATTCATCAATGTATGTCGAGATAGATATATTTCGAGGTCTTGCATGGTTTACCACCATCACTTAGATCCCAAGTCGAAGAACTTGGGGAGATATGATAAATATAAAAATTTTGATTGGAGTGCTGAGAGACTGATTTCGAGCTACGCACTCCAATTTGGAAATCCGACAGATATACGAATTCTGACTATAATATTGAATGGGTTGTCGCGCCGTCTCAGACCACAGGAGCCTTTAACAGAGAAGGGACCTGCAACGGTCAGCAAGACCCGACCGGTTACCGGTAGGTGGTCGTCCGCCGAGACGGACCGCGGTCTACTGTTCGTCGAGCCACTCGCGGGCTTCGTCTCTGCTGCCGGCCATCACGTAGGTAAAGGGCAGGTCCTGGGTCTGGTCGACGAACTCCTCCATCTCCATCTCGGAGATGACGCTGTCGGAGTGGACCGAGACGCTGTACTCGATGCCCGCCTCGATCTCCTTTGGGATCCACTCCTCCTGGAGCCAGCGCTTGTCCTCGTCGTCGTGGGCGCGGATCCCGCTCGTGTCGATGAGCACCTTCGACTTGTCGTTGCGCCGGATCACGTCGAGCAGCTCGTTGCACCCGTCGCGGAACTCCTGGCCGGCCGCGAACTCGTCCCAGGTGAACAGTATCGCGTCGATCTCTTCGTCGATCTCTATCGTGTACTTCTCCGCGTCTACCGCGATCTGCTTCGGCATATCTCATCGACTCCGATTTTCCCTCATGAATGCACTCCCCCGAGTATCAGACGCGATAAATCAGATAAGTCGGTCGCTAATATCTCCGATCTTATCAAACGGACGAATGTGTAAATGCAGACTTCAATAGATTTGGATTTTGTGGAGCGCGAGCGGACACCCGAGCCGGCGATGGCGCTCGGTATTCAATCGCACGTTGCGGGACTGTCGCTGTCGAATACCGTCGAATTACTCGACGCTCTGGGTGTCGAGCGGAGTCATAAAGTGGTCCACGATTGGGTACAGAAAGCCGATCTACAGCCTGAATCTGGCCGATCACGAATCAAGTCGCGCTCGACGAAACAGTGATTCGGATCAACGACGAGCAATTCTGGCTGTACGCCGCTGCAGACCCGCAAACCAACGATCTGCTTCACATCCAGCTGTTTTCCACGACCACAACCTCATTGACCGAGATCTTCCACCGCGAACTGCGAGACAAACACAATGTCGAGAACGTCGTCTTTCTCGTTGATGGCGCTCAACACCTCTAAACCGCGCTGCAACGAGCTGGGCTCCGATTTCAGATGCGTCGCCACGGAAATCGCAACGCTGTTGAACGGATCTTTCGCGAGCTGAAGCGCCGAACCTCGTCGTTCTCAAATTGCTTTAGCCTCGTTGACCCGGAAACCGCCGAATCCTGGCTTCTAGCCTTCGCTCGCTGGCATAATGCTACTAACTAAACACCGTCATTATTCTAGTCCTCAATTTCATACAGCAGAATGTTTACTATACGCTCTTGCGAAGTAGATTGTTGACGGCGAGAGCTGCGGCTGAAAGTCGAAGAGGGCAAGGGCACCGCGCCAGCGGTGCCCGATATGATCCCATGGAGCCGATTCATCTCGGAATCG
>NZ_JBLKNX010000019.1:0-113147 GCF_051414055.1 Halosimplex halobium
CCACACCCACCCACCCCACCTTTCTGCGGGAGTCACCCCCCGAGCGGTAGTGCAGTCCACGTCGCGCCCGTGCCGAAACCCCTGAGTGGCGACTCCCTGTAGGACGGGTATGGTCTCGGCCACCACCGCGGGGCTCGCCCTGCTGACCGGCTTTCTGACGGGCGCCGTCTTCCGGTTCCTGAACGTCCCGATCCCGGCCCCGCCGAACGCGGCCGGCGTCCTCGGCATCGTCGGGATCTACCTGGGCTACGTCGTCCTCGACCACTTCGACGTGGGGGTCGACCTGCTCGGGTACCTCTGAGCGGTCGACGGAGAGACAGTCGGCCGAAACGGGCCGGTCCGGAACGGCCGGTCAGTCGTCGGCCGAGGAGTGGCCGACGGCGGGGCGCTGGACCTCGCGGTCCGTCCGTTCGCCTTCGATGTCGTAGGGGTACTCGCCCGTGACACAACCGAGGCAGAGGTCCGAGTCGGACTTGCCCAGCGCGTCGGCGACGGCCTCGATCGAGAGGTACGACAGCGAGTCGGCCTGGATCTCCTCGCGGATCTCCTCGACCGACCGGTCGGAAGCGATGAGTTCGTCGCGGCTCGCCATGTCGATGCCCATGTAACAGGGGGCGACGATCGGCGGCGCGCCGATGCGGACGTGGACCTCCTCGGCGCCCGCCTCGTAGAGCAGCTCCACGAGCTGCGAGGAGGTCGTCCCGCGGACGATGGAGTCGTCGATGACCGTGACGGTCTTGCCCTCCACCGTCGACTTGATCGGGTTGAGCTTCAGGCGGACCGCGCGCTCGCGCTCGTCCTGCGTTGGCATGATGAACGTGCGGCCGACGTACCGATTTTTCATCAGTCCCTCGGCGAACTCCACACCCTCCGGCGCGGCGTCGGCGTAGCCCGAGGCGAACGAGCGCCCGGAGTCGGGGACGGGCATCACCACGTCGGTCTCGATACCGGACTCCTCCCAGAGCGCCCGGCCGAGGTCCCGGCGGACCTCGTAGACGAGCTCGTCGTCGATGACCGAATCGGGCCGCGCGAAGTAGACGTGCTCGAAGAAGCAGTGGGCGGTCTGCTCGGTCTCGACGAGCTGGTAGGTGTCGAAGCCGCTGCCGTCGTCGTGGAGGACGACCAGCTCGCCCGGCCGCACGTCCCGGACGAGTTCGCCGTCAAGCGTGTCGATGGCGGCGCTCTCCGAGGCGAGGACGTAGCCGTCGTCGAGTTCGCCGATACAGAGCGGGCGGTTGCCCTGCGGGTCGCGCACGCCGAGGACCGTCTCGTCGTGGGTGATCGTCAGCGAGTACGAACCGTGGATCCGGCTCATCGTCCGCTTGACCGCCCGGACCAGATCCTCCTCGAGGAGGTTGCGGGCCAGGTCGTGTGCGATGACCTCCGTGTCGCCGTCGGAGGTGAAGGCGTGGCCCAGCGCCGCGAGTTCCTCGCGGATCTCCTCGGTGTTGATGAGGTTGCCGTTGTGCGCGAGCCCGAGCGACCCGCTCTTGAACGAGACGGAAAAGGGCTGCGCACAGCAGTTGTTGACCGACCCCGAGGTGGGGTAGCGGACGTGGCCGATGCCGTTGGAGCCGTTCAGCGAGTCCAGGTCGTCCTCGTCGAAGACGTCGCCGACGAGGCCCATCTCGACGTGCTCGTACTGCTGGAAGCCGTCGTGGGTGACGATCCCGGCCGACTCCTGGCCGCGGTGCTGGAGGGCGTAGAGCGAATAGTAGAGGGGGCGGGCGACGTCACGGCCGGCGGTGGAGATGCCGACAACGCCGCACTTCTCGTGCATTCCTCACTCGCCCGCTTTGTCCTGCCAGGCGTAGTCCCGTCGCTTGGCCGACTCGCCGAACCCGCAGGACGCACAGACCTTGTTCTTGACGTGGTACGATTTCTCGCCGCAGCGGCGACACTTGACGTGTGTCGTCGTGTTCTTCTTTCCCTGACTCGGGGTTCCTGCGCCAGTCATGGGTTGATCGAGACGACGTTGTCGCCGCGTATAATCGTTGTGTCTTGGCCGTCCTCGAGGACCAGATTCATGTGCTGGTCGTACCCCGAGAGGTCGCCGACGTACTCCTCGCCGCCCTTGAGACGAACCGTGACCTCCTCGCCGAGCGACGCCTCCAGCACGTCCAGCGGTCGTCCACTCATACCCTGACTGCCTGTCGTCGCGTGCATAAACGTACCGCTTGCGGGGTCGTCCCTGGACGCCAGCTCCGGGAGGGCACCGGCCCGCCGACGACCCGACCGCGTTCAGATGTCGACGCCGAACGGCGCGTGCGACTCGGTGGCGGCGCCGACGGCGCCCAGCAGGTCGGCCATCGCGTCGAGGTCGTCGGCGTCGACCACCTCGACCGGCGTGTGCATGTAGCGGTTGGGCAAGCCGAGGCTCAGCGTCGGCGTCCCGCCGCGGGCGGTGTAGAAGGCGTCGGCGTCCGTGCCGGTCCGCGAGCCGGTCGCCTGGAGCTGCACGTCGATCCCCCGCTCGTCGGCCACCTCGCGCACGGTCGCGACCAGCGCCGGGTGGTTCGCGCTCCCGCGGGCGACCACGGGCCCCTCGCCGAGTTCGACGCCGGTCGACTTCTCCCCGGGGACGCCCGGCGAGTCCGTCGCGTGGGTCACGTCGCAGGCGATCACGGCGTCGGGGGCCAGGTCGAACCCGACCATCTCCGCGCCCCGGAGCCCGACCTCCTCCTGGACCGTGCTGACGGCGTAGACCGTCGCGTCGGCGCCCGCCTCGACCGCCCGGCGCAGCCCCTCGGCGGCCGCCCAGACGCCCACGCGGTTGTCCATCCCGCGGGCGGTCAGCCGGCCGTCTTCGAGTTCGCGCACCCGCTGGACGAAGGTGACCGGGTCGCCCACCTCGACGAGTTCCTCGGCGTCCTCGCCCTCGTCGACGCCGATGTCGACGTGCTGCTCGGCGATGTCCGGCGCCGAGTCGTCGTCCGCGTCGCGCAGGTGGATCGCCGTCTGCCCGACGACGCCCGCGACCGGCCCGTCGTCGGTGTGGACGGTGACGTGCTGGCCCTGGACGACGGTCTTGTCCGAGCCGCCGACCCGACCGATCGTCAGGAACCCGTCGTCGGTGACCTCGCGGACGATGAACCCGATCTCGTCGCCGTGGCCGGCGAAGGCGACCGACGCGTCGGTGTCCTCGTCGCCCTCGTGGACGGCGACCGCGTTGCCGTACTCGTCGACCCGCACGTCGTCGGCGAACGACTCGACGTACTCCACCCAGACTCGCTGGCCCGGTACCTCGTAGCCCGACGGGCTCGCCGTCGAGAGCAGTTCCTCCAGAAACTCCCTGTGTTCGCGTTCCATGCCCTCCCGTTCGGGCGAACGGGCTTGAATCGTGTGGCTGGCGGCCGACGGGGTAGGCGAGAGCGACCGTGACCCTCCCGCTTCACCACGACGTGATCTCGGCGTCCCGCAGCGGGCGATCAAGCGGGATCGACACCTGGCCGCCGGTGTAGTGCGACAGGTAGAACCCGACGATGATCTCCAGCGAGCGGGTCGCCTCGCGGCCGGTCGAGCGGTTCTCGGCGGTCCCGTCCAGCAGCTCCTCGACGTGACGCGCCGCGTTCGGGAACGCCCGCCGGTAGTCGTCGTCCCACGTCCAGGCGCCCTCGATGCCGTACTCGGCGAGGTCCTCCTCGACGTGGTCGCCCTCGTCCAGCCGCCAGTAGCGCCACTCGCCGTCGTCGTTGTTCAGGTAGAGTTTGCCCTCCGTCCCGACGAACTGCATCGTCATCGAGGAGTCCGCCCGCGGGATCGTGCAGTCGACGGTCGCGAACGTGCCGTCGTCGAGCACGACGAACCCGCCGCCGCCGGCGTCGTCGACCGCCTCCTCCGCTTCGAGCGTGTCGACGGCCTCGTTCTCGCCGGTGATGTACCCCGAGACGCGCTCGGCTCGGGCGTCGAGCAGCGAGACGAGCATATCGAGCAGGTGCGTCGAGTTCCGGAGCAGTTCCATCCGGAACTGCATCGACACGGCGTGTACGTCCCCGAGCAGCCCCTCCTCGCGCACGAGTTCGCGCAGCCGCTCCTGTTTCTCGGTGAACCGGAACGAGTGGTTGACCAGCAGTTCGGTGTCGGTCTCGTCGCAGACCTCGACCATCTCCTCGGCGCCGGTCACGGAGGCGGCGATGGGCTTCTCGCACCAGACCACGTCCGGGTCGGCGGCCGACCGGGCCGCGTCGACGACGTGGTCGCGGTGGAGAAAGGAGGGCGTACACACCGAGACGGCGTCCAGGTCCTCGGCGTCGAGCATCGCCTCGTGGCCGACGTAGCGGCGCTCGGGCGGGATCTCCCAGGCGTCGCCGAAGCGGTCGAGCTTGTCCTCGTCCACGTCGGCGACCGCGACGAGTTCGATGTCGTCGGTCGCCGCGTAGCCGCCGGCGTGGCTGGCGGTGAACTTCTTCTCGCCGATGTCCGCCTCGTCGTGCATCCCGAGGATGCCGAGCCCGGCGATGCCGCCGGCCCCGACGATGCCCGCGCGGTAGGGTGCCATGTCGTCCGCATGACGCGGAGGGGTCTTGGTGTTTGCCCGGCGGCCGTCGCCGCGGCCGCTCCCAGGCGGTTCGTCGCCGTGGCCGTTTCCCGGTGGCCCGTTACCGCGGTCGCTCTCCGTCGACTCGTCACCGCGGCCGCTCCCCCGCACCCGTCAGCCCGACCCCTCGCGGTCGGTCAGGTCGGAGAGGGCCGCGGCGTCGGCCAGGTCCCCGACCGTGCAGTACCAGGCGCCGCGCAGCCCCGAGAGGTCGTTCTCGACCGGCTCGGCCAGCCCTTCGAGGTCGGCGAGTTCGAAGACGACGGCTGCGTCTGTGTCGACGAACGGGTCGACGGTCGCCCGCCAGTCGCGCTCGGAGAGGGGGCCGGGTTCGCCGCGGCGTTGCTCGACCCGGTCGCTCACCGGGGCGACGTGCGTGACCGCCGAGACTGGCGCCGTGCGGTAGAACGCCATGTACTCGAACGGCTCGTCGGTCCGGTCGTACGACGCCGGGGCCGGGTAGAACCCCTCGCGGACGCGCTCGAACGTCGCCGGCCGCGTCGCCACGACGCAGACGCGGGCCCCCGGGTCCGCCCCGGCCAACACCGAGTCGTCGCCGTCGGTCATCGCTTCCCGAGCGCCCGCTCGTAGACGCGCTGGGCGCGCTCGTAGGCTTCCGTCCGGTCGACGATCGGGTCGGGGTAGTCGGGCGCCAGCCGCTCGCGCTCGTCGGGCGAGAGGGTCGGCCAGTCGACCACCTTCCCCGCCGGCACGTCCCGAATCTCCGGGACGTAGGCCTTCACGAACCGCGCGTCGTCGTCGTACTTGCTCGCCTGCGCGACGGGGTCGAAGATACGCACGTCCACGGAGTCGGTGCCCGTCGAGGCGATCCACTGCCAGTTGCCCGCGTTCGAGGCGGGGTCGTGGTCGACCAGCTGCTCGGCGAAGTGGCGCCGCCCCTTCCGCCAGTCGACCAGCAGGTGTTTCGTCAGGAACGAGGCGACGACCTGGCGCGGCCGGTTGTGGATATACCCCTCCTCGCGGAGCTGGCGCATCCCCGCGTCGACCAGCGGATACCCCGTCTCGCCGCGCTTCCACGCCGCGAACTCCTCGCGGTCGTTCCGCCACTCGATAGCGTTGGGGATCGACCTGTAGTTCGCCGTCGGCAGGTCGGGGTTGTGGTACAGCAGGTGGTAGTTCCCCTCGCGCCAGGACAGCTCGTAGCGGTACTTCCCCACGTTTCGCCGTTCGTCCCCCGAGATGGCGTCGTGGGCCTCCGTCGCGTCCCGCCACACCTCTCGGATCCCGATCATCCCGGCGGCGACGTACGGAGACAGCCGGGAAACCGCTTGCGCCGGCGCCTCGACGGCGAGCGCGAGGTCGTCGCGGGTGTCGCCGTAGCTGCGGATGCCCCGGTCGAGGAAGTCGTCGTACCGCTCGCGCGCGGCCCCGTAGCCCGCCTCCGGGAGGTCGATGTCCGCGTCGGGGATGGGGACCGTCCCGCCGCCGCCGTCCACGTCGGCCAGGTCGCCCGGTTCGGGCGCCGGCGCGGGCGCGGGCTTGGACACCTGCTGCCAATCGTTGTGGAACTGGCTGTGGGTCGGGTACCGCTCGTCGAGTCTAGCGGGGTCGACGAGCACGAGATCGGTTTCGCTGGCGGTGTCGACCCCCGCCTCGGCGCAGGCCGCCTCGACGGCCTCCTGTCGCTCGCGACGCTCGGGGCGGTAGTGTTCGTTGTAGACGACGGCGTCGGCGCCGAACTCCGGGGCCAACTCGGGCAGCACGTCGCTCGGCGCGCCCTCGCGGACGAGCAGGTCGCTCCCGCGCTCGCGGTAGGCCTCGCGCAGGCGGCGGACGCCGCGCAGGAAGAAGGCGCGCTGTCGGTCGCCCAGGCGGTCGAGGAGGTCCGTGTCGCGGACGAACACGGGGACGACCGGGCCGTCCGCCGCGGCGGTCGCCAGGCCGCGGTTGTCCGGGACGCGGGGATCCCGCCGGTGCCAGAACAGGCGCATGGCGACCGGTCAGGACGACGGCGGCTTAGTGGCTTCGACGGAGCCACCGCGGACGGGCAGCGGACCTCGGGACGGGGAAAGCATTTGTCGGTCCGGCGGAACTGTCGGGCGTGCTCCGCGCGCTCGCGAAGGGTGGTGCGGTCGCCGTGCCGCTCCTGATCGTCGGGTTCGTTCTGGTCGGGTTCTGGCCGACGGCCGTCCAGCCGGTCGACGACACCCTGGCGATCGACCACGCGCCCGACGACTACGGCCCCGCCCACTACTATCCCGAGAACGACACCGTCCGCTTGTGGGTGTCGGGGAGCGGCAACGAGCGCGCGTTCGAACCGTTCGAGGTGTACGCCTGCTGGTCCGGGAAAGAGGCTGCTACGGACCGAATCCGGAGGATTCTCGACAGCCGGTTCACCACCGGCGACAGCGGCGTACGGTTTGCGGGCGGCTTCGACCGGGTCGTCGTCCGCGACGTACCGCTGACCGGTCCCACCCGCCGGGCGCTCCGCCACAGCCTGCCCGACCGGGTGAACGTCTCCGTCGCGATGTTCGACCGGACCGCCGAGTGCTCGTTCCCGGTCGAGATCAGACGGCCGACGGGCGATCGACCACAGCCGGGCTAGCGACCCGCCGGACTACTCGTAGACGTGGACGCTGCCGGTCGCGTTGGCCTCGATGTAGTCCCAGTCGTAGTCGACGCCCAGGCCCGGCCCCTGGGGAACGGGGACGGTCCCCTCGTCGTCGACCGAGTCGAGCTGGTCCTCGTAGTCGCCGGCGTAGACCGGCGGCGTGGTGTTGGGCGCGTCGGGGTGGACGAGCGCCATCTCGTAGTAGTTGGAGTTGCGGACGGCGGCCATGCAGTGGCGCTGTGCGGGGCCGGGTGCGTGGAACTCCACGTCGAGGCCGTGGCCCTCGGCGACGCGGGCGCGCTTGATGGCGCCGGTGATCCCGCCGTCGTACTCGGGGTCGGCACGGACGAAGTCGGTCGCCTCGGCGTCGATGAAGTCGGTAAAGGGTTCCAGCCCGCGGACGTGCTCGGTCTGGAGGATCGGCGTGTCGAGTTGCTGGCGGAGCTTCCGGTGGGCGTGCTGGGAGATGCCGCCGTCGCGGTAGGGGTCCTCGTACCAGAAGAAGTCCTGCTCGTCGAGCGCGCGGCCGAGCTTGACGGCGTCGGCCAGCGTCTCCAGTTCGCAGGCGGGGTCGTGCATCAGGTCCATCTCGTCGCCGACGCGCTCGCCGACGGCGTGGACCGCGTCGAGTTCCCGCTCCAGGTCCCGTGATCCGTCGCTGCCGCCCCAGCCGTGGATCTTGAAGCCGGGGTACCCCATCTCCAGACACTCCTCGGCGAAGTCGGCGAAGTCCTCGGGGGTTTCGAGGCCGCCGTTCTCGTCGCCGTGGTAGGTCGACGCGTAGGCGGGCAGGCGCTCGCGGTAGGTGCCCAGCAGTTCGTGGATCGGCGCGTCGTGGTACTTGCCGGCGAAGTCCCACAGCGCGATGTCGACCGGGCCGATGCCCATGCGGTCGTACTTGCGGAGCGCCCGCTTGATCTCCGACCAGTGTTTCTCGCGTTCGAGGGGGTTCTTGCCGACGAGGTAGTCGGCGAAGGTGTTGATCTGGGCGGCGCCGGGGGAGTTGCCGCCGACGTACTCGCCGGTGATCCCCTCGTCGGTGTGGACCGTGACGGCGAACAGCTTCCGCTCGACGCTGCCGCCGGGCTCGTAGACGAGGTTGAACCCGTGGTGGTCCGTCCCCATGTCGGGGATCTCGTAGGCGAACTCGACGCTCTCGATCTTGGTGATCGTCGGGGCCATATCTCCGCCTCGGCGGCCTCCGCAAAGAAGTGCCGGGATGCGGCGGGTCGCTCCGGGGGAGCGACCGGGCGACGGCGGAGGGTGGCCGGTCGACGACGAGGGGGACCCGGTCGACGACGAGTAGCCACACGACGGCGCAGTCGCCGGCGAAACCCCTTTCCGCCCGGTCGGCGAACGCCCTGTATGGCGAAGTTCACGTTTCTGGAAGTCCACCTCGACGGCGCGGAGTTCATGGCCAACGCACCCTTCAGCGGCGCCGAATCCGCCGAGGAGGCCGAGGGACTCGCCGACCTCTCGCTCGGCTCCGGTGAAGACGGGGACGAGGCGGGGGAGGCGACCGACGAGGGCGGGGCGAGCCCGTTCGGGATCGTCTTCGCGTTCGTCGGGCTGGTCGTCCTCGCGGTCGCGTTCCGCCGCATCCTCGGCGGGTCGGGCGAGCCCGTCCTCGACGAGGCGGAGTCCGAATCCGGGGGCGGCATCCGCGCGCGGCTCTGACCGCGACGGACACGGCTCCGACCGCGACCGGGCGGGGAGAAGGCCTATCCGCCCGCGTCGCCTGGTTCGGGTATGGGACTGTACGAGAGCGTCCGGGCGGTCACGGCGGCCTCCGGCGACGGCCCGGTCGACTGGACCGCCGTCGCCGACGCCGCGAAGTCCTCGACCGACCCGGGGTCGATCGCGCTCACCCGCGAGGAGGAGGAGGCCTACGCAGCGGACGTGCGCGACGCACGCGACCGCGTGCGGTCGGTCGGGGAGGTGGCGTTCGACCTGCCGGAGGTCGTCGAGATCCAGAACCGCCACCACTGGATCGACGCCAACGTCGCCACCTTCGAGCGGGTGATGCGCCCGCTGGAGGAGCAGGTCACGATGTTCCCGGGCGCCAGCCGCGTCGTCAACACCGGGACGATGAGCGTCGCGCTCGCCTTTCTCGGCAACAACGTCCTCGGCCAGTACGACCCTCTGCTGCTCGCCGAGGGCGACGACCACGCGCTGTATTTCGTCCACCCGAACATCGAGACGGTGGCCGACGCGCTGCAGGTCGACTTCGACCGCTTCCGCCGGTGGATCGCCTTCCACGAGGTGGCCCACGCCGCGGAGTTCGGCGCCGCGCCCTGGCTCTCGGACCACCTCGAGTCGACGATGGAGGGCGCTGTCGCGGCGCTCGGCGAGGGCACGCTCGACCGCGAGGCCCTGAAGGATCTGGACGCCACGATGACCGCCGTGGAGGGGTACGCCGAGCTCGTCATGGACCGGGCGTTCGACGACGAGTACGCCGACCTCCGCGAGAAGGTCGAGGCCCGCCGTCGCGGCCGCGGCCCGCTCTCGCGCGTGATCCGCCGGCTGCTCGGCCTCGGGATGAAACGCCGCCAGTACGAGCGCGGCAAGGCCTTCTTCGACGCCGTCGCCGACGAGCGCGGCCTCGCCGGCGCCGCCGCCGTCTGGGAGTCGCCCGACAACCTCCCGACCGACGCCGAACTCGACGACCCGTCGCTGTGGCTCGCCCGGGTCGACGCCTGACCGCCTCGCGACGGGCGGGACGGCCGCCCGGTCAACACCGCCGGCGCAGGTACTGCGGCGCCTTCAGTACCCCGTCGAGGTGGTGCGGCTCGACCTCCGCGGCCGGGAACTCGACCGCCGCGAGGAGCGTCCGGCCGTCGACCGAGACGGCGACCTCCGACGGCTCGAACGGCCGGGACTCCGCGTTCGACAGTTCGCGTTCGAGCGGGACGAACTCCTCGTCGACGCAGTCCGGGTCCAGCGGCTCGTCGTAGACCGTGACCTGGCGGTGGACGGCGGTGTCGCCGTCGACGGCGAGCGTCGCGCCCGACCCCCGCCTCGAGCCGCCGACGTGGACGGTCGCGGTGACCCCGGGGTCGAGCGCCGACAGCAACCGGGCGAGCGTCGCCGCCGCCTCGCCGTCGGCGCTCGTCTCGCCGTCACCGTTCGTCTCGCCCGCCCGGTCGTCGACGATGGCCCGGACCGAGTCGAGCGCTGCCGCCCGCGACTCGTGGAGCCGCGTGTGGACGTAACGGTCGCCACTCACGGCGATCCCCTTGTGGATCCCCTCGCCGACCGGGATCTGCCTGTGGTACACGGCGAGACCGCGGTGGTCGCCCACCCGCTCGACGGCCGCCTCGTAGTCCGATTCGTAGAGCTGACGGGAGAGTATCGCCCGCTCGACGGCGTCGTCGAAGTTCTCGGACCGGAGCAGGTCCGCGTCGACGGTCCCCGACGCAGCGAGGCCGACGCGGCCGTGGACGCTGTCCGCCGGGTCGATCGCGCTCCGGTAGGGCTCCGTCGGCAGCCACTCGGTCTCGGCCCACGAGCGGGCTACTCGCTCGGGGAGCGCGTCGCGGACCACCCCGAACCGCTCCCGGTCGAAGCCGACGACGCTCTCCCACCCCGACCGGCCGTCGCTCCCGCTGCCCGCGCCACAGATACCGGTCCCGAACCACCTCGCGTACCCGGGCAGGTCCCCCGGACGCGGGCGTGACGCCGAAGTCGCAGTCGCCGGGACCGTCGTCCCGTCGGGCGTGGCCGTCGGCGAACGGACGGCCGTCTCGGAACCCGGGGTCGAGGCCGTCGACGGACCCGACTCGCCCCCGTCCCGAGTCCGGATGCCCAGCGGGTCGGCGTAGGCGAACGCCCCCACGCCGGCGATACCAGCACCGCCCCCGGCGAGTAACTGCCGCCGCGAGATCCCCTCCATGGCCGCCGGATGAACGTCATTCCGTTTATATTTCGGGGGATCGGTCCGGCCGGTCAGTCCGACGGAACGGTCCCAGCAAGTGGAGACGACGGCGTCTCAGCGGTCGGACCGGTCGGTCCGTCCGTCGCGCTCGGCGGTCGTTCCGTCGTCCTCGCCACCGTCGCCGCCGTCGGCGAAGGGGTTCTCCCGCTCGATCCGCCGCCGCTGGCGGTCCGCCGGCGCGGGGCCGGTCGGGACGACGTACTTCGCGAGCGGGTAGCCGACGAGCATCCCGAGGACGACCGCGCCAGCGGTCTGGACCGCCGTCGTCTCGATCTGCAGCGTGATGAGTCCGCCCGACAGGCCGACCAGCAGGGTCGTCCCGTAGACGACCTTCCGGTTGAACGCCGAGCGCTCCTCCTCGGGGATGGGGCCGACCATCAGCGCTCACTCCCCGAAGCCGGGTTCGTCCCGGCCATCAGAGATCCCTCGCCGTGCTGACGTGCATCGAGACGAACTGCCACGCGTCGGCGCTCCCGCCGTCCGTAGTAGCCCCGTCTTCGCCGGCCGCAGTAGGCTCGCCTTCGTCGACCCCGTCGGCCGACGAGTCGGCGGCGCCGCGCAGTTCGAGCGTCCCGGTCCAGCGGGTGTCGAACTCGTAGCGGATCCGCCGTTCGGTGTCGGTCCAGGCGAGCGAGACGCGGTCGCCGAACCAGGCGTGGCGGTCGCGCTCGGTGACCCACAGGTCGCGACTCCCGACGCTCCAGTCGGTCGTCCGCTCGGTCTGCTCGCGCAGCCCCTCGGCGACGGCGTCGTCGCCGACGAGCCGCTCGGAGATGCCGACCTTGACGGCGCCGTCGACCGGGGCGAAGAAAGGAGCCAGCGGCTCCCCCTCGCGGAGCGCGTCGTAGTACGCCCGGACCCGGTCGGCGGCGCCCATCACTGGAACCCTCTGTCGACGTTCTCGTCGATCAGGTCGTCGAGTTCGGAGTCGAGCAGCTGTTCGGCCTCCTCGAAGGTGTCCGCGAGGTCGTCGACCCGGTCGGGGCGGCCGTACTGGTCGTACTCCATCGGGCCGTAGGCCGGCGAGTCCAGCGTGTCCATCACGTCCTCGAACAGGGCGTCGGGCGTCGTCGGCGCGTCGGCGTGGGCCTGGACGACCTCCTCCAGCTCGGAGGCCGCCTCCTCGGCCTCGTCCTCGTCGCCGACGGGCTGGCGGACGCCGAACATCCCGCCCTCGCCGGGCTCCGCCGGGAACAGCGGGTCCAGGTCGTCGTCGATCTTGCGGGCGACCTCGGCGCCGACCCCCTGGACCTCGTAGGGGTTCCTCGCGTAGGTCTTGACGTGGAAC
Source organism: Halosimplex halobium (assembly GCF_051414055.1). Lineage (NCBI taxonomy): Archaea > Methanobacteriati > Methanobacteriota > Halobacteria > Halobacteriales > Haloarculaceae > Halosimplex > Halosimplex halobium. The sequence goes on from NZ_JBLKNX010000019.1 coordinate 12,332, forward strand.
ACCCCCACGGCGGGGTGGCCGAAGTACAGGTCCTCCCCGATGCCGTTCGCGCGGTCGCCGCCGGCCGCGCGCCAGCCGGCGGGGTCGGCGTCGCTCTCCACGACGTCTTCCAGGATGTCCTGCCAGTCGCGGACGCGCATGTCGGTCGCGGGTAGGCGCCCCCCGTGAATGAAGGCATCGGTCGCGGCCACTTCTCCCACCTCGGTCCCCCGACCCGGCCGGGACGCCCCCGCGACTCCGGCGACCGGACGATTGATTATCCGCCCCACCTGACAGGTGTACAACTGCCCGGCGACCGCGAGGACGCGGCGCCGGCCGAGGGGGCCACGACGGTGTCAGAGACCGAACCGACGGGCGAGACCGGCGACCCAGCCGCGGGTGTCGACCGCCGCCAGGCCGCGCTCGTCGCGCTCTGTCTGCTCGGGCTGGTCGTCGCCGCGTTCGTCGCGCCCGTCGCGCCCGACGCGGGGGTCTTCGGGAGCGGCGGGAGCGGCACCGGACCAGGCGACGAGGCCAGGGACGGCAGTGGCGGCAACGATGGGTCCGACGGTGGGACCGGTGACGGTGGCGAGGGCGGCGCCGGCGGAGGCGGCGCCGGGGGCGAAGGGGACAGTATCGACGGCGGGGGTGACGGCGGGGGCAGCCGCGTCATCGGCGAGGACGGCGAGCCGATCCCGGTCCCCGGCGGCGACTCGCCCCCCGCGGAACGGGGCTGCGGCGTCGTCGTCGAGAACGAGCCGGTGCCGGGTGGGGTCGTCCGCGTCAGCGTCTACGACGACCTGGAACCCGCCGAGGGGGTCCCGGTCTGGTTCGGCGACCGCCTGGTCGGCCGGACCGGCCCGGGCGGCCAGGTCGAGGGCCGCGCGCCCTACACCCGCGAGCTGAACGTCACCGTCCGGGTGCCGGGCGAGGACTGCGAGTTCTTCCGGCGGCCCTACGACACCGGCGGGGGCGCCGAGGGCGCGGCCGCCGGGAGTGTCGACCTGTCGGGCGCCCGCATCGCATCCGTCGCCGGGGATATCGACCCGCGGGCGCTCGCCGGTGGAGTCGGCGGCGGCGGAGCGGCGGCCGCACAGGGACAGGAGACCGACGGGAACGACACCGCCGCCTACGAGGTCGACGGCGCAGTCGAGCTCTCGGTGGTCGGCGACCCCTACCCGGGGACGGACGTGACCCTCCTCGCGGCAGTGGAGGACGTGCCGATGCGCCGGGCGGCCGTCAGTGTCGACGGCGAGCGTGTCGGCCGGACGACCGCGAACGGGCGGTACGAGCTCGCGGTTCCGACCGACGCCGAGTCGGTGTCCGTGACCGTCGAGCGCGGCGACTTCTCGGGGTCGCGGACCATCGACGTGTGGGTGCTCGACGCCGCGGTCCGTCCCCAGGAGGGGCTCCCGGTCCCCGGCGAGCCGGCGCTTGTGACCGCCGCCGCGGGGCCCGAACCAGCGCAGGACGCCCGGGTCGCCCTCGACGGAGCGCGGCTGGGGCGCGCCGACGAGAACGGGACGGTCGGGTTCGCGCTGCCGGCGGACCCCAGGGGCACGATCACAGTCCGGACGGGCCGGCAGTCGACGACGGTGCCGCTGTGGACCGCCTACGCGTCGACGATACTGGCGAGCGCGCTCCTGGTGGTCGGCGGCGTCGTCGGGACCGGCGTCGCCGCACGTCGCCGCGGCCGGGGCGCGGCCAGGCGCGTCGCGACGTGGTGGGTCGCGCTGGCCGTCCTGTTCGTCGGCCTCGCCGTCGGCGAGGGGCGCGGGCTGCTCGCCGCGGCGGGGCTCGTCGCACTCGTCGCCGCGGTCCGTCACCGCCGGGCGGTCGGGGCCGGCGGGCGGACGCTCGCCGAACAGTCGAGCGGGGTCGTCGCCTGGGCTCGCCGGACCGCGCTCGCGGTCGCCGACGGCGTGGCGGCCGGCCTCGACCGGCTCGCGGCGCTGCTGGGCCGGATCGCGGGTCGCGTCGCCGCCCTCCCGCTGTCGGTCCGGGGGCTGGCCGCCCGGCTCGGGGCCTGGCTCCGGGCGCTCCCCGGTCGCGCCCGCCGGTCCCTCGCGACCCGTCTCACGCTCCGGCGCGTCGCGGCCGCCGCGCTCGCGACAGGCCTGCTCGCGGGGCTCACGTACCGGTTCGGCGCCCTCGGCTTGCTCGCCGGGCTGGTCGCGCTCTGGGTCGCAGTCGTCGCCTACCGCCGGTGGACTCGCGAGGAGTCCGACGCCGATGGCGGAGACGGGACGGACGCTCGCTCCGCGGTCACGACCGGCCGGACCGCGACGGGGGGCGACGAGGACAGTCCGACGGACCGCTCGATCCGGGCGCTCTGGCGGCGGTTCGCCCGGTGGGTCCTGCCGGGGCAGTGGCGGCAGTCGACGCCGGGCGAGGTGTCGCGGGCGGCCGTCGAGCGCGGGTGGCCCGAGCGGCCGGTGCGGGCGCTGACCGACGCGTTCCGCGAGGTCGAGTACGGCGACCGGAGCGCCGACGACCGGAGCGAGCGGGCTCGCGAGGCCTTCGAGGCCATCGACCACGAGCGGGAGCACCAACGGGAGGGAGAGGAGTCGTGAACCGCTGGATCGCGGGGCTGGTCGCCGTGCTGGGGACCGTCGCCATCGGCGCCGCGCTCCTGCTGGCGGTCGCGCTCACGCCGGTGACGGCGTCGGAGGCGGGCGCGGGCGCGCTGGCCGTCGCGCTGGTCGGCGCCGCGCTCGCGGCCGCCAAACTCTACCGGTCGGGCGCGGACGCCGAGACGGTCGCGCCGGCGCCCTGGGAAGAGGGGGGCGAGCTGGTCGCGGGGACGCCGGAGGAGACCGCCGACCCGGCGGACGTGACCGGCGCCGAACTCGCGGGACTCGTCGACGAGGCGCGCGAGCGGGCCCGCGAGGCCGAGACGGTCGAGGAGGGGTTCGCGGTCGTGCGCCGCCCGCTCCGGGAGGCGCTGACCCGCGTCCTCGCGGCCGGCGGCGCCGACCCCGACCAGGTGGAGGGTGCGCTGGCGACCGGCGCCTGGACGGACGACCGCGTCGCCGCGGCGGTCGTCGACGAGCGGGTCGACCTCCCGCGGGCGTCGCTGTGGGGGCGCCTGCGCGCCTGGCTGTTCCCCGAGCGGGTCGTCAGGCGCGGGACCGCCCGCGCGGTCGCGGCCATCGACGACGCCGCCGAGCGCGAACTCCCGCCCGTCGTCGGCGCGGACGCGCCGCGGACGGCCCCGACGGTCGCGCCCGCCATCGGGACTCTCGAGCGGGCCGCCGACGGGACCGTCCAGCGGGCCGGTGCGGTCGAGCGAGGGCCGAAGCAGGACGGCGGAGACCCGAACGACGACGACGAGGACGCCGTTGGTGACGGGTCCGACACCGACAGCGGCGGCGCACCTGACGACGACGGGACCCCCGCCGAGGTGGACGAGGCGGACGAGACGGCGGATCTGGTCGGGGAGGTGTGGGATGACGCGTAGGCGGCGGGTCCGCTGGCGCGGGGCGGTCGCGGCGGCGCTCGTGCTCGCCGTCGCGGGCGTCTGGAACCGAAGCGCGGCGCTGCTGCTCGGGGCCGCTATCCCGCTTGTCTTCGTCGCTTACGGGTCGCTCTCGACGGTCGACTCCCCGGGGGACCTGGCGGTCAGTCGGACGGTCGACCCGACGCCGGCGCCGCCGGGGCGACCGGTCACGGTCACGCTCACCGCGACCAACGAGGGCGACCGGACGCTGTCGGACCTGCGGCTGGTCGACGGGGTGCCCGACGACCTGCAGGTCGTCGACGGGTCGCCGCGGGCGGGGACCACGCTCGACCCTGGAGAGTCCTGCACCGTCGAGTACACGGTGGTCGCCCGCCGCGGCGAGTACGACTTCGCCCCGCCGCGGGCGCGTCTCCGGTCGGCCGGCGCCGGGATGGTCGCGACGACCGAACCGGCCCCGGCGGGCGACGAGCGGCTGGTCTGCCGGCTGGACGCCGACGCGCCGCCGCTGGCCGAGCGCGGCGACGACTTCGTCGGCCGGCTCGCGGTCGACCGGCCGGGTCGGGGCGTGCAGTTCCACTCCACCCGGGAGTACCGCCACGGCGACGCCGCCGACCGCATCGACTGGCGGGGCTACGCCCGCCGCGGCGAACTCGCCACCGTCGAGTACGAGCGGCCCGTGTCGACGACGGTCGTGGTCGTCCTCGACGCCCGCGAGCGCAACCGGGTCGCCCCGGGGCCCGGTCGGCCGACGGCGGTCGAGCGGTCGGCCTACGCCGCCGTCCGGACCGTCACCGCGCTCATGCGCGCCGGCCACGACGTGGGCCTGGCGGTCGTCGGCCGCAACGCCAGAGGTCCGGGCGGGCTGGACTGGATCGAACCCGGCGCGGGGTCGGAGCACCGGTCTCGGCTGACCGCGGGCGTCGAGCGCGCCGTCGAGTACGACGTGGACACGCCGGTCGACGCGACCTACCAGTTCCGGAAGGCCGCCGAGCTCTCGGGCCCGCGGGCGCAGCTGTTGCTCGTCTCGCCGCTGCTGGACGGACGCCCGGTCGAGGCCGTCGAGACGTGGGCCTCGCTCGACCGGGCGCGGACCGTCCTCTCGCCGGACGTGGTGTCGGCGACGACCGTCGGCGGGCGGCTGGACGCCGTCCGGCGGCGGACCCGGCTCGCGCGCTGTCAGTCGACCGGGGCCCGGACCATCGACTGGCGGCGCGGCACGCCGCTGGCGCTCGCGCTGGAGTACGCCCTGGCGGTCGAGGCCAGGCAGTCGGCGGGGACCGCGGGGGGTGGCGCCTGATGCCGTTCGGGCCGCGCCTGGACCGGCCCTCGGCGGTCGGCGACGAGGGCCGCCCGCGGGCGACGAGCCTCGGGATCGCCGCCGTGACCGTCGTCGGCCTCGCCCTGGCGACGGGGTTCGCCGTCGGACAGCCGACGTTTCTCACGGGGCTGGGACTCGTCGCCGGCCTCGCGACCGCCGGCGTCGCGCTCCTCGACCGGGACACCCTCGGCGAGACGGTGGTCGGACACCTGCTCTTTCTCCCCGGCGCGGCGCTGCTGGGCGTGCTCGTCGTCGCCACGCCGGGCGACCCCTACCTCGTCGGGGGCTACGCGCTCGCCCTGCTGGGGACGGCGGCCGCCTGGGCGGACGTGGCCGACGACGACGCGCTGGAGGGGGCGCTCTCGCAGGGTATCCTCTCGTACGTCTTCGGCCTGGTCTGGCTGTTCGGGGCCGCGATCGCCGTCGCCGCGGGGTATCTCGCCTGGCGGCTCGTCGACAGCACCGTCGCCGCCGAGGACCCCACCGTCGCCGCGATCGGCTTCCTGTTCGTGCTCGGCGCCGCCCTCGGTGCCGTCCGCCTCTCGCTGGAGGGGATCCCGGTCGTCCAGCTGACGCCCAGGGGCCGGCGCGACGCCGTCCGGACGCGGCTCGGACGGGTCAGACGATGGCTCGCGGTCGGGGCCGCCGTGACCGTGGGTGTCGGACTCCTCTCGCTGGTGTTTACCGCTACTGACTCGCCCGCCCTCGCACCGGTCCCAGGCGCGACCGCCGTCGTGTCGGCGCTCACGTCGGCGTTCGTCGTCGGCCCGCTGCTGGCGGTCGGTGCCGTCGCGCTCCTGGCCGCGGGCGCCGCGGTCGCCGCCCGGCAGGTCACCCAGCGCTACGACGAGCGGAAGACGCGGACGGTCGCGGCCGGCGTCGCAGGCGGCGGCTACCTGGTCGTCCTCCTGTTCGGCGTCGTCCCGCAAGTGGTCGGGCTCCTCGCCTTCAGCCCCTTCCTCTTTCTCGCCGGCGTGTTGCTCGCGCCGCTGGCGGTGTTTCTCGCGGTCGGCGCCGCGCTCGTCGCCGTCCGGGTCGACCTGTTCCCCGAGCGGGTCGGCGGCCCCGCGCTCGCGGCCGCCGGGCTCGTCGTCGCGGCCGTCGGCGCCGACTCCATGGGCCTGCCCGCGCCGCTCGTGTTCGCAACCGTCGCCGGCGCGCTGGTCGTCTGGGACGCCGGCTCGTTCGGCCTGGGCCTGACCGCCGAACTCGGCCACCGGCCCGAGACCAGGCGGCTCGAACTGTACCACGGCGTCTTCACCGTCGGGATCGGCGCGGCGGCCGTCCTCGGCGCGACCGCGCTGTACGCCGTCCGGACGAGCGCCGGGGGCGGCCACACGCTCGCCATGACCGCCGCCGTCGTCGGGACGCTGCTGCTCGGCGCGCTGTTGCGGGGGTGACCGGCCGGAGCCGCCGGCTCCGCCCGAACGCATAGCTTCTTGTCGGTGGGGTCACAGGCGTCGGTATGGCCGACCAGGAGCTGACCGTCGACGAGGCGACGGAGGTCTGTCTCGACGTGGTCGAGCGGGTCGAGGAGGCCGTCGTCGTCGAACGGTCGGTGCTGTTCGAGACGCTCTCGGCAGTCATCGCCAGGGGTCACGTCCTCGTCGAGGACGTACCGGGGACGGGGAAGACGGTGCTCGCTCGGGTGCTCGCCGAGTCGCTGGGGCTGGGGTTCACCCGCCTGCAGTTCACGCCCGACCTCCTCCCCGCCGACGTGACGGGCTCGAACGTCTACAACGAGCACGAACGGGAGTTCGAGTTCGCGGAGGGCCCGGTGTTCACCAACGTCGTCCTCGCCGACGAGATCAACCGCGCGCCGCCGAAGACACAGGCCGCCCTCCTCGAATCGATGGAGGAGGGCCAGGTCAGCGTCGACGGGACGACCCACCGGCTGCCGGAGCCGTTCGTCGTGATCGCCACGCAGAACCCCGTCGAGCAGGAGGGAACCTTCCGGCTGCCCGAGGCCCAGCGCGACCGCTTCGCGGTGAAGACCTCGATGGGCTACCCCGACGTGGACGGCGAGATGGACCTGCTGGACAAGCGGGCCGGCAGGCGGTCGCTCGCGCCCAGCGTCGACCCCGTGGTCGGTCCCGACACCGTGCTCGCGCTGCAGGACCTCGCCGAGGACGTGCGCGTCGACGACAAGGTGCGCCGCTACATCATCGACATCGCGCGGGAGACGCGCGAGGACGGCCGGACCGACATCGGCGTCTCCCCCCGGGGCATCCAGCGCGTCTTCGAGGCGGTGCGGGCGGGGGCCGTCGTCGCGGGGCGCGACTACGCGACGCCGGACGACGTGAAACGGCTCGCCCGGGCGACGATGGCCCACCGACTCGTGCTGACGACCGAGGCGACCGTCGAGGGCGTCGACCCGGAACAGGTGGTCGCCGACGCGCTCTCGGCGGTCGACGTGCCCGCCGTCTCCCCCGACGCCCCCGACCCCGGCGGGAGCGGTGGACGGCGCGAGGACGGACACGGCGCCGCTACCGAGCCGGACGAGCGGTCCGAACCGCCCCGCGTCGACGGCGGGGACGACAGTCGGGACCCCCGGGACGACGGCCGCGACCGCGGCAGCGACGAACAGGGGGGCCGACGGGGCCAGGAATCCGGCGACCGGAGGGATCCGGAACCCGGCGACCCCCTCTGATCGACAGCGTTTTTCCCGCGGCCCACCCGTGATCGGAGCGTGACTATCCGCGGCGTCGTCGTCGACGTGAGCGACCCGAAGACCGTCTCGACGCAGTACGGCGAGAGTGAACTCGTCGAGGTGGACCTGCGGCCCGACCGGGGCCGGGGCGAACCGACGACCGTCACGCTGTGGGACAAGTGGACCGAGACGGCGACGTACCTCGAGGCCGGGATGGAACTCGCCGTCACGAACCCCGAGGAGCGGGAGTACCGCGGCGAGCAGCAGTTCTCGACGACCGGCGACTCCATGGTCGTCGTCGAACCGGACTTCCTCGTGGACGTGACAGACGTGCGCTCGTGGGTGCAGTGCCCGCGGATGTACTACCTCAACAAGATCGGCGGCACGCCCAACGCCTACCCGGTCGTCAAGGGGACCATCGTCCACGAGGTGTTCGGCGACCTCCTGCGCGGGCGGGACCTCGACGAATCGATCGACGAACGCGTCGAGGAGGCCGGCCTCGAACTCGGGATGCTCGGCCGGAGCGCCGACGAGGTGCGCGAGGAGGTGCGCCAGCACGCCTCGGCCATCAAGGGGTGGCTCCAGCAGGGGACGCTGACCGACGGGGACGAGTGGCGCTCCGAGATGACGCTGGTCAGCGAAACCTACGGGCTGAAGGGGCGGGCCGACGCCGTTCGCCGCGGGATGCCCGTCGAGCTGAAGACGGGCAAGAACACCAAGCGCGACCCCCGCTTCCACGACAAGGTGCAGGCGACGTGTTACGCGCTCATCCTCGGCGAGCGCCGCGGGGAGCCGCCGGACACCGGGACCCTCCTCTACACCAAGAACGCGGCCGTCGAGCGGACCGAGGAGAGCGGCGACCTCTCGCCGGCCAAGGAGTTCTCCATCGGGTCGGGCTTCCTGAAGTTCGTCCTCCGCACCCGGAACGCGCTGGCTGCGATGGAGTACGGCGTCGACGTGCCGACGGGCTACGAGGCCGACGCCAAGTGCGAGTACTGTTTCGAGCAGGACACCTGCATGGCCGTTTCCGGCCGGCTGGACCAGGAGTCCAAAGCCGGCCAGGTCGGCTCGCCGATCCCCGAGGAGGAGCGCGAGTACTTCGACCGCGTCTACGAGTCCATCGAGCGCGAGCGGCGGGCCGTCCACCGCGAGTACGCCAAACTCTGGGAGCAGAGCCCCGAGGAGCGGGCCGACGACGACCGGGCGCTGGTGGACCTCGAACCCACGGAACGGACCGAACTCGACGGCGGCCGGTGGGAACTGCGCGCCCGCGGGACCGGCGCCGTCTCGAAGATCCGCGAGGGCGACCTCGTGCTGGCCAGCGACGGCGACCCGATCCGCGGCGAGGCCGAACTGGCTCGTGTCGAGCGCCTGGGCGGAGGCGTCGACGACCCCGAATCCGACGAGAGGGGGCCAGAGATCGTCGTTACGGCCGACGAGCCGGTCGAACTGCGCCGCATCGACGTGTACCCCTCCGAACTCTCGACCGACCGGATGCTCACCGCTTTGCACGACGCCGTCCTCACGCAGTCGCCCGACGAGAAGGACGTGCTGTTCGGCCGCCGCGAGCCCGAGTTCGAGGCCGTCGCGGAGACGTTCGTCCCGAACAACGACGCCCAGGACGAGGCCGTCTCGCTCGCCGTCGGTTGCGAGGACTGCGCGCTGATCCACGGACCGCCGGGGACCGGCAAGACGTATACGCTGGCACACATCGTGCAAGCGCTGGTCGACCGTGGTGAACGGGTCCTGCTCTCGGCCTTTACGAATCGCGCGGTCGACAACGCGCTCGAAGCGCTCGTCGAGCAGGGGTTCGACGAGTTCGTCCGCGTCGGCACCGAGAGCGGGGTCCGCGAGGATATGCAGGAATACCGGCTGGAGAAGGCCGGCGACCCCGACGAGCGCGTGGCCGAGTTGCGGGACGCGCAGGTCGTCGCGGCGACGACCGCCACCTGCGGCTCGCGGATCATGCGCGAGCAGGAGTTCGACGCCGCGGTCGTCGACGAGGCGGGCCAGCTCACCGAACCCGGGACGCTCGCGGCGACGAACCTCGCCGAGCGGTTCGTCCTCGTCGGCGACCATCAGCAACTCCCGCCCGTGGTCCAGGCGGACGAACCCGAGCCCGACGACCTGCCGACCGGCGACGACGGGAATCCGGCGCCCGGGGCCACGCTCTCCCGGTCGCTGTTCGAACGGCTCATCGAACGGTACCCCGACGCCGGCGTCATGCTCGACCGCCAGTACCGCATGGCCCAGCGCATCCAGGCGTTCGCCTCACGGGAGTTCTACGACGGCCAGCTGCGACCGGCGACCGGCGAGGTCGCCGGCCAGCACCTCCGTCAGCTCGACGGCGTCGACGTGGACACGCTGCCCGACCACCTCCGGGACCAGGTGGCGTTCGTCGACCCCGACGGGAGCGCGCGGGGCAACACGAACCCGACGGAGGCCGACGCGGTCGCCGAGACCGTCGCGGCCTACCGCGAGGCGGGCGTCCCGGCCGGGGAGATCGGCGTCATCGCGCCGTTCCGCGCGCAGGTCGCCGAGATCGGCAAGCGCCTCCCCGACGCGGTGGCCGTGGACACCGTCGACCGCTTCCAGGGCTCCAGCAAGGAGGTCGTCGTCATCTCGTTCGTCGCCACGGGGTCGCTCGATTCCCCGATCTTCGAGGACTACCGCCGCGTCAACGTCGCCCTCACCCGCGCCAAGAAGGCGCTCGTCCTCGTCGGCGACGCCGACGCCCTCGCCACCGACGACACCTACGGCCGCATGGTCGAGTGGGCGCGCTGACCCTGACGACAGGATTCCCCTCGACAACCGCGTCATTCGCCGAGTTCCACTTTCACCCCGTGGCTATCATTTTTGACTAGCGAATCGTCGCTCCACTTTCACCGTGTGGCGAGGTTTTATCGCTAGTTCCGTACCGTTTCAGTTTCACTCCGTGGCGGGGATTTTAGTAGTGGTCTCGACGCCGAGAGATGTCGCCGGGGTGGGAAAGTATAAGCGGGCGGCGGACACGGAGGCGGGTATGTTTCGGCTGGTCGCGGCGAGCGAGGCGGTCCGCGGGGCGGTCCCGGCGGAGCTGGTGCCGGTGTTCGGGCTCGTCACGGTCCTCGGCGGGTCGAAGTTCCTGATGGTGGCGCTGTCGCTGGCGTACTGGAACGACGAGGCCCGCCGGCGGGAACTGCTGACGGTGGTCGGCGTCGCGTTCGTCGCGGTGTCGGTGACGCTGGCGCTGAAGTACGGGTTCGACCTGCCGAGGCCGCCGGCGGCCGCCCGGCGGGTCGCGGCCGACCCCAGCCCCGTCGGCTTCCCCAGCGGCCACGCCATCGCGGCGACGACCGTCTACGGGGGCGTGCTGGTCGCGCTCGACCGCTACCGCGACCCGAAACTCCTCGCGGGAGCCGGCGCACTGGTGGCGCTCGTCGGCCTCTCGCGGGTCGTCATCGGCGTCCACTACCTCGGCGACGTGCTCGCAGGCTTCGCTGTGGGACTGGTGATGGTCGGCGTGGTCGCCGTCGCCCTCGACCGCGGCCCGACCCCGGTGTTCGGCCTCGCGGTCGTCTGTTCGGTCCCGGCGGTGCTCCTGGCTGCGGCCCCGGGCGACGCGGCGCTCGCGATGGGCGGCAGCGTCGGCGGCCTGGCTGGTGCGGCGTGGCGAACCGGCGCCGAGCGGTTCCGCTCGCTGGTCGAGCGCGCCGCGGTCACCGCCGGCGGTGTCGCGTACCTCGTGGCAGCCATCGCCGTCGTCGAGACGGTGGAACCGCTGTTTCTCCCCGCCGCGGCCGCCAACGCCGCGCTGACCTTCGGGATCGTCGCCCTCCCGTCGCTGGTCGGTCGGTTCGACGCGTTCGCGGGGGCGAGCGCGGCCGACTGAGCCGGTGGGCGGCGCTGAGGCGCCAGGTGACCACCGACCGGCAGGTTCTCGGCGGCGGCCGTACTACGAGCGGTCATGCCGGTCGAACTCCCACTGGGCGAGGGGACCGTCTCCGTCTCGCTCCCCGACTGCGACGTGACCGTCTGCCGACCACCGGGCGGAAAGGCGGTCGACCCGCGAGAGGCGGCCGAAGCGGCGGTCGCCGACCCGCACGGGCCGCGGCTCGCCCGCCGCGTCGACCCCGACGACACGGTGGGGATCGTCGTGACCGACGTGACGCGCGCCACCCCCGACGACGTGCTGCTCGACGTACTGCTCGACGAACTCGCCGCCACGGGCGTCGCCCGCGAGCAGGTGACCGTGATCATCGGTCTCGGACTGCACCGACCGATGGACGACGAGGAGATCGAGCGCGCGCTCGGCGACCACGCCGACCTCGCAGTCAACCACGACCCAGACGCGACGGTCGAGGTCGGCAAGGTGGACGGCGTCCCGATCGAGATCAACGAGACGCTGACGCGGGTCGACACTGTCCTCGCGACGGGGATGGTCGAGCCCCACCAGTACGCCGGCTTCTCGGGCGGCGCGAAGACCGTCGTCGTCGGCGCCGGCGGCGAGTCGCAGATCGGCTACTCCCACGGCCCCGCACTGCTCGCGCGCGACGGCGTCCGTCTCGGTCGCGTCGACGACAACCCCTTCCGCGCGTTCGTCGACGAGGCGGGCGACCTGGCTGGCGTCGAGTTCTCCCTGAACGTCACCCACGGGCCGAGCGGCATCCTCGGCGCCGCCGCGGGCGATCCCCGGAGTGTGGTCCGCAACCTGGCCGACACCGCCAGGGAGGCGCTCGCGACGCCCGTCGCGGACGGCTACGACGCCGTCGTCGCCGGCGTCGGCGCGCCGAAGGACGCCAACCTCTACCAGACCACGCGGGCCGCCACGTACGTCGTGCTGGGGGCGCACAATCCCCTCCGCGAGGGCGGCCGGGTCGTGATCCCGGCGGCCCTGCCCGAGGGCGCCGGCGAGGGAACGGGCGAGCGGCGGTTCTACGACTGGCTCTCCTCGGCCGAGAGCGCCGAGGCGCTGTACGACGAGATGCGCGAGGGCTACGAGCCGGGCGCACAGCGGGCGTTCGTCGTCGCCCGCGCACTCCGGGACCACGACATCTACGTCACGAACAGCGAGGCGCCCGAGGTGGTCGAGGAGTGTCTGATGGGCGCTCGCGAGTCGGTCGCCGACGCCGTCGAACCCGGCAGCGACGTGCTGGTCGTCCCCGACGCGCTCGACACGCTGCTGGTCTGAGCGGGCGCGAACCCCGTCGACCCGCGGCGGTCGGCAGCCGAATTTTGAACGGAGTTTGCACGCAGTCCGACCGCGGACCGAACGGAGTTTGCCGACCCTCCGAGGGGAGTTCGAAAATACCTTTTCCGGCGTCCGGGCGCGGAGCCGGACGAAGCATGACGGACCACACTCGACGCTCGTTCGTTCGCGGAGCGCTCGCGACCGCCGCAGTCGGCGCGCTCGCCGGCTGCTCCGACCAGGGGAACGGAACGCCGACCGGCGACAGCGGCGAGTCGATGGACGGCTCCAGCGAGTCGATGGACGACTCCGGCGAGTCGATGGACGGCTCGAACGAAAACTCGATGGACGGCTCCGGCGAATCGATGGATGATTCCACCGACGCCATGGACGAGTCGATGGACGACACCGAGGGCATGGACGACGGGATGGGTACGACCGAAACGGAGGGCGGCATGAGCGGGATGGACGACGGGACCGCGACGGACGACGGGATGGGCGGAATGGGGGCGACGGAGACCGACAGCGGCATGGGCGGCAACGAGACGATGGATAGCGGATCCGAGACGGACGACGGGATGTAAGCGACGGTTCTGCGGCCGCGCTTCGCCGACGGTCAGGTTTCGCCGAGCCCGCGCTCGGCGCTCTCGTCGTCGATCTCCTCCATGACGCGCTCGTGGAAGCGCTGGAGCACCTCGCTCTCGTCCTCGGCGAGCACCACGTCAGAGGCCATCAGGGTCGCGAGCCCGAACGCCCGCGGCGACGGCGACTGGACGCGGAAGTGCTCGACGGCGACCTCGCCGCGTTGGACGGCCCCGAGCACGTCCTCGATGGCGTCGACGTTGAGCTTGTCTTCCAGGATCTCGCGGTATGTCTCCTCGATCACGGCGAACCCGTCGAGGTCCTCGGCGAACCCCAGCAGCATCTCGGAGTTCATCTGCTGTTCGGCCGCCGACTTCTCGTAGCCTTTGTACCGCTTCAGGATCATCAGCGCCCGGGTCGCGTTGATGCGGAAGTACCGCTGGAGGAGGTCGGTCCCCTCCAGGCTCGCTCGCAAGTCATCGCGTACGTCGGCGGGATCGATGTCGTCGATCACGCCCAGTACGTCGACCTTCCGGTTCAGCGGCATCGAGAGGGTGAAGCCGTTGTCGGCGACGGCGACCTGGACGTTCGCGTTGGCCTCGCGGGCGATCCGGTAGGCCAGCAGCCGTGAGAGGCCGTCGTTGAACCGCCGGCCGTAGTTGGAGTGGACGTAGTAGCGCCGCTCGTACTCCTCGCGGTCGAGCTCCTCCTCGACGGCCAGCCGCTCGTCGGTGCTGACGCTCTCGAAGCCCGCGTACCTGATCTGTTCCTCGAACATGCGCGCGACGGCACGGACGCTGTTTTCGTCCAGCGGGAACTCCCGCAGCCAGTGTCGCACGGCGCCGGCGCCGCCCCGGTCGAGTTTGTCCAGCAGTTCCCGCTGGAAGGCCAGGATCTCCCGGCCGAGGTCGTAGGAGAGCGGCAGCCGCTCGGAGAACCACGACGGGACGGTCGGCCGGGCGCTCGTCGGGTCGACGTACACCTTCGACCCGCGCCGGTAGCGGTACTCGAAGTTCTGCCCGCCGAGGACGAACACGTCGCCCGATTCGAGGGTGTCGAGGTACTCCTCGTCCAGTTGCCCGACCCACTCGTCGCCCGAGCGGGTGAACACGTCGCAGGTAAAGGAGTCGGGGATGGTGCCGATGTTGGTCATGTAGATGACCCGCGCGAGCCGGCCGCGCTTGCCCATCAGGTCCTCCCCGACTGGGTAGTCCTCGTAGTGGTGTTCGCCGTCGGGGGCGTCGTTGGTGTCGCGCCAGACCTTCGCGTAGACATTTTTATCCTCCATCCCCGCGTAGTCGGCGGTGAGATAGCGCAGCAGCGACTCCCACTCCTCGTCGCTGTAGTTCCGATACGGATAGGCCCGTTCGAGGATCCCACGGATCTCCGCCTCCGGCCGGACCTCGGCGATGGCCATGCCGTAGACGTGCTGGGCGGCCACGTCCTGGGCGCGCTCGGGGACGAACACCCGGTCGACGAAGCCCTCCTCGGCCTTCCTGAGCATCACCGCGCACTCGACGAGTTCGTCGCGGTCCAGCGCGACGACCCGCCCCGTGACCGTCTCGCCGAGCTGGTGGCCCGCCCGCCCCACCCGCTGGAGCAGGGCGGCGACGGACTTGGGCGAGCCGACCTGCACCACGAGGTCGATGTACGGCATGTCGATGCCCAGTTCCAGGCTCGTGGAGGTCGTCACCACGTCGAGGTCGCCGTCCTTGAGCTTCCCCTCGATCTCCTGGCGGCGCTCCTTCGAGAGGCTGCCGTGGTGACAGCCGGAGTTGTCCTCGTCGTAGTCGTCGTTGCGCTCCCGCAGGTTGTGCAGGACGCGCTCGGCGCCCGAGCGGGTGTTCGTGAACACCAGCGTGTTCGTGTGGTCCTGGATCAGCTCGTGCAGGTCGCGGTAGAACCGGTCGTTGACCACGTCCGGCGGCGTGTTCACCAGGTCGTCGGTCGGACACACCAGCTCCATGTCGAACTCGCGGGCGAAGCGGGCGTCGACGAGTTCGTAGTCCCGAGTGTCCCCGCCGGGCGACTCCTGTCCCACGAGGAACTCCGCCATCGCGTCGAGCGGTTCGACCGTCGCCGAGCAGCCGATCCGGGTCGGCGACCCGTCGGCCAGCGCCTCCAGTCGCTCCAGCGACACCGAGAGGTGCGTCCCCCGCTTGTTCTCGGCGAGGCTGTGTATCTCGTCGACGACGACGTACTCCACCGTTCGCAGCTTCTCCCGGAACTTGGGACTGTTCAGGAGGATCGCGAGCGTCTCCGGCGTCGTGTTGAGGATGTGGGGCGTCTCTTCGAGCATCTTCTGCCGGTCGCTGTCGCTCGTGTCGCCGTGACGGATGGCGTGGCGGATCTCCGCGTTCTCGCCGCGCTCGTCCAGTTTCTCGGTGATGCCGTCCAGCGGCACCTCCAGGTTGCGGTGGATGTCGTTCGCGAGCGACTTGAGCGGCGAGACGTACAGGCAGTAGACGGAGTTGTCCAGCCCCTCGGCGCGCTCGCGGCGGAACAACTCGTTGATCACCGCGGAGAAGCTCGCGAGCGTCTTCCCGGAACCTGTTGGAGATGCGATAAGTACGTTCTCGCCCTCGTGGATGAGCGGGACGGCCTCCTTCTGGGGCGGCGTGAAGAAGCCGCCGTTCTCGGGGACGAACGCGCCGAACTGCTCGACCCACCACTCCCGGACCGGCGGCTCCAGCAGGTCGAGCACGTGGCCGTCGTCGATCTCGGCGTCGGCGGCGTCGACACCCACGTCTGCCGCGTCCAGCAACTCGCGTCCGCCCATGTGGCCTCGGCTCTCCGGTTGGGGCCGCGCCGTCAAGTGGGTTTGGACCGCGGAGCGAAAGTGGTCACCCCTCGAAGGCGTTGTCCGTCAGAACCAGCAGCGCGCCGAGGGCGAGGACGGCGCCGACGGCCAGCGCGCTCTCGACCGGACCGCCGCCGAGCGCGTCGATCCGGAACCCCCAGGCCTCCCGGATGACGACGTACCCGAGCGCGACCGTCGCGAACAGCAGTCCGGTGGCCTTCGCGAGCGGGGAGTCGATGCGAAAGCCCATGTCCGGGAGTCGTTGCGTTCGAGTTATATGTTTTTCCGGGCCGACGCGACCGCACCGGGGACCGGAGCGGGCGGGTCGCAACTCGGCGGGTCGCCACCGGGCGAGTCGCCACCGGGCGAGTCGCCACCGGGTGGGTCGCCGTCGGGAGCCCCTGCCTGGCGGGCGCGCCGACGCCACGGCACGACTTTTCCCGGTCCCGCCCGACGAGTCGGGTATGCGCGTCACGTTCCTGGGCACGGGCAGCGCGATGCCGACCGGCGAGCGGTTCCAGACCGGTATCCTGCTGGAGTCGACCGCCGGGAATCTGCTCGTCGACTGCGGCAGCGGCGTCCTCCACGGCCTCCAGCGGACGGAAGTCGGCTACGAGGGCATCGACGCCGTCCTGCTGACCCACCACCACCTCGACCACGTCTCCGACCTCATGCCGCTGCTGAAGGCTCGCTGGCTCGCCGGCGCGACCGACCTGACGGTCGCTGGGCCAGAGGGAACGGCCGAGCTCGTGACCGACCTGCTCGGCGTCCACGACTACATGCAGGACCGCATGGACCTGGACTTCCGCGAGGTCGGCCCGTCGCCGTTCTCGCTCGCCGGCTTCGACGTGGACGCGGTCGAGACGCGCCACTCGATGTACTGTCTCGCCTACCGGTTCGCGGCGGCCGGCGAGGGCGCGTCCGGTGCGAGCGGCGGGTCTGCGACAGGGACCGACCGCCCGGCGTTCGTCTTCAGCGGCGACACCGAGGCGTTCCCCGAGTTGGTCGACTTCGCGGACGGCGCCGCCGTGCTTGCTCACGACTGCTCGTTCCCCGACAGCGTCGACGTGGACAACCACCCGATCCCGAGCGAACTGGGCCGGACCCTCGGGGAGGCGGACGGGGAGGTCGGCCGCGTCTACCTGACCCACCTCTACCCGCACACGGACGGCCGCCACGACGAGATGCTCGACTCGATCGCCGACCACTACGACGGGGACGTTCGGTTCGCCTCGGACGGGCTCTCGCTCGACATCGACTGACCCGCCCGGCGGTCCCGGTCGGTTCACGTCGTCTTACGAGTCGCTCTCGGGCGAGAAGCGCGCGCGACGGAGGCGTCAGCCGTCCGTCTGACGGGGCTTTACGTCGGCCGGAGGAGGACACTCGCACGGGCGCGCAGCGACGGCCTCATTCCCATCCTCCCCACCGCGCGCCCGCCCATCCACTCCAAGGCGCCCAGCGGTCGCGTGTCCGCGACCGCACCGTTTCCGCGCCGGCCGACTCACGCGTCGGCGACGAACTTCCGGTAGAGCGCGATGGCCACGAGTCCGACGAACACGAAGACGAGCAACTGGACGACGACGCTCGCGAGCGCGACACCGCCTGGCGGGCCGGCGGGGAACAGCGGGGGTGGGGACACGTCTCCGCAGTCGCCGCCCTCTGGAAAGTTACTTCCGGTTGTCAGGTCCGCGAGCGGTCGGCGCGGTCAGGCCGCGGCCGCCTCGTCACCGCGGAGGAACGCCCGGATCTCCGGCAGGTCGGCGGGCGCGGCCATCAGCGCCACGTCGTCGCCGGCCTCGATCCTCGTCTG
The DNA here is from genome assembly GCF_051414055.1 of Halosimplex halobium. Classification (NCBI taxonomy): domain Archaea; kingdom Methanobacteriati; phylum Methanobacteriota; class Halobacteria; order Halobacteriales; family Haloarculaceae; genus Halosimplex; species Halosimplex halobium. Next base: position 30,098 of record NZ_JBLKNX010000019.1, read on the forward strand.
GGGCAGGGGGATCTCCATCGGCTCGTCGGCGCGGCCGTGGGCGTAGATGTGCGCGTCGCCCTGCAGGTCGACCTCGACGACGCGGCGACCGATCTGTGGCGACCCCTCGGGAATGGTCACGGTCGCCACGGAGAGTTCCTCAGTGAGGTCCGCGAGGACGTTGAAGTCGCCGCCCAGCAGCGCGGTCTTGGCGCCGGCGGCGCCCAGCCGCTCGGGGTAGATGATCTCGTCGACGTCCTCGGCGTACTTCTCGTAGATCTCCTGGCGGTAGTCCTCGTCGATGCGCAGGGCGGTCCGCAGGCCGTAGTGCTTGCCGAGCATACATGCCGAGAAGTTGGTGTTCAGGTCGCCCGTCAGCGCGCCGACGGCGTCGGCGTCGGCGATGCCGGCCTCCTCCAGGGTGGACTCCTCGGCGCCGTCCCCCTCGACGACGGTGAACCCCTCCTCGCGGGCGCGCTCGACCTTGTCCGGGTCGTTGTCGACGATCACCAGGTCGTGGCCCTCGCTCCGAAGGATGCGGGCCGTCCGCATCCCGACGCGACCGAAGCCGACGATGACGAACTTCATGGGAATCCGTACCACGCCCGGCCACAAAACTGTACTCCCGGCGACCGGGGGGCGCCCTGCCGCCCCCGCGCGCGGCAGGGGATAGCCGGTCCATCGCCCACGCGGCGGACCGCCTCCGTGGGACCCAAGGGCGTCGCGACCCACCACTCGGGTATGGAACAGCAGATCACCGTCACCGGTATGAGCTGCGGCGGCTGCGAACAGTCCGTCGAGGCGGCGCTGGAGAATGTCGACGGCGTCACCGACGCGACGGCCGACCGGGAGCGGGAAACGGCGACCGTCGAGGGCGACGCCGATACCGAAGCCCTCGTCGCGGCCGTCGAGGACGCCGGCTACGAGGCGTCGGCCTGACCGGGTATCGAACCGCCGGACCACCGACTCGCATTCGGACCGTCGGGGCTTGCAGCCCCGGGCGCGGGCACTTCCTCGCCGCGCGGCTAGCCCGGCCACCATGAGCGCCAGCACGCGGCGCGAGGTGCTCGCGGCGGCCGGACTCGCCGTCTCGGGCGGTCTCGGCGGCTGTCTCCTCCGCCAGCGCGGCCCGGGGACAGGCCACATCTACGTCGAGAACACGGACGAGACGACCCACCGCGTCGCGCTGTGGGTCGCACAGCGGTCGGTCGGCGACGGCGAAACCCCCGGTGAGACCGGCGACCAAACCGGGACTGCAGGCGGAACCGCTGAGGGGCCTGGAGCCGGCGGTAGTACCCGGGATCCCGACCCGATCGTCGCGGCCTGGTACCGCGTTCCGGAAGGCGACGCGGTGGAGTTCCAGAACGTGATCGAGCCCGGGCAGGGGTACGAGGTGCGCGCGGCGCTGCCCGACGCGCCGCCCGCCGACCGGATCACCGGCGTCGTCGACCCCTGCTCCGGCGAGGCGGCCGGCGAGCGCGTCGTGAGCGTCCGCGTCCGCCCGGACGGCCTCGGGATCATTCCCTGGGGCTGCGAGGACACCTACACGAAGGGGGACATGGAGTACGTCGACGCCAGCGAGCGCCGGATCGAACCGGTCGAGGGGACCGTCGCGGCCCCCTCGACGTAGTCATGCGGCGACGGCGACGCGAGACAGTCCGGGAGCAGGGAGCCGACGGCGAGAGCGGGCGAGTCAGTCCTCGAGCGCGACCGACGCGAGCAGCGCTTCGAGCTGGATGCGTTCGTTTGCGCCGGTCGTGATCCGGTACTCCGTCTCGCCGATGCGGTCGAGCAGCCGGACCGCGGCCTCGTCGTCGAGGTCGAACTCCCACACCGAGCGGTGGAGCTGGTCGATCACGTCGCCGCCGGCGATGCCCTCCTCGGTCAGCAGCCGGTCGAGCGTCGACCGGGCGGCCGTGAAGTCACCGTCCAGCGCCTGGTCGACCATCTCCCTGATCTCCTCGGGCCTGGCCGTCGAGGTGAGCGCGTAGACGGCCTCCTCGTCGACCACGTCGCCGGTCACCGAGGCCGCTTGCAGCGCGTTGATCGCCTTGCGCATGTCGCCGTCGGCGGCGTAGACCAGGGCGTCGAGACCGTCCTCGGTGACCTCGATGCCCTCCTCTTCGGCGATGTGGCGCATCTCCTCGGCGACCGCCTCGTCGCTCAGCGGCGAGAAGCGGAAGACGGCACACCGGGACTGGATCGGGTCGATGATCTGACTGGAGTAGTTACACGAGAGGATAAAGCGGACGTTGTTCGAGAACTGCTCCATCGTCCGCCGCAGCGCTCCTTGAGCGTCGGAGGTAAGCGCGTCGGCCTCGTCGAGGAATATTATTCGGTAATCGTAGCCGCCGAAGGAAGTCCGCGCGAACGACTTGATGCGGTCGCGCACCACGTCGATGCCCCGCTCGTCGGAAGCGTTGAGTTCGAGGAAGTTGTCCCGCCAGTCGTCGCCGTAGAGCTCGCGGGCGATTGCTGTAGCACTTGTCGTTTTTCCTATACCTGCCGGACCTGAAAATAACATATGGCTTAGATTATTGCGGTCGACGTAGCTCTGGAGGCGCTCGACGATGTCCTCCTGCCCGACGATCTCGTCGAGGGTCTGGGGGCGGTACTTCTCGATCCAGACCTCCTCCCGTCCCGCCCGTGACCCCGAATCCGTGTCGGCCTCGCTCATGCCCGGAGGGAGGCGACCGCTGCCCGTAAACCTACCGAGTGGTCCCCGACCGGCGACCGGACGAAACCGTCCAGCAATTATCTCGCTGACATCTTTATCCGCTCGCCCGTCGTAGAGAGAGCCATGAGACGGATCGCAACGGGGCTCGTGGTACTGGTCGTCGTCCTGTCGGTGCTACCCGGCGTGGCCGCAGCGGCGTCGCGAACCGGCGGGACCGTCGTCGTCGGGGCGGACGAGACCGTCGACGAGGACCTGCAGGCGTTCGGGGGGACCGTCGTCGTCCGCGGGACGGTCGACGGCGACCTGCAGGCGTTCGGCGGGTCGGTCGTCGTGGAGGGGACCGTGACCGGCGACGTGGAGGCCACGGCCGGGAGCGTCCAGATCCTCGGCACCGTCGGCGGAGACGTGACCGCGGCGGGTGGCGCCGTCGACGTGGGCGAGGGCGCGCAGATCGGCGGGACGCTCGAAGCCGGCGCCGGGAGCGTCGCGGTCGACGGGACGGTCGAGGGCGACGCGCGGCTGGGCGCCGACAGCATCAGACTCGGCGAGGACACCCGTATCGGCGGGGATCTGGTTTACGACGGCGACCTCGTCCGCGCCGACGGCGCCGTCGTCGACGGGACCGTCACCCGGGACGACAGGCTGTCGGTCGGCACCGAACCGGACTTCACGATCCCCGGTGTCGTGTTCACCGTTTACGGCGTGTTCGTCGCGCTGCTCGTCGGCGCGATACTGCTGCTCGTGTTTCCCGGGACCGCCGCGGCGGTCGCCGACCGCGCGACCGGCGACCCGCTGCGGACCGGCGGGATCGGCCTGCTGGCGACGATCGGTGTCCCGGTCGTCATCGGGGTCGTCGCGGTCACGATCGTCGGCATCCCGCTAGCGATCGCTGGCACGTTCGCGTTCGGTCTGCTCGCCTGGCTGGGCACCGTCTACGGCCGGTTCGTCCTCGGGACGTGGCTGCTCTCGCTGGCCGACGTCGAGAGCCGCTGGGCCGCGCTGGTGGTCGGCGTCCTCACGGTCGCCGTCCTCCGGCTGGTCCCCGTGGTCGGCGCGCTCACCCGCCTGGTCGTCTTCCTGCTCGGGTTCGGCGCGCTGGTCGCCGTCATCGCCGACGCCTACCGCGACCGTCGCGGCCGCCGCGAACGGACCGCGCGCGCCCGCGACCCGGACGAGACCGGGGCCGAACCCGCGGACTGAACAGACTCAGCGCCCGACACCAACCCGTCGTCGGACGACACGCTCAAGCCGTCGCGGACGGATCGACCGGTATGCGCGTCACCGTCGCCGTCGCCGGCGAAGACACCCGCGAGGTCGAGGTCGACGACGGGGCGACCTACGCCGACCTGCTGGAGCCGCTGCCCTACGGCGCCCACGAGGTGTCCGTCCTCGTCGACGGCCGCCCCGTCCCAGAGGACGCCCCCGTCGAGGCCGAGGAGGTCGAGGTCCTGCGGCTCGTCAAGGGCGGGTGACCGGCGGCGCCGGGGCCAGTGTCGGCGGGGGCAACCTTCCGGTCGGTCTCTCCCCGCGGTCGCTCACCGCGGTCGCGTTCGCGGGAGGGCCGAGACCGTCACGAGAGGTGAGCCGTTACGTCGGTCGAGGAGATCATCCCGACGTAGTCGTCTTCGACGACCGGGAGGTGCTTGATCCCGTACGTGGCCATCATCGCGGCGACCTCCTCCATGTAGAGGTCGGGTGTCGCCGTCTCCACGTCGGTCGTCATCACGTCGCTCACGCGGAGGGCCGAGACATCGTCTCCCTCGGCGACGGCGTCGAGCACGTCCGTGCTGCTGATTATCGCTCGCGGCGTGGTCGTCACCACCAGCGCGTTGATATCCGCGTCCCGCATCCGCTGGGCGGCCTCTCTCACCGTGGCGTCCTTCGAGATCGTCTCCAGCGGCGTGGACATCACGTCTCCGACGGTAACCCTGTCGTTCGATGGCATACAGCACAGGACGGGAGCGACGCTCAAGTGGTTTGCCCAGGGTTCGACGGCTTACCCCGCCGGCGGGTCCACGTCGGCGACCTCGGACGCAGTCGTTTTGACCGGGGAGCGTCTATCGGCGGTCGATGAGTGGCTCTCAGCCAGCGCCGGCGTTCGAGTTACCCAACGTCGGGGCCGGTCCCGACCCCTGTTCGCTGGCGACGCTTGCGGACACCGAGTCGTTCGTCGTCCTCCTCTTTCACCACGACGACGCTTGCCACGACTGCCGCGCTCAGGCGAAGAAGGCCGGCGAACGCTACGCCGCGCTGCGGGCCCGCGACGCCGTCGCCGTCTCCGTGCTCCCCCGGGACCGCGAGCGGGCAGAGGACTGGCAGGAGCGCTTCGACCTCCCACACCCGCTGCTGGTCGACCCCGACGGGACCGCGGGCGCCGACTACGGCCAGCCCGTCCGGCTCCCGATGTTCGCGGAACTCCCGATATTCGGGCGGCTCCCTGCGGTCGCCGTCGTCGACACCCGCGGCGCCGAACCGGAGGTCGCCTGGACCTACCGCGGCCGGTCGACGTGGGACCACCCCTCGATGACGACCGTCCTCGAAGGCCTCGACAGCGTCCGGGAGTGAACTCGATGCGCCCCCCACTCCGCCGATGCCCCGCGACGTGACCGTCCGCCCGGCGACGGCCGACGACCTGACCGGCGTGCTCGGCGTCCTCGACGCCGCCGCGCTGGCGACGGACGCCGACCGGGTCCGCGCGAGCGCCGCGGGCGGCGACGCGTTCGTCGCGGTCCGCGGATCGGGGTCAGGAGCGGGCGACGCCAGCGGGACCGTCCTCGGCGCGCTCGTGCTGGTCGACTCTGAGGTCCCGGACAGCGCCGAGAGCGCGGGGCCGGACAGCGCCGAGATCGACGCGGTGGCCGTCCGGCGGCGCCGCCGCGGCCAGGGGATCGGTCGGGCGCTGGTCGCGGCGGCCGCCGAGCGCTACGGCCGACTGGTCGCCGAGTTCGACGCCGGTGTGGTGCCGTTCTACGAGTCGCTGGGGTTCGCGGTCGAGGCCGTCGACGGGGAGCGCGACCGCTATCGGGGCGTGTTGCGCGGTGCGATAACGGACGAGGACGCCTGATGGAGCGTCGCCGGCTCAGACCAGCGGCTCGACCAGCTCGCGGCCGGCCGCGAGCAGTTCGTCGACACGCTCCTGTGAACTCGCCTCGGCGTAGACCCGCAGTTTGGGCTCCGTGCCGCTGGGACGCATCAGCAGCCAGGTGCCGTCCGCGAGGAAGATCTTGAAGCCGTCGACGGTCGAGACGCGCTCGACCGCCGAGCCGGCGAGTTCGTCGGGCAGCGCGTCCTCCAGGTCGCCGAGAACGGGGTCCTTGCGCTCGTCGGGGCAGTCGACGCTGACCCGGTCCTGGACGATGGCGCCGTGGCGCTCAAGCAGGCCGTCGACGCGGTCGTCGTACGGTTCGGCGGCGGCGACGGCCGCGGCGAGGACGGCCACTGCGACGCCGTCCTTGTTGCGGACGTGGGTCGTGATGCCGAACCCGCCGCTCTCCTCGCCGCCCATCAGCGCGTCGTGGTCGGCCATCGCCTGTGCGACCCACTTGAAGCCGACTGCCGTCTCGTGGACCGACTGGCCGTAGGCCTCGGCGACACGATCGACGATGCTGCTGGTCGAGACCGTCCGGACCACGTCGCCCGTCGGCCCCTGGTCGGGCTCGCCGTCCCGGGCCTCGTCGTCGACCGACCAGAACCCGCCGTCGAGCAGCGCCTCGTAGGTCGCGGCGAAGAAGAGGTTCGGGTCGAGGACGCCTCGGTCGGGCGTGACGACGGCGATCCGGTCGGCGTCGCCGTCGTTGGCGACGCCCAGGTCGGCGTCCGACTCGGCGACGCGGTCGGCCAGGTCGCCGAGGTGGGCGGCGGTGGGTTCGGGCGAGTCGCCGCCGAAGTCGGGGTCCCGATCACAGCGGAGCCGCTCCACGTCCGCGCCGGCGCGTTCGAGGAGCAGGTCGGTGACGCCGCGGCCGCTGCCGTGCATCGCGTCGTACACAACGGAGAGGCCCGACAGGTCGGTGTCGACGGCGTCGAGCACGCGGTCGGTGTACGGGGCGACGAGGTCGGCCTCTTCGACGCCGCCCCACTGCGATTCGGGGAGCGGGTCGGGCTCGGCGAGGCGGTCGGCGAGGGCGTCCGTGACTTCGGGGAGCGCGGGCGCACCGCCCGCGGGGAGGAACTTCACGCCGTTGTACTCCGGGGGGTTGTGCGAGGCGGTGACCATCAGCCCGCCCGCGAGGTCGCGCTGGCGGACGGTCCAGGCGACGACCGGCGTCGGGCAGTCGCGAGGGGGGACGAGCACGTCGAAGCCGTTCGCGGCGAGCACGCGGGCGAGCTCCTCGGCGAACCCGCGGGAGGTCTCGCGGGCGTCGTAGCCGACGGCGACGGTTCCCGACCCGTCGCTGGCGTCGAGGGACCCGTCGGCCTCTTCGCGGAGGTACGTCGCGACTGCCTGGCCGACCATGCGGACGCGCGGCTCGGTGAACTCGTCGAGCGTCGCGCGCCAGCCGTCGGTGCCGAACTCGATCGCAGCGGCCTCGTCGGTCATAGCGGGGAGTGCGCCCCGGGGTCGCAAAAAGCTCCCGCCCCAGTTGGGACAGATTCAACACGCGCGTTCCCACTGTCGTACAGACATGGGTGTGCTCGGTCGCCGTCGAGCGCTCTCGATCGTCGCCGCAGTCGTCCTCGCGCTGTCACCGGTCGGTGCCGCGTGTGGCGTCGTCGGCGCGACCGGAACGCAGGCGACGGCGGACTACACGATCGACAGCGTCGACGCGTTCGACTACTACAACAGCCGCGGATTCGAGGACAGCAACGGCGACGGACAGGTCGTGATCGCGGTCACGGCAACGCTGGATCTCTCGGAGAGTCGAGATCCGACCATTCAATACGGGGGCGACGCACCGCTCGTCCTCCGGGGGAGCGGCGGCTTCACCAACTCGGGGGCCACGTTGGTCAGGTTGAGCGGTGACACCGACCTCACGATCCAGGGGCTGACGATCACGTCGATTCCCCGGAACAACGGCTACGGACACGCCGCGCTCCGGGCCGATGGTACCGTCGTCCTCCGGGACGTGACTGTCCGTGACACGGGGCGGTTCGTCTTCACGGACGGCGACGTACGTGTCGTCGACAGCACGTTCCGCCGGACCGGGCAGGTCGTCAAGACGGACGGCACCGTGACCGTCTCCGGGACGCTGATCGAGAACGCGAGCGACGACGACCACGGCGTGATCCGCGGCGACGAACTGGTCCGGCTCTCCGACACGACCGTTCGCAACGTCGACGGACGCAACGTCGGCGGGATCAGGAGCGACTCGGTCGTCGCGCGGAACGTGACGGTCGCCGATACCGACGGTGCGGTCTGGGCGGAGGGCGAGGTAACGATCGAAGACAGTTACCTCAGCGACGGTAGCACGGTCGTTACCGACGGCGCTGTCCAGATATCGGACTCACGCCTCGTCGATATCCGGGGCGACCTGGCCGTCGACGGCGGCAGTGTCGACATCGACCACGCGCGGCTTCGCCACACCAGCGGCATCGGCGACCAGTACAGCAGCGACATCACCGTGACGGACAGCACACTGACCGATGTGGGACGGCTCAACGGCGAGGATATCGTCCTGCGGCACGTCACCGTCAACCGGACGAACGGCAGGACTGCCGAGGCACATTCGCTTCGGGTCGAACACAGTACGATACGGAACACTCAGGGGCTTCGCGGCGTTGACGGGGTCACGGTCGTCGACTCCGTCCTGTCCCACACCGACCGGATCGACATCGGTGGTTCGCTGACGATCCGAAACTCGACGCTCGTCTCCTTCGGTCGCTTCCAGTCGGGCAACGAGTACTGGCAACTCCGGATCGTCGACTCGACGATCCACGGCTCGTCGTCGCCGCTCGTACCCGCGGTCAACGAGCAGTCGATCCGGCGGGTCAACTTCATCGAGGCCGAACCGCCGGTGTTCGAGGGCCGTCTGCCCAACAAGAGCATGGTGTTCGTCGACACGACCAGCGACAGCGAACCACCGGGCGAGTGGACCGCCGACGTGTTCTGGAGCCGCGAGGAACCGTTCCCCTCCGTCGACAGTTTGCCGGCCAGCGCCGTTCGGACGCCGACCACGACACCGACCGCAACGCGGACCGGGACGGCGACCGACGCGGCCACTTCGTCGACGCCGACCGAGACGACGACGCGAGCACCGGAGCGGGACCGGGCGACAGAACGGGACCGGGCGACGGCGACGCCCGCGACCGGCTCTGGGTTCGGACCGGTGATCGCGCTGCTCGCCGCCGCCTTCACCGTGCTCGCCGGCCGGCGACACTGATCGCACGTCACTCGATCAGTCGCTCTTTCTCGGCCCGCGAGCACTGCTTGATCTCGTACTCGCGACTCATCGCGGCGGACTGCGAGTCGAACCCCTCGACGTGGACGAGTTCGACCGGCGTCCGGCCGCGGGTGTACTTCGCGCCCGCGCCGTCGTCGTGCTCGCGGACGCGTCGCTCCACGTCGGTGGTGTACCCCGTGTAGAAGGTGTCGTCGGCGCACCGCAGGACGTAGACGAAGTGGTCGGGGTCGGCGGTCCGCTGGTCGGTCATCGGGCTGTGCGGGGACTACGCTTCGGGGGCGCGCTCTCTCGCGACTTCCGCGATACCCGCGTTCGCCGAGCAGCTCGGACAGGCGTGGACCGCACCGGTCTCGTCGGCGAAGACGCGAGCGAACTGGTCGGAGACGTGCGCACCGCAGTGATTACACGTTGGCATTCGTTTGTCCCGGCTGTCAACCGGTACCAGTCCCTTGACGCGCCCCGGATATAACGAGTGTACCAACGCTGTTTGGTGTCGTCCGTGTAACCGGATGAGAGAGCCCATACCGGCCGTCTCTCGGTCATCCGTCGCTCCGCGCGGCGTCGACGCGACGGGCGATCAGCCCCGCCTGCGCGCCGGCGGTGAACCCGGCGTCGACGTTGACGACCGAGAGGGCGGTACACGACTGGATCATCCCCGAGAGCGCGGCCTCGCCCTCGCCGGCGTGGCCGTAGCCCGTCGAGACGGGGAGCCCGATGATCGGCACGTCGACCAGTCCCGCGAGCACGGTCGGGAGTGCGCCCTCGCGGCCGGCGGCGACGACGAGGGCGTCCTGCTCGCGCAGGACTTCGAGCGAGTCCACCACGCGAGCGAGCGAGGCGACGCCCACGTCGTCGACCCGCTCGACGGTCGCGCCCATCTCGCGGGCGACGGCGGCGGCCTCCCCCGCGGGGACCGCGTCGGAGGTGCCGGCGGTCACGACCCCGACCGCGGCGTCCAGGTCCGGCCGCTCGAAGTCGGGGGTCGTCGCGACGACGACACCCGAGCGGTCGTCCGCCTCGACGGTCGCTTCGGGGTGGTCGGCCGCCAGCACGTCCGCGACGGCCTCGGCGACCGCCTCGTCTGCGCGGGTCACGATCGCCCTGCCGGTCGTCTCGACGGCCGTCGACGCCAGTGCCGCCACTTCCGCGGGCGTCTTGCCGTCGGCCAGCACCGCCTCGGGGACGCCGCTGCGGGTCGTCCGGGCCGCGTCGAACCGCCCGGCCTCGCCGGTGGCGTAGCCCGCCAGCTCCGCCTCGGCCTCGGCCGGCGAGACGTCGCCCGCCGCGACCGCTTCGAGTAGTTCGCGCATACCCCCTCTGGGCGTTCGATCCACTTGACCGTCCCCTTCCGGACCGGCGCCCGCGGCCCCCGCGTTCGGCCCCTGCTGAGCGCGCGCGAGCGGTCCCACACCTCCGGAGGGGCCGATTTCCGCCCGTTTCGACCCCCGGTTTCCCAAAAGATACTTAAACTACCGTCGTTCGCAGAGGCCGACCGCGCCGGAGCGCCGCTCAGACCCCCGACAAAGCCGGCGAGACTGCGTCTAATTGGGAAAGTTTATAAACCATCCATTTGTTCAAGCGACTTGTATGGCAGACCTCATTGTCAAGAACTCGGTCAAGGAAGCGCTCGAAGACATGAACGTCTCCCGCGACTTTTACGACGCCCTCGACGAGGAAGTCGAGGAGCTGCTCGACGAGGCGCAGCGACGCGCCGAGGCCAACGACCGGAAGACGGTCCAGCCGCGCGACCTGTAAGGTCGACGGGAACAGCGTATTTTTATCGGCGTCAGGGCTCGAAGACGGTTACGTCAGTCTCCGTCCCGACGTAGACCTCGTCGGCGAAGTCGACGAACAGCCCGTGCTCCACGACGCCCGGCAGCGCCGACAGGTCCGCCGCCAGCCCGGCGGGGTCGGGCATCGCGCCGAACTCGCAGTCGAGGATCAGGTTGCCGTTGTCGGAGACGACGGGGCCGCTCTTGCGGTCGGCCCGCCTGAGTTCCGGCCGACCGCCGAGCCGGCGGACGGCGTCGGCGACGGTCGACCGGGCGTCCGGTAGCACCTCGACGGGCACCGGGTCGTCGAGCACGTCGACCTCCTTCGTGGGGTCGACGACGACGAGCAGCCGGTCGGCCGCGGCGTCGACGACCTTCTCGCGGGCGTGGGCGCCGCCGCCGCCCTTCACGAGGTCGGCGCCCGCGATCTGGTCGGCGCCGTCGATCGCCAGGTCGATATCGCTCTCGTCCAGCGTCGTCAGCGGGATCCCCTCGTCGACGGCGATCTCTCTCGCCTGGAACGACGTGGGGACGCCCTCGATGTCCAGCCCCGCGTCGACCTCGCGGCCGAGCGGGCGGATGGCGTGAGCCGCCGTGCTGCCGCTCCCGAGTCCGACGACGGTGCCGTCTTCGACCGCTTCGGCCGCGCGCTCGCCCGCGCGGCGCTTGGCCGCCTCGCGCTCGCTCTGGTTCATACCCCACCCATCGCCTGGGGGTCGCAAAAACGCTACCGACCGCGAACGGCCGGCGGTCGGTACCCTCACCGTCCTCGACGGTCGGCGACGACGGTCAGCCGCTCCAGCCGCCGCGGAGGTCGCCGCCGACCCGGTCGCGCCAGGTCTCGAACTTCGCCTCGCATTCGGGGTGCTCGGCCGTGTGGTCGACGAAGCCCGCGCCCGGCGACGCGAGCGCCTCGCCGCAGAACGGACACCGCTCGGGGTCGTTCCAGGAGTCTGTCGCTGCCATACCAGAATCGGCCAGGTCCAGCGACATAAGTTTTCCCGGAAAATAATATAGGTACATGGATTGGTGGTTAAACACCCTATTATTTTTCTGTCCCGAAAGAGATTATCTCGGAACCGAGTCCCAGAAGCGCGTGAACAATTCACAATACCCCCGCGAAACGGTCACACAGGCCGAGACGTACGTCCTTATATTCTCAAGTCGCGATAATAGGAACGCTTAAATCGGAGAACGATCTGAACTCCGGTAATGGCAACGCAGCAGCACACAGCCGTCGGGGCGTACAGGTGTCCCGACTGCGGCGGCGAGATAACGTTCGAACACCAGTCCTGGGAGTGCAGCGACTGCGGTCACGCGCCGCGCCACGGCGCCGACTGACCCCGGGACGAGCGGTACAGCCACCCGCCCGCGCGGCGAGTCACTGGATACTGTCAGGCATCCACCCTTTTCCCCTCGACCGGCCGACGCCGAGCGACCGCGTCGACGGCCGAGTTTTTTGGTCCGACCCGCCGTCGCGTCGACTATGTTCGGAACCAGCGGCATCCGGGGACCGGTCGGCGAAGACGTGACCGCAGAGCTGGCCCTCTCGGTCGGGCGAGCCCTCGGCGTCGACGCGGACCGCGTCGTCGTCGGCCGCGACGCCCGCGAGAGCGGCCGGCTCCTGGCGGACGCGCTCGCCGCGGGCCTGCGCGAGTCGGGCGTCGATGTCGTCGACCTCGGCCTGTCCGCCACGCCTACGGTCGCCCGGAGTGTCGCCCGCGAGGATGCCGACGCCGGCGCCGTGATAACCGCCTCCCACAACCCCGCACCCGACAACGGCATCAAGCTCTGGCAGCCCTCCGGGCAGGCCTACGACGCGGACCTGCGGGCCGAGATCGAACGGCGACTCCGCGAGGACACCGCCGACCTGGCGGCGTGGGACGAACTCGGTGACCGGGTCGACCGCGTCACCGCCGACGACCGCCACGTCGACGCCCTGGTCGACTCCGTCGACGTGCCGGAGCCGCTGTCGGTCGTCGTCGACGTGGGCAACGGCGCCGGCGGCGTCACCGTCGACGCCCTCCAGCGGCTGGGTTGCGATGTCGAGACGCTCAACGCCCAGCCCGACGGTTCCTTCCCCGGGCGGCCCAGCGAGCCGACACCGGAGAACTGCGAGTCGCTCGCCGCCCTCGTGGCGGAGACGGACGCCGACCTCGGGATCGCCCACGACGGCGACGCCGACCGGATGCGCTGCGTCGCCGCCGACGGCACCTACCTCTCGGGCGACGTGACTCTCGCGCTGCTGGCCCGCGCGGCCGCGAGCCCGGGCGACCGCGTCGCCGCGCCCGTCGACACCAGCCTCGCCGTCGACGACCACCTCGCCGAGATAGACGTGTCCGTCGAGCGCACACAGGTGGGCGACGTGTACGTCGCCGAGCGCGCGGGCGAGTCGGGTGTCGCCTTCGGCGGCGAGCCCAGCGGCGCCTGGATCTGGCCCGCGGAGACGCTCTGCCCGGACGGCCCGCTCGCGGCCTGCAAGGTCGCCGCGCTCGCCGCCGAGCGCCCGCTGGCCGACCGACTGGCCGCGGTCGAGACCTACCCGATCCGCCGCGACTCGGTCGAGACCGCCGAGAAGGGCGCCGTCATGGAGCGGGTGACCGAGCGCGTCCTCGCGGAGTACGACGACGTGACGACGCTGGACGGCGTCCGCGTCGACCTGGGCGACGCCTGGTTCCTCCTGCGGGCCAGCGGCACCCAGCCCCTCGTCCGGATCACCGCCGAGGCCCGCGAGGCCGACCGCGCCGAGGCCGTCTTCGCCGAAGCGTGGGAGCTGCTGGACGACGCCGTCGGGGCGTAGGGCCCAGCCGTCCGCGCGAGGGACCAGGCTCTCTGGACGTGGACCAGCCGACAGGGGGAGCGGTCGCTCGGCGGGCGTTCGCTCCACGGAGAACGGAACAGGAGAAGCGTCCTGGCAGCGTCCCGGGCGGGTCCCCCCGAACCCGCCAGGTCGCCTCCCCCCGATAGTTCACGACGATTCAGGACCCTAGCCGCGACGGGTCGAGCGCGCCTCGCGGACGTCGGCCCCGTCGCGGATCTTGTCCTCGCACTGAGGACAGACGCGCGGCGACTCGACCCCGTTGGGCGTGAACACCCGTGCGTAGTCCGCCGTCACGAAGGAACCGCAGTTCTGGCATTCCGGCATACAGTACATCCCTTCGAGTACTGGACCTTAATGGTTGGTGATTTGGTAGTAGCACTCACACCCCGTCGAACCCGGGCGTGACGGCGTCAGCGCCGGTTCCGGACGGCGGCCACGGCGCGGATCTCGATCCGGACATCGAGAACGGGATCGACCCCCCTAAGAACAGCCAGATGACGATGGGGAACGCCGTTCGCTGCTTCGGTCGGTCGGAGCGGTGGCCGGGCACAACTGCACCAGAGCGGTACGGTTATTACCGAGAGACGGCTGGAACCGGACAACCGGACCGCAGTTCCGGAGGTCTCCGAATGGACTGGGATTCACTCGAACTCACGCGCCCCCTGGCCGCCCGTCTCTGCGTGGTCGCCCTGATCGCGGCACTGCTCGTGCCGTCGGGCGTCTCGGCGCTCACGCACGAACCCGTCGAACTCCAGAAGGGTGCCATCGACGAGCCCGCCAACGGCACCACCGTCATCGCCGTCCAGGGGTTCAAGGGACGCGGACAGAACAGCTCCAAGAAGCCCGCGCGGCTCGTCGGCGTCGGCCCCGCAGGCGACCTCGAGTGGCACTACGAGCCAAAGGAGGACGTGACGTGGTTCTACGACGTGGATCCCCTCGACGACGGCACCCTGCTGGTCGTCGGCGCCCGCCCCGACGGCACGACCGTCTTCAAGTACGACCCCGACACGAACAGCCGCGTCTGGACCGAGCGGCTCGACATCCACGACACCCACGACGTGGACCTGATCAACGGCGATCAGCTGCTGATCGCCAACATGCGCAACTACAACGAGATGACCGAGACCAACAACGACCGCATCTTCGTCTACAACCGGACGACCGGCGAGACGGAGTGGGAGTACCGCTTCGAGCGCATCTACGACCGCGGCGACGGCGGCAGCTACACCGGCGACTGGACCCACGTCAACGACGTGGACAAGATCGGCGAGGGCCGGTACATGGCCTCGCCACGCAACATGGACGAGGTGGTCGTCATCAACCGCTCGACCAAGGAGGTCGAGCTGTCGCTGGGCGCGCCGGGCAACCACAGCGTCATCTACGAGCAGCACAACCCCAACTACCTCACCAGCGAGGACGGGACCCCGACCATCGTCGTCGCTGACAGCGAGAACGACCGCGTCGTCGAGTACGAGTACGAGGGCGGCGAGGGCCGCAACGCGACCTGGGAGCGCACCTGGAACCTCGGCGTCGACGGCAACCTCAACTGGCCCCGCGACGCCGACCGGCTCCCCAACGGGAACACGCTGGTCACCGACTCGCTCAACCACCGCGTCATGGAGGTCACCCCCGAGGGCGAGGTCGTCTGGGAGTACTACGCCCCCTGGGGCACCTACGAGGCCGAGCGGATGCACCTCGGCGACGAGCCCGGCGGCCCCACCATCGCCGACCAGGACGCCGAGGGCGCC
Source organism: Halosimplex halobium (assembly GCF_051414055.1). Taxonomy (NCBI): domain Archaea; kingdom Methanobacteriati; phylum Methanobacteriota; class Halobacteria; order Halobacteriales; family Haloarculaceae; genus Halosimplex; species Halosimplex halobium. The sequence continues at coordinate 45,436 of NZ_JBLKNX010000019.1, forward strand.
TACGGCCTGAACGGCAGCGCCGCGCTCACGCCCGGCGCGACCGAGCGGGCCACCTTCGCCTCGTGGCTCCACAGCACGTTCGCCGGCACGCCGATCTCGGGACCGGTCGCCTCGTTCGCCGAGCGGTGGGCCCACGTCGCCCCCTGGGTCCGCCCCGTCTGGATGGACCCGTGGGCGTTCGTCGCGGCGCTCGGCGCCGCCCTGCTGACCCTCGGCTGGGTCGGCACGGAGGCGGTCTACCACCGCCGCTGGATCGGCGGCCGTCTCCGCGCCGGCTACGACCGCGTGCGCCCCTCGGGCGGCGTCGACTCGACCCGCTCGGACGACTGACGGCGCCGCAGCCCGGCGGTTCTGGGGAAACGTCGCGGCGCCGGAGCCGGTCAGAAGTCGGCGGCGACCGACCCGTCCTCGGAGAGGTCGACGACGCCGTCGAACCGCGCGCGGAAGTCCGCCAGTTCCGCGTCGTCGTGGACCCCCTTCGCCAGGTGGAACAGGCCGACGGCGTCGTGCTCGTCCAGCAGTTCGAGGATGGCGTCGACGGCCTCGGCGGCCCGCTCGGCGTCGGAGTAGTACACCATCTCCGTCACCGAGTCGAGGCTGACCCGGCGCTTGCCCTCGGTCGATTCGAGGAAGGCGCGCGTCTCCTCGACGATCCCCTCGAGGTCGTCCGGCGCGGAGACGTACCTGACGTTCTCGGACTGGCGGCGGGTGTAGCCCCGCTCGACCGACAGCGCGTCGAGAATCGTCGCCCGCTCCTCGTCGACCTCGTAGTGTTCGAGCTTCTGGCGCACCTCGCGGGCGGTGGTCCGCGTCGAGATGACCAGCATCTCGTCGGTGTCCGTGCTCAGAAACTCCGTGTCGATGCGGTCGGTCTCGCCCGTGCTCGGATGCAGCAGGAGGATGCCCGTCCCGCCGGGTACCGTGTCCGGCGCCGACTCGATGGCGAGCTGGTAATCCATGTACACGGGAGCGGCCGGAACCGTCTTAAGATTGGCCTTCCGTCTCACTGGTCTGCGACCCGTCTGCTCTCGGTCGCTGCGCTCCCTGTCGGCACAGGACGAGAACACACGAGCGGGAACGGGCCGGTGCCGGAGGCGCCCGCTGTTCCGTACAGCGGGACGAGCGAACCCCTCAATCAAATATCAGATATTGGCAAAGAGCGGCGTGCGAGATATAGGCCATGAATCGGTCGGTACAGACCTCTGATACTTGCTGAATCTGACACAGTGACCGATATTTCCGAAGATTTATCAATATTAGATAGAGTGATGGGGATATGAGTGAATTTACTACGAGTACAACTGCTACCTGTATTGCGATCCTGTTCCTTATTGGAATCTCGTTGTTCGGTGGCGTCGCGGCTGGTGACGATCCAACCTTCGTCGAGGAGCCGATCTCCAATGACGAAACATGGACTCCCGGGGAAGGCCCCTATCGTGTCACAGACGATATCACGGTTTCTAATGGAACTCTGCTGACGATAGAACCCGGGACGACTGTTGAATTTGTGGAGGGCGGTTCGCTGATAATCAAAGGAGAACTGGTTGCTGGCCAGAATAGTAGCGAGAACGTTCAATTCACAACGTTGTATGATGATGCCAGCGCAGGTAATTGGGATGGATTGATCATCCAGGGGTCGGCCCAGTTGAACAATGTATCAATCAACAAGCCGGCACGTGGTCTCGTTGTAAACAACGGCGGTGCTGCCGAGGCCACTAGCATACAGTTCCATGAAACTCAACATTCCGCCGTCGTACTCGACTCTGGCGGTACCGCAGTTTTAGTTGATGCAAAGTTCGGAGATGTCGGCGATGGGCCCTCCGGTTCAGATATATCCTTCGAGGGTCGGAGTGGGCTCACGATTCGCTCTTCTGTCGTCCCGCATGGGATCAGCGGCCACTCGGACAATGCCGGAGTCACCAATCTAACGGCGATAAATAACGATTTTCGAGGGGAACTCTCGCTTCCGGGCAGAACGAATGAGGTGACATTCAAAAATAACCTAATCAGAGACGAGGTAACATTTGAGCGGCGATACGGCGGTGGAAGCGGTTTCGTCTTTACACAGAACACGATCACCTCTGCCGGGAAAGTGTCGGTTTCAGTTATCGACACTCTCTCAGATGTCACCGTCACGGAAAACAATCTGACTAGCGGCCGCTTCCTGATTTCATCCTCGGGTACAACCCAGCACGTCCGGGTTCAATCGAACACTGGAAAGAACGGTGTCATCAAGATCATCGGGGAAGACGATCTCGAGGACATCACTGTTCGAGGGAACGAGTTCCAGAATACACGGCTTCAGCTCCGCGGTTCCTCCCTCTCTAACATTCAAGCTAGCGAGAACACGCTTATCGGGGGGAGTCGAGGAATCGAATTGATTGCTGAACATCAGGTCGAGAACGCTGAGTTGACTCAAAACCGGATCTACTGGGCGGAATCGGCGGGGATCTATATTAAAACAACGCACCCCAGCGTAGGGGACGTGACCGGTACCAATATTTCGAACAACATGATTGCTCGAAACGGCGGTGCTGGCATTTTTATCAACTCGCGCAGTGCGAACATCTGCTGTGACGACGACGCCAAATCAGTGATCAGTGGGAACCATCTTGTGAATAATACGTTCGGTATCGAACTGATCAAGGGGAAACCGACTGTCATAGAACAGAACCACGTCGTTGGAAACAATAAGACGGGGATACGGCTGGCTGCAGATGGACCGGCTATTGATTCGGCGACTGTTTTCACTGTTCACCGGAACAATATCTATGATAACGGGGCCGCTCTGACATACGAATCAGGGACTGATGCAGAGGTTATCGCGGAAAATAACTACTGGGGGGCACCGAGTGGCCCCCATTACCCAGCTGTCCTCCCAGAAGGAGAGGGGGGCAACGTTTCGAGTCAGGGAGAGATTGTAAACATCAATCCTTGGAGAGAGTCCCGTTTCGACGGGCTCGTTCCCGAGAGCGTTCCACCCAAGCAGACGGAGCAGTCGGACTCCAGACGATCAGCTACTCCAACGGTAACCGATTCGGAGAGATCTACCGCGGAAGAAAACTCCGCACAACTGCAGACGAAATCAGAAACGGAAGAGGACTCAGAGTTAGACGGTGATCGTGACGGTGCCTCGGGGTCCCGAGGACCCGGATTCGGTATCGTAGCTACACTGCTTGCCGTTTCCGCCGTAGCACTCCTCGCTAATAGAAGGGGAGAATAACTAAGAGTCATCACTAACCGTCGCTGATCGGGCGCCACGACTCATCTATCGACTACCCGATCTGCCTGCAGACGGAACCCGACTCCGTGCGAGATCTGCGCCCTGTATTCGTCACGATGCTGTAGACCTTGACGCAATCTGGCGGATGTTCCGGCGTTGTATTTGCAGAAGAAACCGACCGTCCTCAGCGAAGACCCGGTTCTCATGTGGGTGGCACCGCACGTGACGGTATGGACAGCGGTCGCGCGAAAGGGTTCGTCGCCCTCACCTTCGGCCTCGGCGTCGCCGTCCTCTGGGCGGCTGTGGCCGGGGTCGTGCCGCCGAGCGGTGGCGTCGCCGCGGTCGTCTGGTTCGGGACGGCGCTGGGGGTTGCCGGGGGACCGGTAGCGCGGGCGGAGCGGCGCCTGGCGTCGGGGCTGGCCGCTGGACTGGCCGCGCTCGTCGTCGCCGTCGCCGTCGAACCGCTGGCCGGCGTTCCACTGCCCGACATCGGCGTCCTCGGTCCGTACACCTACCTCGCGACCGAACTCGTGTTCGGGTCGCTCGCGCTGGGGCTGCTCGTCCGCGCGGGCCGGGCGGCGCTACGGCGCGCGGCGGTGACCGTCGCCGTCGTCTACCCGCTGGCGTACGTCTGGGACTGGTACACGCTGGAGGTTGGGGTGTTCGCCATCCCGCTGCGGACGGGCGTCGAGTTCGTCGGGATCCCGGTCGAGGAACACCTGTTCATGCTCGTCGTCCCGGCGCTGGTGCTGGGGATCCACGAGACGCTCCACGACCGGTCGGGATGACGGGGCGGACCGTCGGGGCGTTTCGACGGAGACCGAGACGCGCCGCTCAGACCAGGTTGTCGTCGTCGAAGACGAACGCGGAGACGTGGGAGGCGAGCCGGCGGGCGTCGTCCTCGGTCTCGGCGTGGAGTTCGCCGGCGACGTGGCCCGTCTCGCCGCCGACGCCCGCGGTCTGGGAGTCGGGGTCGACGCGGACGGAGTAGGAGCGCAGCGAGCGGACGTGCTCGCGGAGCCGCCGCAGCGCCCGCTCGGAGAGCTGGCCGTCGAGGTGCTGGAGGTCGTAGCGGACGACGTAGCCGCGCTCGCCCTCGCGGACGGCCACGACGGGGAGCCCGCGGTCGGCGCAGCGGTCCCACAGCGACCGCCCCTCCGCCTTGGTCTCGTAGGTCGGCACGTTCGACGGCGCCAGTTGGTCCATCGCCCGGAGGTAGGGCCGCGAGACGTTTCTACGTTCCGCAGGCGAATGTCGGCCCGAGTGTCAGACGGGATACTTCAACGGCGTTCAGGGAAACGTCAAGTCCGCGCCGTCCGACGGACCGCCCGTGCGCGTCGACCTGTCGGACCCGCGGGCGCTGATCCGCCGGTACTACCTCTTCCAGGCGCTGGCGGCGGTCGGGTTCGTCTCCCCGGTCTTCGCGCTGTTCGTCCTGCGGGATCTGACCTACCCGCAGTACGGGACACTGAGCGCCGTCTACTCGCTGGTGCTGGTCGGCGGCGAGATCCCGACGGGGTACGTCGGCGACCGTGCGGGCCGCCGGGACACGCTCGTCGCGAGCAAGATCGCGATGGCCGCCTCGCTGCTCGGGTTTCTCCTCGTTGACTCGTTCGCCTCGTACCTGGTCGTCTACGTGCTCTGGGGAGCCGGAGTCGCCCTGACTTCGGGGACGGGCGGCGCCTGGCTCTACGAGGTGCTCGAATCGACCGTCGGCGAGGAGCAGTTCACGACGATCCGCGGCCGCGGGCAGTCGATCGCCCGGTGGAGCTCCGCTGTGACGACCGTGGTCGGCGCCGTCCTCTACGGGGTCGACCCCCGCGCGCCGTTCATCGCGGCGGGCGCGCTCATGCTCGTCGGCGCGGCCGTGGTCGCGACGCTCCCCCGGACCGAACAGTTCGAGGCCGGGGAGACGGTCGGCCCGTCGGTCCGCGATGCGCTCCCATTGCTGCGCGACCGCCTCGCTCGCCCGCCGTTGCGGTCGTTCGTTGCCTTCGCCGCGCTCGTCTTCGGCGCCGTCGGCGCCGGCAACCAGTACGTCCAGCCGATCGCCGTCGCAGTCGTCGAGGGGGTCGACCTCGGCGCGCTCCCGGTCGTCGGCGGCGTCGTCGGAGCCATCGGAACCGTATCGCTCCCCGTCGAGATCCCGGTGTCGGCGGCGACCGGGCTGGGACCGCTGTACGCGAGTTTCGCCGTCGTCGCGGGCGTCGTCAGCTACTACGCGGGGCCGATCGAGGCGCGGTTCGGCCTCTCGCGCGTCCTCGCGGGAGCCGCGCTGGTCCTCGTCGCGGCGACGCTCGTCCCGCTCGCGGCCCCGCTGGCTGCGTTCGCGACGTTCTACCTGCTCCGCGCGGTCCACTACCTGCTCCGGCCGATGGTCGAGGGGCACGTCAACGACCGGGTCGAGAGCGTCGGTCGGGCGACCGTGCTGTCGGCCGTCTCGATGGTCGTCGGCCTCGCTCGGACGCCGTTCGTCGTCCTCGCGGGCGTCGCAGCGGGCGCTCGTGGCCCCGTGGCGGCATACGGTGCGCTCGGCGCCCTGCTGGTCGCGACGACCGTCCCGCTCGTGGTCCTCGGCTCGCCGTTCCCCGACGAGGACGCGGCGGGCGCCAGCGAGGACGAGGAAACCGACGGCGGCGGCGCGCCGAACTAAGTCAGGCCACTGCGTCGTAGGCGTCGTCCATGATCGCCAGGGCCTCCTTCAGCGTCTCGACGTTGACGGCGTAGGAGATGCGGGCGTACCCCTCCCCGTGCTCGCCGAAGGCGTCGCCGGGGACGACGACGACCCCGCGGTCGATGACCTCGTCGACGAACCCCTCCGGCACCTTCGGCATCGCGTAGAACGCGCCCTTGGGCGTCGGGCACTCCAGGCCGATATCGGCGAGGCCGTCGAGCAGCACGTCCCGGCGCTGTTCGAAGGATTCGACCATCTCGTCGACGGGGTCCTGCGGCCCGGTCAGCGCGGCTTCGGCGGCGTGCTGGGCGGCGGCGGTCGCGCAGGCCTGGCCGTACTGATGGACCCGGAGCATCCGCTCTATCCGGCGGTTCGAGCCGGTGACCCAGCCCAGCCGCCAGCCCGTCATCGAGTAGGTCTTCGAGCAGGCGCTCACGACGACGACGTTGTCGCTCTCGGCGAACTCCAGCGGCGAGCGGTGTTCGCCCTCGAAGACGATGTGTTCGTAGACCTCGTCGGAGATACAGAGCACGTCGTGCTCGTCGGCGATGCGGGCGAACTCCCGCATGTCTTCGGGCGGCTGGACCGCGCCGGTGGGGTTGGCGGGGCTGTTGACGACGAACGCGGCGGTGTCGTCGGTGATCGCCTCCTCGACGGTGGCGGGGTCCATCGTCAGGTCGTCGCGCAGCGGGACCGGCTTCGGATCGCCGCCGGCGAGCCGTGTGAGCGGGTCGTAGGAGACGAACCCGGGGTCGGGGAAGATCACCTCCTCGCCGGGGTCGACGTGGGCCTCCAGCGCGATGTGGAGCGCCTCGCTGCCGCCGGCGGTGGCGATGACGTCGTTCGGGTCCACGTCGATGCCGCGGTCCTCGGCGTACCGATGGGAGATAGCCTCCCGCAGCGACTCGGTGCCTTTGTTGGAGGTGTAGCCGTCGGCCTCCCCCGTGCGGATGGCCTCGACGGCGCCCTCGCGGGCGTGCTCGGGCGTCGGGAAGTCGGGCTGGCCCAGCCCGAGGTTGATCGCGTCCTCGCCCGCGGCCTCGAAGACCTCGCGAATGCCGCTTATCGACACCTGCTCGACGCGTCGGGAGAACTCCGTCATACTCCCACGGCGGGCGCGCTCCCCGATAACTGTTGAGGGTCCCGCCGTCGGGGCTGCCGGCGGACGCGCGGCCGTCGCCACCAGCGACCGCCGCACCGCCGCGGACCGATCAACCGCCGGAACATTCCCGCGAGCGAACCGGAATTCCGGGCATCAGCAGGTTTATCCGGGTTCTGGCGCAACGAGGGGCGCATGCACACACGACAGGCGTTCGCGACGCTGGCGGTCCTCGTCCTGACGGTGACGGCGGGTTGCGGGTTCATCACCGGGGGGAGCGCGCTGGCGTTCAGCGCCTCGCCGGCGACCGCGAGCGACGCCGCGCTCTCGGAGACCGGCTACGAGGAGCGGGCCGTGACGAACACGACGGTCACGCGCAACTTCAGCGCCGCCGGCCAGACCCGACAGGTCGAGGTGACCAACCGGCAGGCCCGCTACGAGCGGGCGGTCGACCTCGGGCCGCTGGGTTCCCAGCGCGCGGCCGTGTTCGTCACCTTCGCCAGCCCGGAGGTGGAGGTCGCCACCCGGACGTTCAACCCCATCTCCGACATGTCCACCCGCGAGGTGCTCCGGCAGTTCGAGTCCCGGTACGAGGGCCTGAGCGTCGGCGAAAGCGTCGACAACCGGAGCGTGCGGGCGCTCGGGAGCCAGCGCACCCTCGAACAGTTCGAGGGGACCGCCACGCTCGGCGGTAGCGAGGTCGACGTGTACGTCCACGCCGCGAAGTTCAAACACGAGGGTGACTACGTCGTCGCCGTCGGCATCTACCCCCAGCGACTCGACGGCGAGGCCGAGAACATCGTCGCGCTCACCGAAGGGCTCGAACACGACGGCGAGGAGTGACCGACCGAGAGTCGCCCCGCTCTTTTAGCTCGTCGCAACCGAGCACCGCGACCCGCAGCCTCGGTTGACGCGCCGCAAAAGGGTCGGTTCGGCGAGCGCACGCGGTCACTGTCCGGACCGCCGGATCGCGTCGAACAGCACGGCCCACGCGAGCGCCGACAGCCCCACGTCCCGGACGAGCACGTCGACGAAGAAGCCGCCCTCGACGACCGCGGCGACGGCGAGGTAGGCGGTCGTGGCCGACAGCGAGACGGCGGCGACGCCGGCCGCGACAGCGGTCGCCCTGTCGGCGACGATCGCCGCGCCGAACCCCACTTCGAGGACCCCGTTGACGAGCATGAACGCGACCGGCGAGACGACCAGCCACGGCGCCAGCCAGTCGGTGACGTACGCCGCCCAGACGCCCGGCGCGAGTAGTTTGTGGACGCCGGCGAGCAACACCATCGCGCCGAGGCCGACGCGAGCGACCGACAGCGGCGCGGGCACACGGTCGCCGAGCGCGCTCGCTGCGGCCTCGGCGCGGTGACGGGTACTCATCGACGCGTCGTTGGGACCGCCCGGTCAAAACGGCAGGGGTCGACCGGGTCAGAACTCTTCGACGTGCGGGCGCAGGTCGAGTTCGAGCGTCCACGCCGAGCGGTCCTGTTCGACGAGGTGCCAGTAGCTCTCGGCGATCTCCGCCGGGTCGAGGAACGTCTCCTCGTCGCTGTCAGGGTTCGCCTCGGCAGCGCTCGGCGTGAGGATCTGCCCGTCGATCACGACGTGGGCGATGTGGACGCCCTCGGGACCGAGTTCGCGGGCCATGCTCTCGGCCATCCCGCGGGCGGCGAACTTGGCCGCCGAGAAGCCGATGGCACCGTCCCGGCCGCGCAGCGCCGACGTGGCGCCGGTGAAGATGATGGTCCCGCCGTCGCCGTCGACCATGTCCTCGGCAGCCTCCTGGGAGGCGACGAACGCGCCCCGGCCGTTGACGGCCCACGCGCGGTCCACGTCCTCGACGGAGGCGTCGAGCAGTCCCGACCACGACCCCGCGCTCGCGTGGTTGACCAGCAGGTCGACCGCCCCCCACTCGGAGCGCACAGTTCGAAACGCCTCGCGTATCTCGCCGGGGCGTTCGAGGTCGGTCGGGACCGCCAGCCCGTCGCCCGGCTCGGGCAGGTCCGCGGCGAGGTCTTCGAGATACTCCCCGGAGCGCGCGAGGAGTGCGACACGGCAGCCCTCCGCCGCGAACTTGCGCGCGAGCGATTCCCCGAGTCCGGGACCGACGCCGGCTATCACCGCTGTTCGTGCCATGGGTGGCGAGAGGGACGCCAGCGACTAAGGGGCTCTGACGGTCGACGACGCTGCCGGCGGACCCACGACTCACCGCGAGAACAACGCCATCACCGCACCGCCGCCGCCGACGCTCACTCCCGTCGCCGCCGGCGGACCCACGACTCACCGCGAGAACAACGCCATCACCGCACCGCCGCCGCCGACGCTCATCCCCACAACTCCGAAATCGTGGTCTTCCCGGACCATCGCGTGGGCGATCGTCGTCGCCAGGATCCCGCCGCTGGCGCCGATGGGGTGGCCCAGCGCCACCGCACCGCCGAGCGGGTTCAGCCGTTCCTCCGGGATCCCGAGCCTGTCCCGCACGTAGACCGTCTGGGCGGCGAACGCCTCGTTGACCTCGTAGTGGTCCACGTCGTCGACCGTCAGGTCGTTCCGGTCGAGCAGTTTCTCGATGGCGTCGCCGACCGCCTGCGAGAACTCCGCGGGGTCGCGGTAGGCGACGGCGTAGTCCTCGACGTGGACCATCGGGCCGAGCCCGTGTTCCTCGGCCGCCTCGGCGCCCGCGAGGACGACGCCCCCGGCCCCGTCCGCCAGCTTCGAGGCGTTCCCCGGCGTGATGGTCCCGCCGTCGCGGAACGCCGGCGAGAGTCCTCCGAGCCGCTCCAGCGAGGTGTCGTCCCGCGGCCCCTCGTCTTCGGTGACGAGCCGGTCGTCGACCTCGACGGGGACGAGTTCCTCGTCGAAACGACCCTCCTCGATCGACTCGGCGGCGCGGCGGTTGCTCCGCAGGGCGTAGCGGTCCTGAGCCTCCCGGGTGATGTCGTGCGCTTCGGCGAGGCGCTCGGTGAGTTCGCCCATGTGGGCGTCGTAGCCCACGTCCCACAGCGCGTCGTAGATCATCGCGTCGACCAGCTCGGTGTTGCCGTGGCGACGCCCCTCGCGGAGGTCCCGGAGGAGATACGGCGCGTTGGACATCGACTCCATCCCGCCGCCGACTGCGATGTCGGCCCGGCCGGCCGCGATGCGGTCGGCCGCGAGCGTGATCGCGCGCAGTCCCGAGCCCGACGCCTCGTTGACGGTCGTCGCCGGCGTGTCCTCGGGGAGGTCCGCGCGCGTGACCGCCTGCCGCGCGGGGACCTGCCCGACGCCCGCCTGGACGGCGTTGCCCAGCCCGACCCAGTCGATGTCCCCGGCGTCGACGCCGGAGCGGTCGACCAGGTCTTCGAGCACCGTCGCGCCCAGGTCGGGCGCGCGCACGTCCGAGAGCGACCCGAGCATCGCACCGTGGGCGGTCCGCGCTCCGTCGACTATCACTACGTCTGCCATGTGTCAACGGTTCGCGCGGCTCCGTCATCGGTGTTTCCCCGGAGTGGCCGGAACCGCGGTCGGCGGACGGAGCCGACACTACGGGGGCGCTGTCCAGAGCCGGGAACGCGGTCGCGCGCCAGCGGTCACTCGTCTTCGGCGGCCTCGCGGAGGTCCGCGAGGTGGTTCCGGACGACCCGGAGGGTCGCGTCGGCGTCGGCGTAGCCGTCGTCGTACTCGGAGAGCGCTGCGTCGGTCCCGTCGAGGAACTCCTCGACGGCGGCGTGCAGGTCGTCGGACATACCCCTCCCTCCGGCCGGCGGGCGGATAAATACCCGAGAACCGACCGCGGGACTGCCGGACCGTGGTACTCCCTCACGAACGAAGGCAAGCGCTTTTCCGCTGGCCGGGTCCCATCGGAGTATGTCCGATCTGTTCCCCGATCGCGTCCAGACCGAGCGACTCGTCCTCGAAGCGGCGACGACGGAGACGCTCGACCCGCTGGACCTGTACGAACACGTCCGCGAGGGCGCACCGCACGTCGACGAGATCACCGAACACGTCACCTGGGACCCCCACGAGACCCCCAGGGAGACCGCGGAGTTCCTCGAACTCGTCACCGAGGAGCGCGAGAACGACGAGGGCGCGACGTACGTGGTCCGGCCGAAACCCGGCGAGGACGGCGCGGGCGAACTGGCCGGGCTGACGGGCTTTTCCGTCGACTGGGACGCGAAGACGGCGACGTTCGGCACGTGGCTCCGCAAGCGCTTCTGGGGACGGGGCTACTCCGGCGAGCGCGCGGCGGCGCTCATGGGGGTCGCGTTCGACCGGCTCGACCTCGACGCCGTCGTCGTCTGCGTCCACGAGGACAACGAGAAGTCCCGCAAAGCCGTCTCTCGGTACGTCGAGGCCCACGGCGGCCACCGCGAGGGCCTGCTCCGGCGCTTCGAGGTGAACCAGGACGGCTCCGTCGCCGACGTACACCGGTTCACCGTCACCGCCGCGGAGTACCGGGCGGCGACCGACGACGACGGCGAGTAGCGGGCGACGATTCGGCGACCCCGGCGGTGCGTCAGGCATTTGTCGGCCGGGCGCCGAGAGGCGGACGATGGACCCCGAGTACCGCGACCGGGCGGCGTATCTCGACGGGACGCTCGTCGTCGCGGACACCCACTTCGGGAAGGGCGAGGCCTCGACCGTCGAGTTCCCGGTCGGCGCCGGCGAGGACTGCGTCGAGCGCCTGGCGGAGTTGCTGGACCGCTTCGACCTCGAAGAGGTCGTGCTGGCCGGCGACGTGTTCCACTCGTTCGACTACGTCCCCGACTCGGCCGAGGAGGCGCTGTCCGGTGTACGGCGCGCGGTCCGCGAGGCAGGCGCGCGCCTCGTCGTCGTCGAGGGCAACCACGACACGATGCTCGGCGCGACGTACTCGGGCGAGCTCCACGACGAGTACGAACTCGATACGGACGGCGACGAGACCGTCGTGGTGACCCACGGCCACGAAGAACCCGACACCACGGCGGACGCCTACGTCATCGGCCACGACCACCCGGCCATCGAGATCGAGGGGCAGAAACGACCTTGTTTCCTCGTCGGCGACGGCGCCTACCGCCGCTCGGACGTGCTCGTCGTCCCCTCGTTCAACCGCCTCGTCGAGGGCGTCTCGGTCAACGGGCGGGTCGGGACCGCCCGCCCGGAGCTATCCCCCGTCGTCACCGGCGTCTCGCAGTACCGCCCCGTGGTGTTCGACGCGGAGAGCGAGGAGACGCTGCGGTTCCCGCCGCTCGGACAGTTCTCGCGGATGCTGTGACCGGGCCGCCTGCTACCCGGGGCGCTCGTCGGACCCCTCTCAATCAGTCGTTTCGGGCGTCCCGGTTGCGACCGGCGCTCCCGGGCACTGCTCGTCGGGCTCCGGGACCGAGTTCTTCCAGAATACCGCCGACTCCTCGTCGACTTCGAGGTCGTAGTGGATGTAGTTCCCGTTCGCCAGTCCCTCGGAATCGACCTGCTCCCAGCCGTCGCGGCCCTCGACGCGCGCCCTGACGAGGAACGGCGCCGGCTCGGCCGGCCACGTCCGCTCGATCCACTTCCGGGGGACGCCCGACTCGTCGTGTCCGGCCAGCTCGAGCACGTCCCACGCGACGAGTTCGTCCGCGCGCTCGACGATGACGTGGACGGTCCGAGCCTGTGCGGCGTCGTTGGTCACGCTCACGCAGTTGAGTACCGGGTGGGACGGACCCGTCGCCGGACAGCCGGCGGTCGCGGAGAGCGCGACTGCACCCGGCAGGGTGCGGAGTATCTTCCGTCTGGAGGGCATACCGAAACTGACAGCGAACGCGAAAAAATGATTGCGGTCGTGACCGACGACCGGAACGTCAGGCGAACGTGCGCGAGACGTCCTCGTCCTCGTCTTCGGCCTGGATCTTGTCCCAGGCGTCGAGGAAGTCCTGCATGCGGACCTCGGTGCGGTCGTCGCGGATGGCGAACATGCCGGCCTCGGTGCAGACGGCCTTCACGTCGGCGCCGGAGGCCTCGCCGGTCAGCTCGGCCAGCTCCGCGAAGTCCAGCTCCTCGTCGAGGTTCATACTGCGCGTGTGGATCTTGAAGATCTGTTCGCGGCCCTCCACGTCGGGCTTGGGCACCTCGATGAGGCGGTCGAACCGGCCCGGACGGAGGATCGCGCGGTCGAGCATGTCGAAGCGGTTGGTGGCGGCGATGATGCGGACCTCGCCGCGCTCCTCGAAGCCGTCCATCTCCGAGAGCAGCTGCATCATCGTCCGCTGGACCTCGGCGTCGCCGGAGGTCTTCGAGTCCGTGCGCTTGGCCGCGATGGCGTCGATCTCGTCGATGAACAGCACGCTCGGCTCGTGCTGGCGGGCGAGCTCGAACAGGTCGCGGACGAGCTTGGCGCCCTCGCCGATGAACTTGTGGACGAGCTCCGACCCGGCCATCTTGATGAACGTCGCGTCGGTCTGGTTGGCGACGGCCTTGGCGAGCATCGTCTTGCCGGTGCCCGGCGGGCCGTGCAGCAGGACGCCGCTCGGCGGGTCGATGCCGACTTCCTCGAACATGTCGGGGTTCTGCAGCGGCATCTCGACGGTCTCGCGGACCTCCTCGAGCTGGTCCTCGATGCCGCCGATGTCCTGGTAGGTCACGTCCGGCGACTCCTCGACCTCCATGACGCGGGCGCGCACGTCCGTCTCGTCCTCGAGGCTCTTGACGATGGACAGCGAGTTGTTGACGGCCACCCGCGAGTCGGGTTCGAGGTCCTCGCGCATCTCCTCGGTGACCTCGGTGATGGCCTCCTGGTTGTTGCCGTGCTGTTTGATGATGACGCCGTCGTCGGTCAGTTCCTGCACCGTGGCGACGAACAGCGGCGACTGCTTGAGCTTCTTGTTCTCGTGGGTCAGCCGCTCCAGCTTCTGCTGGTACTTGTTGTTCTCCGCGTTGGCGTCCAGCAGCTTGTCCCGCATCTCTTCGTTCTGCGATTCGAGCACCTCGAGGCGCTCCTCCAGGGCCTCGATCTTCTCCTGCTGGGAGGCGTCGTCGTCGTACGGCAGGTCCACCTCGTCCACGGTGTCGGTCATTACACCCCTGCTAGCGGATGGGATAATAAGAGGTTTCGGGTCGAGCGGGTCACTTGCCGACCCGGCGGCGTTCGGCCCGCTCGCGCACTCTCGCGCGGGTTCGGGTGATCGGCTGTGTTGTGTGTCATCTCTTGACATACCGGTCCTCGAGCACGCGACTTCGGAGGGCGACGCCGCGGCGCGGTTCTTGCCGATAGATTCTCGGAGGTAATTATTCGAAACGGGAAATATTATTAGTCTGTATCCGAAAGCGACAGTCACGATGAGCACGTCCGAGACTGCGGAGGCGGAATCGACGGCCGAAGACGGCTGGGACGCCGTTCGCGACCTGCCCCCCAGCGCGAAGCTGGTGGCCAAGACTCTGGAGTACAACGACGCGCTGACCCAGAGCCAGCTCGCCGAGGAGACGCTGCTGCCGCCGCGGACCGTCCGCTACGCGCTGAACCGGCTCGAAGACGTGGGCGTCGTCAGCTCGCGCTTTTCCTTCGCCGACGCCCGCAAGCGGATCTACACGCTCGACATCGAGTGATCGCGCGCCGCGTTTCGTTCCCGTTCTCCCCGCCCGCGGCGGCGTTCGCCGGACCGCGAGGTAGGTCGACCGTACCCGACGGAAACACTTTCACCGCGCTCGCGACACCTCTTTAGGCCGGGGTTTCGTACCCCGCCGTAGATGACGCGCGTGATACACACGGGAGACACCCACCTCGGCTACCGGCAGTACCACCGGCCGGAGCGCAAGCGAGACTATCTCGACGCGTTCCGGCAGGTGGTCGACGACGCCGTTGCCGAGGACGTCGACGCGGTCGTCCACGCCGGTGACCTGTTCCACGACCGGCGGCCGACCCTCGACGACATCATGGGCACCCTCTCGGTCCTGCGGACCCTCGACGACGCCGGCGTCCCCTTCCTCGCCGTCGTCGGCAACCACGAGGCCAAACGCGAGGGCCAGTGGCTCGATCTCTTCGAGTCGCTCGGGCTCGCTACCCGCCTGGGCCCCGAGCCGGTCGAACTGGGCTCGACCGCCTTCTACGGGCTGGACTTCGTCCCGCGCTCGAAGCGCGATGGCTTCGAACTGGATCTGGAGTCCCACGATTCCGACCACGCCGCCCTGGTCACGCACGGGCTGTTCGAGCCGTTCGACTTCGGCGAGTGGGATCCTCGCGACATCTTCGCGACCACGGACGTGGAGTTCGACGCGCTCCTGCTGGGGGACAACCACCACGCCGAGACCGCGCAGGTCGACGACACCTGGGTCACCTACTGCGGGTCGACCGAGCGCACCAGCGCCGCCGAGCGCGAGGAGCGGGGGTACAACGTCGTCGAGTTCGACGGCGAGGTGGACGTGCGCCGCCGGGGGCTGGACACCCGGGAGTTCGTCTTCGTCGACCTCGACCTCGGCGAGGGCGAGGGCGTCGAGCGCGTCCGCCAGCGCGTCGGCGAGTACGACCTGGAGGACGCGGTCGTCGTCGTCACCATCGACGGCGAGGGCGAACCGGTCACCCCGGCCGCCGTCGAGGAGTTCGCCCTCGACCGCGGGGCGCTGGTGGCCCGCGTCACCGACCGCCGGGAGACGGCCGAGGAGAGCGAGCGGGAGGTGTCGTTCGCCGACCCCGACGACGCCGTCCGCGAGCGGGTCCGCGAACTCGGCCTCAGCGAGGCGGCGCGGTCCCTCGACGAGACCGTCCGCGCCAGCAAGGTCGCCGACTCCAACGTCGACGACGTGGTCGAAGACCGGGTCGCCGACCTCGTCGAGGACGGCGACCCCGCGGCCTTCGAGTCGGTCGACCCAGGAGAGGGCGGCGGGGGCGAGCCCGACCCGACGGAAGGCGATAACGGTGGAGCTGCCCCGGCAGGTGACAACGAGACGGCCACCGCGAGTGCGGCGGCCGACGGCGGCGACCCCGCCGAGGAGTCCGACGACGCCGGCGGCGGATCGGAAGTCGACGCCAAACCGGACGCCCGGGAGGACGGAGCGCCCCCGGAAGACGGAGCGCCCTCGGAAGACGGAGCGCCCGCGGAAGACGGGGACGGCCAGGCGACGTGGGGTGAGTTCCAGTGAGGTTCGAGCGCGTCAGGCTCTCGAACTTCAAGTGCTACGACGACGCGGACGTGCGACTCGACCGCGGCGTGACGGTCATCCACGGGCTCAACGGCAGCGGCAAGTCCTCGCTGCTGGAGGCCTGTTTCTTCGCGCTGTACGGCGCGAAGGCGCTGGACAACACCCTCGACGAGGTGGTCACCATCGGCGCCGACGACGCCGAGGTCGAACTCTGGTTCGCCCACGGCGGCGAGTCGTATCACATCGAGCGGCGCGTCCGCGCGACCGGCGAGCAGGCCCAGACGGCCAGGTGCGTGCTGGAGGGGCCCGACGGGACCGTCGAGGGCGCCCGCGACGTGCGCGGCTACGTCGAGGAGCTGCTGCGAATGGACGCCGAGGCGTTCGTCAACTGCGCGTACGTCCGCCAGGGCGAGGTGAACAAGCTCATCAACGCCTCGCCCGCCGAGCGCCAGGACATGCTCGACTCGCTGCTCCAGCTGGGCAAACTGGAGGAGTACCGCGAGCGCGCCAGCGACGCCCGCGTCGGCGTCGACCGCGTCCGCCGGGACAAGCGCGGCTCGCTCTCCCAGCTCGACGACCAGATCGAAGCCAAGGAAGACGACGACCTGCACGCCCGGCTCAACGAGCTCCGGACGGACCTGGAGTCGGTCACGTCCGACATCGAGCGGTTCGAGGACCAGCGCGAGAAGGCCGTCGAGACCCGCGACCAGGCCCGGGACGTCCTCGACAGCTACGAGGAGAAACGCGAGGAACTCGACGAGGTCGAATCGGACATCGAGGAGCTGCGCGAGGCGATCTCCGATACCGAGCGCGACCGGGAGGAGCTGGCCGAGGAGATCGCCGACCACCGGGAGACACGCGAGGCGCGTCGCGAGGAACTCGGCGACCTGCTCCCCGAGACGGAACTGGCGGGGAGCGCCGACGACCCGCCCGAGCCGGCGGCCGTCGACGACCTGCTCGACGACCTCGCCGAACGAGACGACGAGCTACAGGAGACGCTGCAGGAGGTCACCGCCGACGTGTCCCAGCACAGCACGCGGGCCGAGAACCTGCGGGAGACGGCCGACGACCTCGAATCCCAGGCCGGGGCCAAGCGCGAGCAGGCCGACGCCCTCGAATCGGAGGTGGCCGAGACGCGCGAGGAACTCGCCGACCGCCGCGAGAAGATCGAGGAGCTGGAGGAACGTATCGAATCCCTGCGGGCCGAGTTCGACGACGCGCCCGTCGAGTTCGGCGAGGCCGAATCGTTCCGCGCGGAACTCGCCGACGAGCTGAGCGAGGTCCGCGAGCGGGTCGCCAGCCTCGAATCCGACGTGGCCAACCAGCGCGAGCGGATCGAGGAGGCCGAGGCGCTGCTGGACGAGGGGAAGTGTCCCGAGTGCGGCCAGGACGTGGACGGCTCCCCCCACGTCGAGTCCATCGACGACGACCGCGAGCGCCTCGCCGAGCTGGAGGCCGACCTCGAAGCCGCCCGTGAGCGCCGCGACGACCTCGAAGACCGCCTGGAGCGCGCCGAGGAGCTCGTCGAGGTCGAGTCGGAGTTCCAGGAGTGCCGGACGAACCGCTCGAACGTCGAACAGCTGGTCGACCAGCGCGAGGACGCCCTCGCAGAGAAGGTCGAACAGGCCGAGCGGCTCCGCGAGGAGGCCGGCGACCTCGAAACCGAGGCCGAGGAGAAGCGGGCGGCGGCCGAGGACCACGAGACCGATGCCGAGGAGTGTCGCGAACGAGTCGGCGAGATCAACGCCGAGCGCGGCGAGATCCGCGAGCGCCGCGAGCGTCTGGAGCGGGTCGACGAACTGCTCGACGAGGTCGCCGACGCGACCGACGCTATCGAGCGGCTGCGCGACCGGCGCGAACAGCTTGAGGAGACCAACGACGAGCGCCGCGAGCGCCTCGCCGAGAAGCGCGAGCGCCGGTCGGAGCTACAGGCGGAGTTCGACGACGACCGGATCGAGCAGGCCCGCGAGCAACACGACAACGCCGTCGACTACATCGAGAAGGCGGACGCGAAGCTGGAGGAGTTGCGCGAGCGCCGCGACGAGCTACAGAGCGCGATCGGTGGCGTCGAGAACGAAATCGAAGAGCTCGAATCGCTGCGCGAGCGCCGGGAGGAACTCGCCGAGCGCGTCGAGCGGCTCGACTCGCTGTACGAGGAGGCCGAGCAGCTCCAGCGGATGTACGGCGACCTGCGCGCGGAGTTGCGCCAGCGCAACGTCGAGAGCCTGGAGGCGATGCTCAACGAAATTTTCGACCTGGTGTACCAGAACGATTCGTATGCACGGATCGAGCTCTCCGGGGAGTACGAACTCACCGTCTACCAGAAGGACGGCGAGCCGCTCGACCCCGAGCAGCTGTCGGGCGGCGAACGCGCCCTGTTCAACCTCAGCCTCCGCTGCGCTATCTACCGGCTGCTCGCCGAGGGCATCGAGGGTGCCGCGCCGATGCCGCCGCTCATCCTCGACGAGCCGACCGTCTTCCTCGACTCGGGCCACGTCTCCCAGCTCGTCGAGCTCGTCGAGGCGATGCGGGAGTACGGCGTCGAGCAGATCCTCGTCGTTTCCCACGACGACGAACTCGTCGGGGCCGCCGACGACCTGGTCCGCGTCGAGAAGGACTCGACGACGAACCGCTCGTCGGTCCGCCGCGAACGACCCGAGGACCGCCTCGCCGAGGCCGTCGAGGCCGACGACTGACCGCCTATGGGGCCTCGACGGGCCGCCCGCGGCGGCCGGCGTTGACCGCCGCGCCCAGCAGGACGACGGTGCTGGCGAAGTACAGCCAGGTGACGAACACGAGGACGGCGCCGATCGCGCCGTAGGCGGCGTAGCGGCCGGCGTTCGACGCGTAGAGGCGGAACCCGACCTGGAGGAGCACCCAGCCGACTGCGGCGACGACCGCGCCGGGGAGCACCTCCGAGACGGACACCTCGACCGGCGGGAGCACGTAGTATATCGGCAGAAAGGCGAGCGCGAGCACGGCGACCGGGATGAGGGTCCCGAAGACGTTGACGAGCGGGATCTCCAGCGGGATCAACTTCGGGCGCTCGCCGACGGCGTGTCGCCGCAGTCGTTCCCGGACCGTACCGTCCGTTCCGAGCACAGGTGTAAATCGATTGTCAGTGATCGGGTTCGGTCGGACCGTCCGTTTCGCCCCGCATCGCGGCCAGCCCGGCGCTGGCCAGGTCGGTCGTCTCGTAGCCGCGGACGCCCGCCACGTCGGCCTCGGTCACCAGTCCGGCCGCCCGGAACTCCGAGAGGAGGCCGTGCAGGTCGCTCTCGCAGAGGTCGACCGCACCGGTGAGCGTCCGCACGTCGACGGGCGAGCGGGCGTCGATCTCCAGCAGGAGGCCGAGCGAGCGGTCGTCGCGGATGGCGCTCGCCACGGCCCGGACCGGCTCGGAGACGGCGCGGCTGGCCGTCTCCAGCGGCGACTCGCCGTCGACGGGCTCCAGATCCTCGTTGGCGACGTGGCGGCGTTCCCCGGTCTCGGGGTCGCGCACGAGCGAGGCGTCGTCCGACTCCTTCAGCAGGACCAGGCGGCGGCCGGACTCGTCGCGGACCGTTCGCATGGTCGGCGGTAGCGGCCTCGCGGGGTTAGCGGTTCCGGTCGCGGCGACGAGGGTCGACCCGGTGTCGCCGGTCGCTCTCAGCCCTCGTCGGCTTCGGCGTCAGTTTCGAGGTCGACGCCGGTTTCGGTCCCGCCGTCGGGGGCGGGTTCCGGGGAGTCGGCGGCCCTGGAGCGGCGGAACGCGCGGTACTCGCGGACGCCGTAGCCGAACGTGACCGTGCCGAGCGCGATCAGCGGACCGCCGATGCTCCAGTCGCCCCAGAAGTAGACGAACATCGGACCGACGGCGATCGAGAACAGCGCCACGTCGAAGACGAGGACGAGCCGCCAGAACGTCCGGCTCACTTCGGGGTCCACGTCCGCGTCGAACGCGTCGGACTCGTCGACCGCGCCCGCGTCCTCGCTCCCGTCCGCGTCGTCCTCGCCGGGGATCGAGACCGACGGGACGTCGACGGCCGGCACGTCCGGGCCGAGCGCGTGCTCGAAGCGCTCGTCGTCGCCCAGCAGGCCGCGCTCGTCGTCCGCGCCGTCCTCGGACACACCGCCGAGTTACGCGCTGGCGGACAAAAGGGTTCCCACTCGGCGGAAAACCGGACCCCAGCCGGTCGCCCGGGCCGCTCAGACCATCTGCCCGAGCGACAGCGCGTCGTCGGCCTCCATCCACGCGAGGGGGTTCTCGGTGTCGAACAGGACCACGCCGTCGTCGACCTCGTAGGCGTCTGTGGCGGCGACGCCGTCGGTGTCGGCCGGTCCGACCCGCACGTCCGCGGACGGCTCGCTCTCGGCACTGTCCGCCTCGCCGCGTCGCGTCGCGTGGTCCGTCATGGCTCCACGACCGGGTTTGGTACACCGTATCAAGTATCTTCTGCCTGCACCAACACTGACCGGTCCCGCGTTCGGTAGGGACAGTAGCTGTCGCGGTGACCTGTTACAGTGAACGGTCGCGGTGCGGTCGGCGTGCGCTGTCGAGCGTGCCCGCCTCCTGGCGGGCCGCTCGAAACAGTCGCGCGAGGGATGAGCGACGCCAGGAGCGAATCGGCTGGGGAGGCTCGTGGCCGTCTGCGGTGCTGTGCGGGGCGGTTGCTGGTGCGGTCGCGGTCCCTGGCGTCCGCGCGAACGCGTGAGCGCGGGCTCGGGAGAGCGTGCTCTCCCGGTGGACTGAACGGGCGAGGCGCGCTCGCGCCGAGGGCGTTCATCCCTTGCTGTCTCCCGCGGTCGCTCTCGAACAGCTTCCTTCCACGACAGACTCACCAGAACCAACGACTCGACTCACGATACGAATCGAACGGTTCGGGTCGCGTCGTGCATTTATGTACACCGAACGCGTACACCGCGGTGATGTACAGTGCCCGCGACCAGGTGGAGAACAGCGAGTGGCTCGACGAGATCGAGGCGACGGCGGAGCGCCTCGATATGGACGAGGCCGCCCGGTCGCGCGCGGCGGACCTCTTTCTCTCGAACGTCCCGGAGACCGACCGGTCGAAGCGGGCCGTCCTCGCGACGAGCGTCTACGTCGCCGGGCTCGTCGAGGGCGACAGCCGCAGCCAGCAGCGCGTCGCCGAGGTCGCGGACGTGTCCCGGCTCACCATCTCCCAGCGCTACGAGGAGATGCTGGAGAGCCAGGGGCTGGACGCGCCGGGCTGGTAGCCGGAATCGGACGCCCGCGACGCCCCCGCGACTCAGGCGTCGTCGGACTCCGCGCCCGGGCCGCCGTCGGCGGTCGCGTCCGTGGCGTCTGTCGTGTCCACGGCGCCGCTGGCGGTTTCCGCGTCGGTTTCCCCGGGGGCGTCGCGGCCGTCGCGGTCAGGGGTGAGGTTGCCGTGTTCGTCGATCTCGCCGCGGACGATGCGGGTGCTGGAGATGATCTCGCCGTCCTCGGCGTGGACGTGGTCGACGACCTCGATGTCCAGCGGTTCGTTCCCCTCGTCGCGGCGGATCTCGTTGATGCGCTTGGCGCCGGTCACCGTCTCGGGGGAGACGACGATGGCGTCGAACTGCGGTTCGGGGGCGAAGCCGGTCGGGTCGTCGATCCGTCGGATCTCGTAGTCGCGGTCGTACTCCTCGGCGAGTTCGGCGAGTTCGGCGTCGAGGTCGCGGTGGCGCCGGTCGTACGGGCGGACGTAGCGGTCCTCGCGGCGAGTCTTCGGCGCGAGGTCGTCGCTCGTCAGGCCGACCGTCGCGTCGCCCAGCTCGAAGGCGCGCCTGAACAGCGCGCGGTGCCCGTCGTGAACCGGGTCGAAGGTGCCACCCAGCGCGACCTTCATACTGGCTCAGTCGGGCCAGGCCGGTAAAGTGCCTTCGGCTTCCGGTGCCCACCACACCACCGAACGGAACGGTCTCCGAGCGTCAGCTACCGGTCGCGTTGTCGCCGTCCCCGTCCGCTTCGTCGCCGTCCGCGTCGGTCGGTCCCTCGTCCGTGTCCCCGGCTTCGCCCGTGGCGCCCCACTCGTCGGCCTCGTCGTCGCGTCCCTCGCCGCTCCCGTCGGCGGCGTCGCCCTCCTCGTCCGCCCCGGGGTCGTCCTCGACGGTGATCGTGACGGGTTCGGAGTCGACGGTCGGGTGGTCGTCGTCGCTGCCGAGGATCTCGTCGAGGTTGAAGACGGTGTTGAGCTCCTCCTGCACGTCGTCGACGACGTTACCGACGAGTTCGCTCGGCGCCATCGCCGCGTACTCGTAGGGGTTGTTGCCGGCGCCGTCGTTCTCGCGTTTCCCCCGCGAGACCTTCCCCTCCTCGTGAAGTTCCGCGAGGGCCTCCCGGACAGTGCTCGGGTACAGGCCCGTCCCCTCGGCGATCTCGTCGCTCGTGCTGTCGGGGTGCTGCCGGAGGAAGACGTAGATGCGGGCGCGGGTCTCGGTCTCAAGCACCCACGAGAGCATGTCCACGATCCCCTCGTCGAAGCCCGTCACCGCCCTGTCGGCCTCCTGTTCCAGCCGTTCACGGACGTTGCCGCCGTCCTGTGGGTCCGCGTCGGGCTCGTCGCTCCCCTCGCCGTCGTCCGCAGGATCGTCTGTAGACATACGTCGCCTCTACGAGGACGAAAGCCCCTGCCGGGTAAAAATCTTGCCGACGTTCCCACGCACCCGAAATTCCCGGCGAGCGCTCCACTCGCCGAGCCGGCGTCGTACCCCCCGGTGACGGTCGGTCCCGGCCCCCGGTCCCACACGCGCCGCGGGAGCGCCTACTCGTACTGCAGCCGCAGCGCGTCACACAGCGCGTCGACGCCCTCTTCCTCGCGCAGCCGGCGCTGTCGCTCGGCGCCGCTCTCGGCGTCGTAGACCTCGCGGATGCCCGAAACCCCGAGGCGCTCGGCCTCCCGGTCGACGACCTCGCCGAGGTCGACCGTCGACTCGAACGCGCGATCGAGCAGCGCGGCGTCGTGACCGTGGCGCATCGCGCGCCACTTGTGCTCGTCGTACAGCTCCCGCCGGGCGTCGGTCCCCGACTCGCCGTCCTCGTAGCGAGCGGCCAGGTCCTCGACGAGGGCGTGGGTGTACTCGACGAACGCCAGCACCACGTCCGGGTCGGCCTGGCCGTCCGGCGTCCGGACCTCGACGGTGCCGTGGCCGGAGTGAGGGCGCACGTCGAACCACAGTTCCCCGCGGTCGTCGATGCTCTCGGTCTCCAGCATCCGCCGCTCGTAGTCGTCGAAGGCGTCGTAATCCTCGAAGCGGGTCGGCATCCCGGTGTTCGGCAGCGCCTCGAAGATCTTCGCCCGCGCCGACTGGAGCCCCGTGTCGAAGCCGTTCCAGTACGGGGAATTCGCGGAGAGCGCGAGCATCACCGGGAGGTGCCAGCGCAGCTCGTTGGCGATCCACACCGCCTTGTCCGCGTCGTCGACGCCGACGTGGACGTGCAGCCCCGCCGTCGTGTTGCGGTGCTGTGGGTACTGGATGCGGTCGAGCTGTTTCCTGTAGCGCGGCTTCTCCGCGTGTTCGAGCTCGCGCCACTTCGCGAGCGGGTGGAGCCCGGCGGCGGCGATGTCGAAGCCGTGGGCAGTGGCGTGGTCGACCAGCGCCTCGCGGACCGCGAGCAACTGCTCGCGGGCGTCGGCGAGGTCCTCGATGACCGGCGTCTGGGACTCGATGACGCACTTGAACAGCTCGTGGTCGAGCCGTCCCGCCAGGATCTCGGGGGGGTCGGACTCGTAGACGAGTTCGTCCGTGCCCGAGGTGGGTCGGCCCTCGTCGTCGACGACGTAGTACTCCTCCTCGATCCCGATGGTACCCATCCGACTGAACGCCTCGCGCGAGCCCCGCTCGTCCATCGCTCCCTACGACGGACCGACGGCGCTAAAAATTTCCCTTCGCGGCACGGCGACGAGGACCGATCTCTCGCGCGAAGCGAGTGTTCCCGGTCGGTTGGGCTCGAAGGGGGCGATCAAACGTGGCTGCACCTGTGGGCGGTTGCTGGACGCCCGCGCCCCGCTCGCTAGCAGTATTGGTGACCGCACTCGACAGCGAGCGGTGAACGCCCTCGCCGCGCTCGCTCTGAATCGGATCGACTGCACTCGACAGCGAGCGGTGAACGCCCTCGCCGCGCTCGCGGTCGCTGAGGCGGGATATCCGCGCTCTCCGCACCGCCCGCGCGGATAGTGCCCGCTCAGGCGACTGAACAGGCGCGAGCGCGCCTCGCCCGTTCAGTCCGCCAGGGACCGCCACCGAACAGCACCGCAGACGGCCACGAGCCTCCCCAGCCGATTCGCTCGTTCGTTCCACTCACTCTCTCATCCCTCGCGCGGTGTTGTCGCGGCACGGAGGCCGCGACAGCGCGCGCCGACCGCACCACAACAGCCTTCACCGCTTCGCACACGTCCGGTCGCGAGGACGAGAGCCGCGTGGCGGACGGTTTAACCGGAGCCGGTCCGTCGATTCGGGCATGACTCCCGAGGAACTCCGTGCGGAGATGCCTGCGCTGGACCGGGGCGTCTACCTCAACACCGGCGCCGGCGGACCCAGCCCCCGCCGCGTCGTCGAGGCGACCGAGGACGCGCTCGAATTCCACGAGTACGAGGCTCCGACCGGCGCCGGCACTTACGGTGCACTGTTCGAAGCGCTGGAGGAGACGCGCGAGGTCGTCGCCGACCACGTGAACGTCGCCCCCGAGTCCGTCGCGCTGACCCAGAGCACGACCGACGGCATCGGTCGGGTCGCCGCCGCGATGGACTGGGAACCCGGCGACGTGGTCGTCCGCACCGACCAGGAGCACTCCGCCGGCATCCTCCCCTGGGAGCGGCTCCGCGAGACCCACGGCGTCGAGGTCCGCGTCGTCGAGGCTGCGGACGGACAGGTCGACCGCGAGGAGTGGAAGGCCGCCGTCGACGGCGCGAAACTCGCCGTCTTCAGTTCGCTGTGCTGGACCGACGGCTGCCGGCTCCCGGTCGGGGAACTCACCGATATCGCACAGGACGCCGGCGCCCGCGTCCTCGTCGACGCCGTCCAGTCAGTGGGCCAGCGCCCCGTCGACTTCGACGCGTGGGGCGCCGACGCCGTCGCCGCCGCCGGCCACAAGTGGCTGCTCGCCCCGACGGGCACCGGCTTCCTCCACGTCACCGACGCGTTCGCCCGCGACCTCGACCCCGCCCAGGTCGGCTACATGGGCGTCGAGGACCCCGAAGCCGACGACTGGGACCTCAAACCCGACGCGCGCCGCTTCGAGACCGGCAGCGTCTCGCCGGTCCCCTACGCGGGCCTCCGCGAGGGGGTCGCCACCGTCGAGAACGTCGGCTACGACACCGTCACCGACCGCATCGAGCGACTGACCGACCGGCTGAAGGCGGGGCTGGGCGACCGGCTCGTCTCCCCCGAGCGCTACGAGTCCGGGCTGGTCGCCTTCGCCGCCGACGACCCGATCGAGACCGCGGAACGCCTCGACGACGCGGGTATCCGCGTCCGCGACATCCCGCCGACCGGCACCGTCCGCGTCTCCGTCCACGTCTTCAACACGGCCGACGATATCGACGCCCTCCTCGACGCACTCTGACCGTCAGGACGGACAGCAGTCGGGGAAGTCCGTGATCGCGCCGTCGGCGCCCGCCTCCTGGAGTTCCTCGGTCTCCCCGGGGTCGGTGACGGTCCAGGCGGTCACGTCGAGGCCGGCGCCGTGGGCCCGCTCGACGAGCGACGCGTCGCAGGCGTCCAGGTTCGGGGCAACGGCCGAACAGCCCAGCTCCCGCGCCCGCGAGACCAGCCCCTCGCCCTCCCACTGGACGAGCGCGGTGGGCAACTCCGTCACCTCGGTCAGCGCCCCCGGGTCGAACGACGAGACGACGACCTCGGGGGCCGCGTCGGCGGCGACCCGCTCGACGGCCTCGCCGGTCCCCCGTTCTTTCAGCTCCGCGTAGAGCGTCACGTCGCCGGGGACCGCCTCGACCACGTCCTCGAAGGTCGGGACTCCCTGGTCCGATCCCTCGACGGAGAGCGCGGCCAGTTCCTCGGCGGTGTGAGCCGAGACGGGGCCGCTCCCGTCGGTCGTCCGGTCGACGGTCTCGTCGTGACAGACCACGAGTTCGCCGGATCCGCAGATCCGCACGTCCACCTCGACGGCGTCGGCCCGCGTTGCGGCGTTCGCGACGGCCGTGACGGTGTTCTCGGGGTTGACGCCGGGGAAGCCGCGGTGGGCGATGCAGTCCATGGCCCGGTGTTGGCCCGGCCGTCCGGTAGGTCTTGGGCCGCCGGCCCGCGACGCACCTTTAACCGCCGCCGGCCCCAATCGACGACCATGTCAGCCGACTTCGACTTCGGGGACAGCGTGGTGCTCGTGACCGGCGCCGGCGGGACGCTCGGCAGTTCGGTCTGCGAGGCGTTCGCCGACGCGGGCGCGACCGTCTGCGGCGCCGACGTGGTCGGGCCAGACGACGACGATTTCGAACTGGACACCGACCGCGACCGCGTCGAGTTCTACCAGGGCGACTTCACCGACGAGGACGACGTGGCCGAGACGGTCGAGGCCGTCGTCGACGACCACGGGGGCCTCGACGCGCTCGCCAACATCGCCGGCACCTGGCGCGGCGGGACGCCGATCGACGAGACCGGGGCCGACACCTTCGACTTCCTGCTGGACGTGAACCTCAAGACGATGTTCCTCGCCTCGAAACACGCGATCCCGCACCTCCGCGACTCGGATCTCGCCGGCCAGGGCGCCATCGTCAGCGTCTCCGCGCGCTCGTCGCTGGAGGGCGGCGAGGGCGACGGCCCCTACCGCGCGTCGAAAGCGGGAGTCAGGATCCTCACCGAGACGATCGCCGAGGAGAACACCGGCGAGGTGCGGGCCAACGCGGTCATGCCGAGCGTCATCGACACGCCGATGAACCGCGAGATGATGCCCGACGCCGACCACGAGAAGTGGGTCGACCCGGCCGACATCGCCGAGACCATCGTGTACCTCTGCTCGGACGCCGCCAGCGTCACCAGCGGCGCGGCCGTGCCAGTGTACGGGGAGGCCTGAGGAGTCCCGAACGTTCGGGATGCGTCCTAACAGCCGCCCGCGCCGCCTGCGGCTCCGGCACCCGCACAGCTGGCACCGGCGGCGCTCGCACCCGCGGCGGCGGCCGCCGCGCCGGTCACCACGGCGGCGTCGTCGTTGCTGCTGTAGTCGACGCACTCGCCCCACGCGACGGGCGCGATGTGGTCGTCGATGTCGTCGGCCTCCAGCATCGCCGATTTGAACGCGGCGGCGTCGAACCCCGTTTCGGCGACCAGCCGGTCGGCCAGTTCGGGCGTGACGGCGATCCGGCGACACTCCTCGGCCTCGAACAGGCCGTCCCCGTCGAAGGTGAACTGCACGTCGTAGTGGCGGACGAACACGCCGTCGAAGGCGGGGACCATCGCGCGGACCGCCTCGCCCGCGAGCTCCCACACGCGGTCGTAGTCGGGCGACTACACGTCCTCGCCGAGCGAGAAGCGGGCGATGGGCACCGTGATCGGTTCCTCGTCCGGGCCTTCGTTGACGACCGCGACGCCGGTCACCGCGCAGTCGTCGATACCGTACGTCTCGGGCGTGATCCGGTTCCGGAGCGCCTCGTGGGCGTCGTCCTCGCGCTCCTGGAGGTCGACGCCTTCCGCGGTCGAGTCGTCGCCGAGCAGCCGTTCCAGTAGGGAGGGCATGGCGTCTCTCCTGTCGCTCGCGCGCGACTTAGCGTCTGTGGTCGTAGCCGTTTTCACGGCCAGCGGCCGAACCCGGCGTATGGTCGAACGAGAGACCTGGGCGACGAGAGTCGGCTTCCTCGTCGCCGCCATCGGGAGCGCAGTCGGCCTGGGGAACCTCTGGCAGTTCCCGTTCAAGACGGCCGCGAACGGCGGGGCGGCGTTCGTCGCGTTCTACCTGATCGCCGTGGTGTTGATCGGGTTCCCGGCGATGCTCGCGGAGTTCGTCGTCGGTCGACGCACGAACGTCAACGCCGTCGACGCCTTCGCCGAACTCGGGCACCGCCGGTGGCGGGTCGTCGGCGGGCTGGCCGTCGCGACCGGCTTCTGGATCCTCTCGTACTACAACGTCGTCGGCGGGTGGGTCCTCCGGTACATCCTCGGGAGCGCGACGGGGGCGTACTTCGACGCGCCCGGAGAGTACTTCGGCGCCGTCTCGGCCGGCCCCGAGGCGGTCCTCGCGCAGGCCCTGTTCCTCGGTATCGTCGTCGCCATCGTCGCGCTCGGCATCGAGAACGGCATCGAGAAGGCGACGAAGGTAATGGTCCCCTCCATCGTCGTGATAATGGTCGTGCTGGCCGGCTGGGCGGCGACGCTCGGCGGCGCCGGCGAGGGCTACGCCTACTTCCTCTCGCCGAGTCTCGACGCGATGATCGACAACGCGAGAACGGCGATCCCCTTCGCGGTCGGGCAGGCCTTCTTCACCCTCTCGCTGGGGATGGCGATCATGATCACCTACTCGTCGTACGTCGGCGAGGACGACAGCCTCCCCTTCGACGGGGGCGTCATCGTCGTCACGAACACGCTCGTCGGCATCCTCGCCGGGCTCGTCGTCTTCCCGATCCTCTTCGCCAACGACATCGACCTCGCGCTGACGGGCGGTGGAGGCGCGTCAGCGCTGTTCGTCGCCGTCGCGGCCGGGTTCGCCGAACTCCCGCTGGGGCGGTGGCTCGGCGCCGTGTTCTTCGCCGTCGTGCTCATCGCGGCGCTGTCGTCGGCGATCAGCCTGATGGAGGTCACCGTCTCGTGGGCCGTCGACAACTTCGACGTCTCGCGGCCGATGCTGGCGGTCACCGTCGGCCTCGGTCTGTTCGTCCTCGGGCTCCCCTCCGCGTGGGATACCGCCTGGCTGACGTGGTTCGACAACCTCGCCTACAGCCTCTTCCTGCCGGTGTCCGTGCTGGCGGTCGTGATCTTCGTCGGCTGGGTGATCGGCCGCGACGCGGTGGACGAACTCCGCCGCGGCACCGGCGGGCTCGGATCCCTCGGCCCGCTCTGGCTGTGGACGCTCCGGCTCGTCGTCGTCGTCGGCGTCGTCGCGACGCTCTATTTCGGTATCACCGAGCTGTTCTTCCAGAACGACCCAACAGGGGTCCCACCGCTGATCGCGGGTGCGCTCTCCCCGTAGAATCCAGGCGGCGACCTACCGCACCATGTACGGGTCGTCGTCCGGCAAAAATCGCCCCAGGTCGGCCCGGCGGACGTAGTCGCGCTGGCGAAGCTCCACGAGCGCGTCGACGAACGCCCGCTCGTCCTCCTCTGACCACTGCGCGGGGTCTCTCACCGGGACGACGAGCCAGCCGCTGCCCGGGATCTCCGTGGCGTGCTGGGCGTCCATGTCGACCTCCTCCGGCGGTCGGGCGGTCATGTTGGCGAAGACGTGCCGCGTCGCGCGCTCGCCGACCGGCAGAAGGACGTGGGCGGTGATCGCACGGACCTCCGAGTCGAAGATGTTCTCCACGTCCGCGTAGTCCTGCGCGCTCGGCACGCCCTCGGGGACGCAGGGGTAGAGATACGAGAAGTAGGTCTTCTCGACGACCGGAGGTGAGCCGGTCTCGTCGAGCAGGCCGCCCTCGGCGAGCGCGCGCTGGAGGCGCTCGCTGGCGGCGAACTCCGTGAACGGGTAGCCCGACTCCCCGCCCCCGTGGACGCCGGGGTGGTCGCCGATCACGTGGAAGTCGGCGTTGGCGTCGCCGAACCCCGGCACGAACCGCTCGCAGGGCGGCGTGAAACCGAAGGGGTTCGACTCGCGGGCCGTGACGTTCTTCACGTTCGGCCGCAGTGGCGGGCCGGTCAAAACTCCGCCGATTTCGGCGGCGGCGCCGAGCGGTGACCGTCGGGACCCGCGTCCGCTCGGGGACCGAGCGGTTCAGTCGGTACCGACTCGCGGAGCGGTCCGCGAGCCGTCGCCGTCGTCGCTCTCCCCGAGCAACTCGGCCACCGCCGACCGGTACTGGGACCACCGCACCGCGAGGAAGGTCTTGCCCTGGTGTCGGTCGAGCGCCGCCTCGCTCGTGAACGTCACCGAGACCGTGTCGCTGGCGGTGTCGACCGTCGAGTTCACCGGGACGAGCTCCCGCGTCGTCACGTTCCGCGTGACGAGCCGCAGCTTCGACTCGTTGGCGTCGTCGACGGCGGCGTCGTCGTAGTGGACCCGGATCGTGACCGACTCGACGGTGTCGAGCAGGAAGTAGTACTGTGCGATCTCGCCGGCGCGATAGCGATTGAGAAGGTCGTTCCGGAACAGCGGGTTCTCGCTGACCTCCGGGCCGAGGGCGGCGGTGTCGTCGAGTTCGCCCGCCGTCGCGGTCACGTCGAGTTCTACCCGGCCGTCCTCGCCGGTCGTCTCGTAGGTGCGAGTCACCACGTCGTCGGGGTCGGGCCGGGCGGCGACGGCCCGCGCCTCGCTCACCCAGTCGGGCCGCGGGACCGTCGTCGCGCCCACGTCGACGAACCGCCGGCGGCTGCTGTAGGTGACGGTCCGCCCCTCGGCGGCGAACGTGACGTTCACCCGCTGGTAGGAGACGTAGCCCTCGTCGTCGACGACGTAGGTCACCTCGAAGGCGGTGACGTTCTCCGGGTCGAGGTTGCTGTAGCCCTCGCCGGCGGCGGCGATCGAGTCGACCGTGTAGACGGTCCCGGAGACACCGTCGACCCTCCCCGTGCCGTTGCGTTCGAGCGCGTCGGCGTCCCCGGCGACGATGCCCGCGTACGTCTCGGTTCCGAGTTCCTCGCTGCGCTCGGGCCCGAGGAAGCTGTCCCCGCCCAGCCGAGTGAACGTCGCGCCGCTCGCGTTGCGGTACCGTTCCCGGCCGTCCCCGGCGAGGGGCTCGAACTTCGAGAGGACGCGGCCGCTCTCGAAGTCGATCTGTACGTCCCGGGACTGGGTCTGTGTGACGCTCTGGTCACCGTTGCTGACCGTCTGCTCGGTGGTCGTCCGCACCGTCACGTTCCCGGCGGCCCGGAGCCGTGCGATGTGCTGGTCGAGGAAACTCGGAGCGGTGGCCGTCGCCCTCGCGGTGGCGGTCCGCGCCGTCCCCGTCGCTCCGGTAGCGGTCGACGACGCCGCGCTCTCTGTGGGCGTCCACGCGGCCGTGTCCGTCACCTCCGGCGTCGCAGTCGTCCCGTCCATCACACCTGAACACCCCGCAGTCACCGCGAGCGCCCCCACCAGGGCGAGCACCGCGGTCCGCTGGACTGTCAGACCCATATCCTGTGTCGGAGACTGAACGAACAATCAACGTTCCGGTTCGGAAGACCGCACGACTGCGGTCCCGCGGGCAACGCTTTTTTATCGGACTCGCGATGTTCCCCCCATGAATCGCCCGACGCCGACCCGTGGTGATCCGGCGTGACCCGCGAGGAGGACATCGAGGACCTGCGCGAGCGCAAGGAGTCCGCCCGCAAGGGCGGCGGCGAGGAGCGCATCGAGGCCCAGCACGACCGCGGGAAGATGACCGCCCGCGAGCGGATCGACTACTTCCTCGACGACGACAGCTTCGTCGAGATCGACGCGCTCCGCGAGCACCGCTCGACGAAGTTCGACATGGAAGAGAAGGAGTTCCCGGGCGACGGCGTCGTCACCGGCTACGGCGAGGTCGACGGCCGCACCGTCTTCGTGTTCGCCCACGACTTCACCGTCCTCGGCGGCTCGCTGGGCGAGGCGTTCGCCCAGAAGGTCTGCAAGGTGATGGACAAGGCGATGGAGACCGGCGCGCCTATCGTCGGGCTCAACGACTCGGCCGGCGCCCGGATCCAGGAGGGCGTCGACGCGCTGGCGGGCTACGCCGACATCTTCCACCGCAACCAGCTCGCCTCCGGCGTCGTCCCGCAGATCTCGGCCATCATGGGCCCCTGCGCCGGCGGCGCGGTCTACTCCCCGGCCATCACGGACTTCATCTTCATGGTCGAGGAGACCAGCCACATGTTCATCACCGGGCCGGACGTGATCGAGACGGTCACCGGCGAGGAGGTGACCTTCGACGAACTCGGCGGCGCGGCCACCCACACCGGTGAGTCCGGGGTCGCCCACTTCGCGCCCGCCGCCGAGGAGGAGGCGCTGGACGACATCCGATACCTGCTCTCGTACCTGCCCGCGAACAACGCCGAGGACCCGCCGCGGGTCGAGCCGTGGGACGACCCCGAGCGCGCCGACGAGGAACTCCGGGAAGTGGTGCCCCAGGCCCCGCAGAAGCCCTACGACATGCACCGGGTCATCGACGGCGTCGTCGACGAGGATTCGTTCTTCGAGGTCGCCGAGCGCTACGCGCGGAACCTGCTGACCGGCTTCGCCCGCCTCGACGGCCACACGGTCGGCGTCGTCGCCAACCAGCCGCGGGTCAACGCCGGCACGCTGGACATCGACTCCTCGCTGAAGGGGTCGCGGTTCGTCCGCTTCTGCGACGCGTTCAACATTCCCCTCCTGACGTTCGTCGACGTGCCCGGGTTCATGCCCGGCAAGGACCAGGAGAAGGGCGGCATCATCAAACACGGCGCGAAGCTGCTGTACGCTTACTCGGAGGCCACGGTGCCGCTGATGACCGTCATCACGAGGAAGGCCTACGGCGGCGCCTACGACGTGATGTCCTCGAAGCACGTCGGCAGCGACGTGAACTACGCCTGGCCCACCGCCGAGATCGCCGTGATGGGGCCGGAGGGTGCCGTGAACATCCTCTACGACGACGAACTCGACGCCGCCGACCAGGTCGAACAGAAACGCCAGGAACTCATCGACGAGTACCGCGACGAGTTCGCCAACCCCTACACCGCCGCCGAACGGGGCTACGTCGACGACGTACTCGAACCTCCCGAGACGCGCTCGCGACTGATCAGCGACCTGGAGACGCTGCGGACCAAGCGCAAGGACCACCCCGACCGGAAGCACGGCAACATCCCGCTGTAGCGGTGTCGGGTCGGACCGATCGCGAAGGCGTGACCGCAAGGTTTAGATGTTTTCAGTTGACATTTCCGGCACTGCGCCCCGGTTCCGTGGTGGGACGCGGTCGCCGGTCGGGTGGGGCGCGGGAGCGCTCACATGGACCACGCGAGACACGCGCTGATCGTCGTCTGTCTGGGACTGCTCGCCGCGACCGCCGGCTGCGGCTTTCTGGCCGGAGGCGGGGCCGAATCGGCGACGCCGCCGACCGCGAGCGGAGCGAACGGTACGACGACCGCGGAGTCGACTGCGACGCCGACAGACGCCGAGCCGTCGGCCGCTACGACACCAGCCGCGAGCGACGGGCATGTCGTCACCGTCGCGGGGAATCGCACGATAAACGCCACGCTGGTCTTCGAGCGGGTCGAGCGACTCCACGGCGTCGACGCCGACCGGCCGACGGTCTCGGTCGTGGACGGGGGCGAGGGCGCGCCGACGCGCCGGGTGTACACCGCGCCGTTCTTCCGCGCGCTGGGACTGACCGGGAACGTCACGCTCGGGGGAGTCGCCAGCGGTGGCACCGACGTAGTCCTGAACGCGGACAACCCCTCTCCCGAGGCGGTACTCGTCCACGAGTTCGCCCACATCGTCCACCAGCAACAGCGCTGGCGACCGACCGGTCTCTCCAGCGTCACGTACGACGAGTGGGTCGCTGCAAGGAGCGTCGGGGAGGGAGCGGCGACGTACGTCGGCGACGTCTACGCGGCGCGATACGACGGGGACGTGATCTCCGGGACCCGCTACATACGCCTTGGCTACGAGGCCGGCAACGCCCCGTACCGACTGAACAGCGCGCCCTACCTCGCCGGCGCCGGGTACGTACACTCGCGCGCGGGTTCGCCGAGCGAACTCGGTTCGATCCTGCGGGATCCGCCCGAGACAACCGAAGGGATCCTCCACCCCGACCGGAACGTCTCGGTCGGGAACCTGACCGTCGCGACGGCCGACGGGAACTGGTCGGCCGTGCCCGGCCACTACTCCTCCGATTCGGACCGCCGGGGCGAACTGCTGGTCCGCGAACTCCTGCGGCTCGAACTCGACCGCCCGGTCGCCGACTCCGCCGCGAACGGCTGGGACAACGACCGGAGTCTCTCGCTGGTCGCTCCCGACGGGAACGGGACTGGCGTCGCGTGGACGCTCCGGTGGGAGAACGCTACGGAGGCCGACGAGTTCGCCGCCGCGTTCGACCGCTTCGCCGATCGCCGCGCCGCGAACTCGTCGCTGCGGTTCTCCTCCGACCGCGTCGCGCCCGAGACGGTCACGGTCTTCGCGGGCAACGAGACGTTCGTCGAGGGCGCCGCGGCGACGGGAACCAACGAGTCGGTCCGGGTCGTCGCGCCCGGAGCGAACGCGACGGTATCGGCGGAGGGCCCGCGGCGTCTCGCCGCGGGCTAAGGTCCGGGATCGCCGCCGTGAAGATCCGAAAGCCGCGAATTCGACGACTCGCTGGCCGAGTGGGCGGCCGTACATTCAAATACGAACATGCGCTACTTCGGGCTATGGCACAGGCGACCGGCCGGATCGTCTCCGGCGAGGAGTCGGCGATCCACGACGAGCCGCACATCGAGGGGCGTCGTATCACGGTGTTGCAGGTCGTCGAACGGGTCGAAGGTGCGGACCGCGATCCGAGGGAAGTCGCCGACGAGTACGACCTGGCGGTCGCCGACGTGTACCGCGCGCTGACGTACTACCACGACCACCCCGACGAGATGGACGCGGTGCGGGACCGACGCCGTGACCGCGAGGCGTCGGCGCGTGAAGGCGGTGCGGAGACGCTCGACGAGATCAGAGCCGACCGTGAATGAGCTACCGGGTGCTGTGCGACGAGAACGTCCCGGAGCGAACCGTCGGGCAGCTCGCCGAATTCGGGATCGACGCGGTCCACGTCTCGGACCGGCCGGGAGCGGGAAGCAGCGACGGACAGGTGGCTCGGTTCGCGTAGAGCGGAACCGACTGCTTCTGACCAACGACGACGATTTCCTCGACGAGTCGGCCTATCCGGACGTGACAGTTCTCTACTACCCCGACAACGCGACGGACAGTCACGCGCTCGCTGCGAGGGTCGACGAGCTGGAGTCGCTTGTCCCGGATCCGTCTGACCTCGGACGGGTCACGTTCCTGACGGAGTGAGTGGAAGCTACTCGTGGACTCGGCCGTCGACGAACCGCCACCCGAGGACGCCACACAGCGCGAACCCGTACGCGTTCAGCGACCCGTGCAGAGTCACCATCCGGTCGATACTCAGCCCGAGCGGGTTCGTCCCGGAGAACGCGGCGACCCCGTAGCCGAGCGCCAGCGCCATCGACGCCGGGAGCGCGAGCGCCGAGAGGCCCACGAGCGCGGCCGGGAACGCGTCCAGCGACGGAACCACGCGAACGAGGGCCAGCAGCCCGAACCCCACCACGGCGAGCGTGAACGCGCCGACGGCGACCACCTCCACGAGCGGCGAGAAGGAGATACCGACCGCGATGATCGCCGGACCGACGAGGATCACGCCGGCGACAGCGCGCGCCGCGCCCTCGAAGCCGCCGAGGTGTCGGCCCGTCACGCCCGCGAGGACCGGCAGCGCGAACCCGGCGAAGTGGAAGTGGACCGCCGTGAGCAGGATGATCGTCGGGTCGAACCAGAAAGTGATACCGAGGTGCGAGAGCACCAGCGCGACGGCGGCGACCGGGACGTACGCCAGGCCGGCGTCGACGAGCGCGGCGTGTAGCGGCCGGACAGTCCCTCGTTCGACCGCTCGCGAGACACCGGCGAGCGCGAGCAGGCTCGTCACGAACACCCACGGCGCGGCCAGCCCCGCGGCGACCGGTCCGGCGTCGACCACGAGCGAGAGGGCCATCAGCGCCGCACCGACGGGCAGCAGTGCGACCGCTGCGCCGAGCAGTCGACCCGGAAGACCAGTGAACTCTCCGCGGGCGGCCAGCCCGACGCCCAGCGGGACCACGACCAGCGGCGCCAGCGCGAGCGCGCGCTCGACCTGTGAGAGGCCGGCGGCGGCGGCGAGAACGACCCACAGACCGGCGCCGAAGGCGGCGCTCAGGTCCGCGAGCGTGACGCCGACGACGAGCCGGGCGAATGGGTCCGAGTCGGCACCGTCGGGGGTCTCTTCGACGGCTTCCGGACCGCTCATGGCGGCAGCGGGTCGACCCCGGTAACGGGTTTCAGGTCGTCGGGCACTCGCTCCATCTCCCGGCGCTCCTGGGTGAACGACCCGCGATAGCCGAGGATGTGTCCCACGAGCCCGCTCTCGACTGTCGCGGTCACGTGGAACTGCTCGTCGTCCTCGTCGTAGCGGTCGCGGACGGTCACGTCGACCGCCAGCGGGCCGGGCGTCGGGAGATAGCGGCCGCCGACGCGGGTCCACTGCTTCCCGCCCTCGACGACGAGAGCGCCGTCCTCGACGCGCGGGTGGAGCTCCGAGACGACGTGGCCGCCGGTTCCCAGGAAGTCGAACAGCCGCTCGCGGTCGGCGTCCCACACCGTCGTCGAGTCGAACTGTCGGGTCTTCCCGTCGAAGTCGAACTCCCGGCGGGTGGTCAGCGCCTCGTAGCCCGCCGGGTCGCGCCACCCGACCGTCGTCACCGAGAACGGCACGTCCTCGCCGGACTCGGGAAAGAGGAGGTTCCGCGCGGGCATGGCGTACAGGACCGGCAGCGCGACCGCGCCGCGCGTGATGTCCATCAGCCCGCGACCCACGGTCGCGAACGCGTCGTCGGGGCCGAGCGCGTACCGCTCGCGCACGTTCGGGTGCAGGTCGTCGGCCGCCTCGCCCAGCGCGTACTCGTAGACGCCCGTCACGCGACCACCGCCGACACTCTGTCCATGCGGGAACTGGCAGTCCGCGTCACTAAACGGTGTGGGCGCTCGCAGAACGGCGACCGGGAAACGGAGAGCCGGCGTCAGGACGCCTGCTGGACCATGTCCCGCGCCTCGTCGTCGCTCATGTCCATGTCGTGTTTCTCCCGGGCGTGCTCTTTGACGTGTTCGATGACCTCGTGTTCGTCGTCGGACTTGATCATGAACTCGTCGTCCTGGCTGCATTCGACCTGGTAGGCCATACGGGACTCGACGGGCGGAGCCGGTATTGCTATACGGCGGCTTCCGGGCGGTAGGTCGCCCCCGCGAGTCGGTAACCCGACGCATCCGCGAGTATCGACGGCCTGTCCCGGTCACTCGTCGCGCAGGAGCGCGTCGTCGCCGTGCCGTTCGCGCAGCTCGCGGAGGTACGCCTGGCTTTCCCGCACGCGTGCCGTCGGTTCCTCGTAGGCGTGTTCGAACCACGCCTCGACCTCGGGCTCGTAGGCCTCGGCGGCTTCGACCAGTTCGGCCACCCGCTCGCGGTTGCGCTCCTCGATGGCGTCGACCCGCTCGTCGTCGAGCAGGCCACGCTCGCGGAGGAAGGTCTCCAGCCGCGGGATCGGGTCCCGTTCGCGCCACCGCTGGACCTCCTCGTCGGTGCGGTACCGCGAGGGGTCGTCGGCGGTCGTGTGGGCGCCGAAGCGGTACATCTCCGCTTCGACCAGCGTCGGCCGCGACTGGTCTTCGCCGGGGTCGCGGGCCTTCTCGACGGCCCCTCTCGTCACCTGATACACCGCGAGCGGGTCCATCCCGTCGACCCGGACGCCGGCGAAGCCGTAGGCGTCGGCCTTCCCCGCGATGGTCGCGCTGGCGGTCTGGCGCTTCCGCGGGACCGAGATGGCGTACTGGTTGTTGTTGCAGAAGAAGACGGCGGGCGCGTCGAAGACGCCGGCGAAATTGAGCGCCTCGTGGAAGTCCCCCTCCGAGGTGGCGCCGTCGCCGAAGTGACAGCAGACGACGCAGTCGTCGCCCTGCAGGCGTGCGGCCCAGGCCATCCCTGTGGCGTGGGGGAGGTGGCTCGCGATGGAGATGTTCAGCGGGAAGACGTGCTTCGAGGCCAGCCACTCGTTGCCGACCTCGTGGCCCATCCAGTAGAGGAGGTACTCCGGTTCGAGCCCGCGGACGGCGACGGCGCCGTGCTCGCGGTACTGGTCGACGATCCAGTCGTCCTCGCGGAGCGCGTGGGTCGACGCGACCTGCGCGGCCTCCTGGCCGGCCAGCGGCGGGTAGGTGCCCATCCGTCCCTGCCGTTGCAGCGAGACGGCCCGCTCGTCGAGGTGGCGGGCGAGTTTCATCTCGCGGAACAGCCGGACGAGCCGCTCGTCGGACAGGTCGGGGACGGTCGCCGCCTCGCGGACGCGGCCGTCGGCGTCGAGCACCTGCGCCAGCCCGTCCTCGGTCCGCGCGACGCGTTCGCTGTCGCTCACCCGTGGAGCGACGGCCAGCAAGCGCATAATCGTTTTCCCGGTCGGGTGGCTTCGGCGGCGGGGCCGGCGGGACGCGGCGTCGGCCGGCTACTCGAGCTGGTGGTAGTCCAGCTCGTAGCCGGCGTCGAGTGCCTCCTGCACCGCCTCGCTCGGCGTGCCGACGGGGGCCGTGTCGACGCGCATCGCGCCGACGCTGTCGCGGCCGATCACGACCGAGCGGCGCCAGTCGGGGTCGGTTTCGGGGTAGTCGGTGCGGACGTGGGCGCCGCGGGATTCGGCGCGTTCGAGCGCGCCGCGCAGTATCGCCTCGGCGACGGTCAGCGCGAATCCCAGGTCGAGGGCGAACTCGAACGAGCGGTCGGTCCGGTCGCCGACCGCGAGATCCGCCGCGCGCTCGCGGATGTCGTCTAGCTCGTCCAGCGCGGCGGCCAGCCCCTCGCCCTCCCGGAGGATCCCGGCGTGGGTCCAGAGCGACTCGCGCACCTCGTCGAGCAGCGCCTCGGGGTCGTGGGTGCCGTCGCTGTCCGACAGCGCCGCCAGATCCGCGAAGTGCGCGCCGACGCGGGCGTGGAGGTCGGCCGCGCGGTCCTCGGCGGCGCCGGTGTCGCCTCCGCCACGGGAGTCGTCGCCTGCCGCGAGCCGCTCGGCGACGGCCTGCCCCGTCACCTCGCCGAACGCGATGGTCTCGGCGAGGGAGTTGCCCCCGAGCCGGTTGGCGCCGTGGACGCCCGCCATCGTCTCGCCGATGGCGTAGAGGTCGTCGACGGCCGTCTCGCCCACGTCGTCGACGACGACCCCGCCCATCCCGTAGTGGGCCGTCGGCGCGACTTCGACCGGTTGCTCGGCCATGTCGACGCTCAGGTCCGCGAACCGCTCGTACATCCGCGGCAGTCGCTCCTCGATGAAGTCGCGGTCGCGGTGAGAGATGTCGAGGTAGACGCCGCCGCTGTCGGTGCCACGCCCCTCCGCGATCTCCTTCGCGATGGCGCGGGCGACCACGTCGCGGGCGTCGAGTTCCATCTGGTCGGGCGAGTACCGCTCCATGAACCGTTCGCCCTCGGCGTTGTACAGCCGGCCCCCCTCCCCGCGGACGGCCTCGGTGACGAGGCGGCCGTCCCACTCGTCGCCGTAGCGTGCGCCGACCATCCCCGTCGGGTGGAACTGGACGAACTCCATGTCGAGGAGATCGGCGCCGGCGCGGTAGGCCAGCGCCGGCCCGTCGCCGGTGTTCTCGTCGTCCCGGGAGGAGTGGCGGCTGTAGAGACTCGTGTACCCGCCCGCGGCGAGCACGACGACCTCGGCGTCGACGGCGACGAACTCGCCGGAGTCGATATCGACGGCCGCCGCGCCGAGCACCCGGTCGCCGTCGGTGACCAGGTCGGAGACGAACAGGTCCTCGCGGTAGGGGATCGCCAGGTCCTGGGCGCGCTCGACGAGCGTGTCGAGCAGCGACTCACCGGTGTGGTCGCCGGCGAAGGCCGTCCGTCGGAACGACTGGGCGCCGAAGTAGCGCTGGTCGATCTCGCCGTCCTCGGTCCGGCTGAACGCCATCCCCCACTCGTCGAGTTCGCGCAGGAGCGCGGGCATGCGCTTCGTGACGGTCTCGACCTTTCCGGGGTCGTTGACGTGGTGGCCCTCGTTCAGCGTGTCGGCGGCGTGGACCGTCCAGTCGTCTTCCGGGTCGTGGGTCCCGAGCGCGCCGTTGATCCCGCCGCGGGCCCACGTCGTGTGGGCGTCGCCGTGGCCCCGCTTGCCGACGACCAGCAGGTCTTCGGGGTCGACGCCCTGCTCGACCAGTTCGATGGCCGTCCGCGCGCCGGCGGCACCGGCGCCGACCACCAGCACTCGCCGTTCGACCGTCTCGTAGTCGTCGCGGCCGACGCGCTCGCGGTCGGTCGATTCGGGCGACGCACCGGCGGCTGTCCAGTGGGAACTCTCCATACCGAAACTCGGGACCGTAGCGACTTAACACCAACAAACCGATTCGCCGAAAACGGACGGTTCGACCCATCG
This sequence comes from Halosimplex halobium, assembly GCF_051414055.1. Lineage (NCBI taxonomy): Archaea > Methanobacteriati > Methanobacteriota > Halobacteria > Halobacteriales > Haloarculaceae > Halosimplex > Halosimplex halobium. The sequence goes on from NZ_JBLKNX010000019.1 coordinate 85,729, forward strand.
ATGGGCGTAATTTCCCATCAACGATCGATGTGGAACGGCGTGTCCGAGCGGACGGCCCCGTCTACGGCCACACCGCGAACTCCAATCAATTTTAAAAGGTGACGCTCGGTACAGGGGAGTATGTTCGAGAAGGTCCTCGTCGCGAACCGCGGCGAGATCGCCGTCCGTGTGATGCGGGCCTGCGAGGAGCTCGGCGTCGGGACGGTCGCCGTCTACAGCGAGGCCGACAAACACGCCGGCTTCGTCCGCTACGCCGACGAGGCGTACAACGTCGGCCCCGCCCGCGCGGCCGACTCCTACAACGACGGGGAGGCCGTCATCGAGGCCGCCAAGAAGGCCGGCGCCGACGCCATCCACCCCGGCTACGGGTTCATGGCCGAGAACGCCGACTTCGCGGCCCGCGTCGAGGAGACCGACGGGATCACGTGGATCGGCCCCGCCAGCGAGGCGATGGAACGCCTCGGCGAGAAGACCCACGCCCGCAAGGTGATGCGCGACGCCGACGTGCCGATCGTCCCCGGCACCACCGAACCCGTCGAGGATCCCCAGGAGATCGTCGAGTTCGGCGAGGAGCACGGCTTCCCGGTCCTCATCAAGGCCGAGGGCGGGGGCGGCGGCATGGGCCAGGAGGTCGTCGAGAGCGCCGAGGAGGCCGAGGAAGCCCTGGAGACCGCCCAGCGCGAGGGCGAGGCGTACTTCTCGAACGCCTCGGTCTACATCGAGCGCTTCCTCGACAACGCCCGCCACGTCGAGGTGCAGATCATCGCCGACAAACACGGCAACGTCCGCCACGTCGGCGAGCGGGACTGCTCGCTCCAGCGCCGCCAGCAGAAGGTCATCGAGGAGGGGCCCAGCCCGGCGCTGACCGACGAACTCCGCGAACAGATCCGCGAGGCGGCCCGCCGGGGCGCCGACGCCGGCGACTACTACAACGCCGGCACGTTCGAGTTCCTCGTCGAAGACGAACAGCGCAACGACGAGGGCCTGCTCGACGCAGACACGGACTTTTTCTTCCTCGAAGTGAACACGCGCATCCAGGTCGAGCACACCGTCACGGAGGAACTGACGGACATCGACCTGGTGAAGTGGCAGATCCGCGTCGCCGCCGGCGAGGAGATCACCTTCGCGCAGGACGACGTGGAGCTGGAGGGCCACGCGATGGAGTTCCGGATCAACGCCGAGAACGCCGCCAACGACTTCGCGCCGGCGACGGGCGGCGAACTCGAGGTGTACGACCCGCCGGGCGGCATCGGGGTCCGCGTCGACGACGCCCACCGGCAGGGCGACGACCTCGTGACGGACTACGACTCGATGATCGCGAAGCTCATCACCCACGGCGAGGACCGCGAGGAGTGCATCGCCCGCGGCAAGCGCGCGCTCGCCGACTACGAGGTCCAGGGCTTCCCGACGATCATCCCCTTCCACCGCATGATGCTCACCGACAAGCCGTTCCTGGAGGGACGGCACACCACGAAGTACCTCGACGAGGACCTGGACCACGACCGCATCGAGGCGGCCCAGGAGCGGTGGGGCACCGAATCGACGGGGGGCGACGACGAAGACGAGGAAGTCGTCGAGCGGGAGTTCACCGTCGAGGTCAACGGCAAGCGCTTCGAGGTGGAACTGGAAGAGCGCGGCGCGCCCGCCATCCCGACCGGCGGCGACGGCGCGGACGGCGGCCAGCAGGCCCAGCGTCCACAGCCGGGCGGAGGCGGCGGGTCGGGCGACGGCGACTCCGGCGGCGTCTCCGCCGAGGGCCAGGAGATCACCGCCGAGATGCAGGGCACCATCCTCGAAGTGAACGTCTCGGAGGGCGACGAGGTCGCCGCGGGCGACGTGCTCTGCGTGCTGGAGGCGATGAAGATGGAGAACGACATCGTCGCCGAGAGCGCCGGGACCGTGACCGCCGTCGCCGTCAGCGAGGGCGAGTCCGTCGACATGGGCGACACGATGTTCGTGCTGGACTGACCGGTAGGGCCGACGCCCGGAGTAGAAGACTTTTGACAGTGCGTTTGGACGATCCGGTGGATGGTCCCCGACGGTTCGCTCTCCAGACGACGGCTGCTCGCGAGCGGTGGCGCCGCGAGCGCGCTGCTTGGCGGCGGCGCCCTCGCGCGGCGATACCTTCGGACGGCGGCGGGCGTACCGACGACAGTCGGCGGTGCGAGCGGGTGGCCGATGGCCGCTCGCGACCCCGGCGGGACGGCCTACGCGCCCGAGGCCGACCCGCCGACCGACGGGGTCAGCGTGCGCTGGCGGCGGGGGATCCTCGCGGGAGCCGAGGCGGACGAGCGACCCGCGCCGGTCGTGGCCGGCGGCGTCGTCTACGCCGTGGGTCCGTTCGGGTCCGAAGACACGCCCGCCGGCCCCGAACTGCTCGCCGCGGCGGCGAGTGACGGGGACGTGCTCGCGCGCGCTCGGCGGTCCGCCGGAACCGCGCCGGCCGTCGCGCCCGCTCGCGCCTACCGGGGTCGGACCGTCGGGACGCTGGAGACGCCGACGTTCGACTCCTACGGGTTGGTCGGGCTTCCGAGTCCCGACGCCGGTTCGGGCGGGTGGCTCGGCGGGAACGTGTCCGACCCGTGGACCGGCACGGACACGGCCCGGTGGACGGCGTCGGTCGACGTGGACTCGGACAGCTACAGCAGGGTCCACTTCGGCGGGACCACGGCGCCCCCGCCAGTCGCGGCTGGCGACACGCTGGTGACGTACTTCCGCGGTATCCTCGCGGTGGTCGACGGGAGCAGCGGGGCGGTCCGGTGGACGAGCGACGAGGGGCTGCCGGCCACGCGCCCGGCCGTCCGCGACGGTACCGCGTACGTCGTCGGCCCGGACCGCGGCGTCCGTGCCTACGACCTCGCGACCGGGGCGAGCACCGACCTGTCGGTCGATTTGCCGGACCGGCCGATGTACCTCGCGGCGACCCCGGACCGGCTGTACGTCGCCGGCCAGGGATGGGTCAGCGCGCACTCGTTCGACGGCTCGGACGACTGGCGGGCCACGTTCCCCGAAGGCGCGTCGGTGCCGGTCGGGCCGGTCGCCGTCGCCGACGGGACGGTCTACGTCCGGCGCGCGGACATGACGGCGACGCGGCTCTGTGCCCTCGACGCGAGCGACGGCTCGATCCGCTGGATCTGCGAGGACGTAACACCGAGCGATGCGGCGTTCCTGCCGGCGGCGACCGACGACGCGGTGTACGTGCCCACCGACGCGGGCGGGCTGGCAGCAGTCGACGCGGCCGACGGCTCGGTCCGCTGGCGGTTCGACCCCGGCGCGGAACCGTGTTCGCCCGCCGCGATCGCCGGCGACGCCGTGTACGTCGTCGCGAACGCACACCTCTACGCCCTGGAGGAACCATGAGCGACGAGCGCGACGTGACGACCGATGAGACGGCGAGCGCGACTGACGGCGGCTACCCGACCGCTTCGGGCGTCGAGCGCGACGACGGGCCGGTTCTGACGGGAACCGGCCTGCTCCGCGACGGACTCGCCCGCCTGCGCAGGCACCCGAGCGCCTTCCTCGCGATGCTCCTGGCAGGGCTGACCGTCGCGGTCGTCGACTGGGTTCGCCTGGCCGACCCCGTCCCGACCGCCGCGTTCGAGGGTATCACCGCTGGCCGCGTGACCGTTCATTACGGGGTGATGGTGAGCGTTCCCGCCGACGTGACGACGCCGCTCTCGGCACTCGCCGGGCTGAAGCCCGGCTGGCTGGTCTGGCTCGGAGCGCTGGAGCTGTTCCGGGCCGCGGCGCTCGCGGCGGCGGGCGTCTACGCGTTCGCGACGCTGCTCGACGCCGAACCGGACCGGACGGCGACGGCCCGCTACGGGCTCGTCTTCGGCATCTTCGCGCTGCTCCGGGCGGTCGCCCCCGCGGGCGAGGTGTCGCTGCTCGTCGGGCTCCCGTTCGTCGCGCTGTACTTCTACGTCGTCGTTCACCTGGTCGCACTCCCCGCGCTGCTCGTCGAGGGCGCGTCAGTTCCCAGCGCGGTCGGGCGGAGCCGGCGGCTGGCGACCGGCCACGGCTGGGCGCTGGCGGGCGTCGTGGCGGTTCTCGGCCTCGCGACATACCTCGCGGCGAGCGCCCCCGTCGGCGGACCGGTACTGGCGAGCGGCGTCGCGGCGGTCCAGGCCGGGACCGTCGCCGCGTTCGTCCGGCGTGCCCGGCGAGTCGACCGGGCGGCCGCGGCGTGACGACCGGGGTGTGGCGGTCGGGGCGGATCTGCCTCCGGACCACTTACGGTCGCGCCCGAGAGAGTGACGGCCATGCAGGAGACGCGCGAGCGGGTCCTCGACGCGCTGAGCGAGGGGCCGGTCACCGGGCCGGAGCTGGCCGAGCGGCTGGACGTGTCGCGGGCTGCCGTCTGGAAACACGTCGAGGCGCTCCGGGAGGCGGGCTTCGAGGTCGCGAGCGGCGACGCGGGCTACGAACTGGTTGCAGTCCCCGAGTTCGGCGGTGCGGCCGTCGAGTACGGGCTGGCGGCCCCCTTCGACGTGGAGTTCCACGAGTCGATCCCGAGCACGAACGCCCGCGCTCGCGACCTCGCGGGGGAGGGCGCCGCCGACGTGGCCGTCCTCGCCGACGAGCAGACCGGCGGCCGGGGACGGCTCGACCGCGAGTGGTCATCGCCGAGCGGCGGGGTCTGGCTGAGCCTGCTGGTGCGGCCGGACGTGCCGGCCACTCACGCGCCCGCGTTCACGCTCGCGGCCGCCGTCGCCGTCGCACGGGCCGCCCGCGAGGCGGGCGTCGACGCGCGGATCAAGTGGCCCAACGACGTGGTCGTGCCCGGCGAGGACGCCGACGGCGCCGAGACCGAGCGGAAGCTCGCGGGGATCCTCACGGAGATGGAGGGCGAGGCCGACCGCGTCTCGTGGGTCGTCGTCGGGATGGGGATCAACGCCAACGTCGACCCCGGGGACCTGCCGGGCGACGCGCGACCGACGACGCTGTCGGCCGAGGTGGGCGACGTCGACCGGCGGGTGTTCACCCAGCGCGTGCTGGAGGAGTTCGACGACCTGCGCGCGGACCTGGAGTCGGTCGTCCCCGCCTGGCGCGAGCACGCGACGACGCTCGGCAAGCGCGTCCGCGTCGACACGCCCGGCGGCGAGATCGTCGGCGAGGCCGTCGACGTGGAGTTCCCGGGGGCGCTCGTCGTCGACACCGGCGACGAGCGAGTGACGGTCACCGCCGGCGACTGCGAGCACCTGCGCCCGGTCGAAGAGTGAGCGGGAGACGGACGGGCGGTCCCGCCGGCCGCTTCAGGAGCTCTCGACGCCGGCCGCGGGGTCGGGGTCGGCCTCGACGACCTCGTCGGCCTCGACGGTGCCCTCGCTGACCGGCACAGTCACGACGGGCACGGCCGACTTCCGGACGACCCGCTCGGCGACGCTCCCCAGTAGCAAACGGTCGATCCCGCCCCGGCCGTGGGTGCCCATCACCACCACGTCGACGGGCTGGTCGCGCGTGTAGCGGACGATCTCGGTGCTCGGCGTGCCCTCGACGGTCTCGGCCTCGACGGGCACGTCGTCCGGCGCTAGCCGCTGGACCCCCTCCAGCGCCGTCTCGCCCTCCGACTCCAGGACGTTGCGGACCCCCTCCCAGGAGGTCTCCATCGGGAGCCCGGTGAAACTCGTCGCGTCGACGACGTACAGCGCCCGGATCGTCGCGTCGTGGACCCGCGCCAGTTCCCCCGCGTGGTCGACCACCCGCTCGATGCCCGCCGAGCCGTCCGTCGGCAGCAGGATCGTGTCGTACATCCCCATGATAGTACGTACCACATACGGCGGTATAACACTTCGGCAGGGTCGAGGCTACGGTCGGGAAGCGCGGCGGGGGCGGTCGGGAGAACGAGAACGGCGAGAGGGCGACTCGCTGTCCGGCGGTCAGGCGCCGGCCAGCTTCCGGCAGGACTCCGCGCACTCCTGTAGCACGTCGGCACAGACCTGGCAGTGGTCGGCGTCGTGCTGGCTGCACTCCTCGGCGCAGGCCTCGCAGGCGTCGGCACAGGCCTCGGCGAGCGTGCTACTGAACTGCGAGTCCCGCGCCAGAAACCGGGCGTGCAGCGACGCGAGGTCGGCCACGTCCCGGCAGAGCCGGGCGCACTCCTCCATGTCGGCGTCGCCGAGACACTCGTCGGCGCACCACTCGCAGACCTCGGTCGCCTCGTTGCAGTTCTCGATGCACTCGCGCTGCTCGTCGCTCAGCCGGTCGATCCTGGAGACGGTGTCGGCAAGTGACATTGCGTTCGGGACTACGGCCGAATCCCGTGTCAGTCCGGTGCCTGAATCTCAAAGGCGACCGGGTCGGTGGCGTCCGGGGCAGCTGTCGGCCGGTCACTCCCCGGCGAGGTACACGTCTGTCACGTCGGCGACGCCGGCGCGGCGGACGACGGCACGGACCGTATCCTGTGCGCCGGCGAGGTTGTCGGAGTCGCCGTCGAGCACCAGCAGTTTCGCGTCGCGGCCGGGCTCGACCAGCCCGCAGTTGCGGTCGGCGATCTCGGCCCCGTTGACCGTCGCCATCCGCAGCACCTCGCTGGCGCTCACGTCGGCGAGCTTCGCTGTGAACTCCATCTCGCGGAACATCGACGGGCTGTTCAGGAAGACGTTGTCCGTCCCGAGCGCGACGGTCGTCCGCTCGAGCAGTTCCTCGATCGGGGGGAACCCCACGTCGGTGACGAGATTCGATCGCGGGCAGACGACGACCGGGATCTCGCTGTCGGCGACGCGGTCCATGTGGAGTTCCCCGGCGTGGACCATGTGAACGAGGAAGTCCGGGTCCAGGTCGAGTGCGGGGTTGATGTCGGAGGCGTCGACCTCGCCGGCGTGGATGCCGAAGGGCTTGCCGGCGCGGGCGGTCGCCGTCCGCTCGCGCGAGAAGTCGGCGTCGTTGGCGCCGCTGGCGCCGAACCCGTCGGCGGCCTCCATCGCCTCGATCGTCTCCCGACCCATGACCATCGGATCGATGGACAGCCCGTGGGCTGCCCGCTCGAACGCCTCGACGCCCGCGACGCCGCCCTCGCGGAACTCGATGCAGGCCGCCGTCCCGGCGTCGACCATGAACTCCAGCGATCGGCGCATCGCCTCGACCTTCTCCTCGGTGCTGGCCTGGCGGAGCAGCCGGTGTTTGAGGCCGTCGGGCGGCGCGACCAGCTCCTCGAGCGAGAGGCCGCCACCGGCCTCCTTGGCGATGGAGTCGCCGATGTGGGTGTGGGCGTTGACGAACGCCGGGAGGACGACGTCGTCGCTGTGGGTCGGAGCCTCCTCGATAGCGGTGATCTCGCCGTCCTCGACGACGACACGGCCCTCGACGGGCTCGAACTCGCGCCCGCGGAGGACCGTGCCCTCGAACGTCGTGGAACTCATAACTGTGAGTCGCCCGAGGCGTCAGTTAAAGCCGTCGGGGCGGGTCGGGTCGGGGCGGGTCGGGGCGGGTCGGCGCGGGCGGATCCGCGGACGGCGACACCGTCAATTGAAATCGTCGAGGGTCGCGTGGACGCCGGGGCGCACGTCGCGGACCCGGGTGTCGTCGAGGTCGAGCCCGAGCGTCCGGACGGCGGCGTTGCCGACCCGTTCGGCCGTCTCGGCGGGGGCGTAGACGCCCAGCCGCCACTGGTCGCGCTGGGCGGCCCGCAGGGCGCCGACCAGCGTCGACTGCTCGCTCAGCCGGCGCACCTCGCCGTTGACGAGGACGCGGCTCGACGACTCCTTCATCGACGGGCGGCCGGGCACGTCGAGGATCACGGCGTCCGGGTCGACGTTGGCCGCCTCGGCCACCGCGCGCTCGTGGTCGTGGACGGCCTCCTGGTCGGCGTCGAGCAGGTCCTCGGGAACGGCTTCCATCTCCGCCCAGACGCCCCGTTTGTACAGGTCACGGCGGTCGAGCCGGTGGGCGAGCGCGGCGGTCGCGTCGCACTCCCGCAGCGCCACGCGCAGTTCGCAGTCGTCCATCCGCCGCAACTGTTCGGCGTCGATGTCGGTGTGGGCGAGCAGCCGCTGGGTCGCCCGCCGGAGCATGGCCTTGGCGATGCGGGCGACGTGGTGGCTGTAGACGGTCGGGTTCATCAGCGCCCGGGCGAGCAGGAGGCTCTCGGCGGTCTGGACGTTGCCCTCGTCCAGGACGAGGTCGCCGTCGACGAACCGCAGCGCGCGCACCAGCCGCTCGGCGTCGATGGTCCCGTAGGAGACGCCCGTGTGGTGGGCGTCCCGGACGAGGTAGTCCATCCGGTCGACATCGAGTTCGCCCGAGACGATCTGGCCGAGTTCGCCGTCGCCCGCCACGAGGTCGGCCACGGCGCCCGGGTCGAGGTCGTGGTCGCTCAGCGCTCGCGCCACGGGCCCGTCGGCGACGAGGTCGTGGACGTCGTCGTGGTACTTGCCGGTCCGGCGGTGGATGATGCCCTCGATGTTGTGGCTGTAGGGGGCGTGGCCCACGTCGTGGAGCATCGCCGCCGCGCGGACCCGTTCGGCCTGCCGGCCCTCGATGCCGAGGTGGGCCAGCGCCTCGCTGGCGAGGTGGTAGACGCCCAGCGAGTGCTCGAAGCGGGTGTGGTTGGCGGAGGGGTAGACGAACGTGACCGTCCCGAGCTGCTTGATCCGCCGGAGCCGCTGGACGGGCGGCGTGTCCAGCAGCGCCGCCGCGACGCCCTCGACCGCGATGTGGTCGTGGACGCTGTCCTTGATCGTCGTCATCGCTCCGGAGTTGTGCGCCATCGGACATAAGGGTCCGCCTCGACGACAGTCAGGCCCCGCGGGGACGTGTCCCTCGACGACAGTCAGGCTCCGCGGGGACGTGTCCCTCGACCACAGTCTCCCGGTGGTTGATTGGGTAAACGGGACCGACAGCACGTAGCTATTTAGGGATCCACTCCGGGTCCGACGTATGGAAGTGACGGACTACGAGCTGTTCGAGGTCCCGCCGCGCTCGCTGCTGCTGAAGGTCGAGACGAACGACGGCCTCGCCGGGTGGGGTGAGCCGGTTCTCGAAGGGCGGGCGCAGACGGCCGCCGAGGCCGTTCGGGAACTGATGGACAGCTACGTCCTCGGTGCGGACCCCTACGATATCGAACTGCTCTGGCAGCAGATGTACCGCAGCGGCTTCTACCGCGGCGGGGCGGTCCTGATGAGCGCGCTCTCGGGCATCGATCAGGCGCTCTGGGACATCAAGGGGAAGGCGCTCGGGGAGCCCGTCTACGAACTGCTCGGCGGAAAGGCCCGCGAACGGATCAAACTGTACGCCCACGTCGGCGGGGACGACCTCGGAGAGGCCGCGCGAAGCCGCGTCGAGGAGGGGTTCAGCGCGATCAAGAGCGGGCCCGGCGTCGACCTCGAACACATCGACCGGACCCCGGCCGTCGAGGAGGCCCGCGAGAACGTGCGGACGATGCGCGAAGCCGTCGGCGACGACGTGGATCTGATGTTGGACTTCCACGGGAAGCCGTCGAAACCGATGGCGAAGCGACTCGTCGGCGAACTGGAGGAGTTCGACCCGATGTTCTACGAGGAGCTCCTCGGCCCGGAGAAGAACGACCTGCTTCCGGACCTCGCCGAGCGAACGGCCGTCCCCATCGCGACCGGCGAACGGCTGTACGGACGCTGGGAGTTCAAAAACCTCCTCGAGAGCGGCGCCGTCGACGTCATCCAGCCGGACATCTCTCACGCCGGTGGGATCACGGAACTCCGGAAGATCGCGAGTATGGCCGAGACGTACGACGTGGCGCTGGCGCCGCACTCGCCGCTGAGCTCGGTCGCGCTCGCGGCGAGCCTCCAGGTGGACGCCTGCACGCAGAACGCGATCGTCCAGGAGCAGATCGTGTTGAACGAGGACGTACCGAACTACCTCACGGACATGAGCGTCTTCGAGCACGACGACGAGGGGTACGTCGACCTCCCCAGCGACCCGGGACTCGGCATCGAGGTCGACGAGGACTTCGTGCGCGAGATGGCGACCGAGGACGCGTGGGACGCGCCGGTCGTGCGCCGTGAGGACGGGAGTATTTCCGAGTGGTAGCCCGGGTGCTCACCGTTACGAGATTTAACTGACATCACCTCTGGGACGGGTCGGTGGGATCTGCGCCCGGCCGCTCAGCGGACGACCGCCAACAGGTCGCGCAGTTCCTGTTCGGAGGCGTTACCCTCGCGGACGGGTTCGCGGGGCTGGCGGCCCATCTCCTCGACGGTCTCGACGGCTCGTTCGGGCTCGTAGCCGCGGTCGTGGGCGAGCCAGGCGGCGAGCACCTGGCCGGTGCGCCCCGTCCCGTCGAGGCAGTGGACGACGACCCGCTCGTCCGCCGCGACGGCCTCGTCGAGGAACGGCAGCACTTCCTGTTTCAGGCGGGCGGGGGAGGCGAGCCGGCCGTCCGGGATCGGCGCGTGGAGGACGTTTTCCGCGCCGAACGCGTCGGCGTACCCGTCGACCTCGGCGTCGGCGGGCGAGTGGTCCCCGGGGAGGAGCGAGCAGACCCGTTCGATGTCCCTGGCGCGGACGACGGCGATCCAGTCGGCGAGGGCGTCGCTCCGGTCGGCCGCGGTGTGCCAGCCGGGGCTGCAGGCACCGAAGACGTGCTCCTCGTCCGGTGCAGCGGGGGCGAGCCGGTGGGCGTCCGACCCGGACTCGCGGTTGTGAACGTCTGGCATCTGGTCGTAGTCGTACCACTCGTCACCCCCTCTTGAGTTGCGCGGTGCAATTCTCACGTCTGACAACTGCATGCGCCGGTGTGACAGGCCGGGTGGCGGGCGGCGGTCGGACGGATCAGTCGTCCTCGACGAGATAGCGGAACGCACGGAGCGTGTTGCGGCCGCTCTCGGTCAGCGACACGCGGGTCGAGCGGCCGACCTCTTCCAGGGCGACGTAGCCGTTGTCGGCCAGAGGCCCGAGGACGTGGCTGTCGAGCAGGCGGTACTCGCTCTTGCGGTTGGCGGCGTCGCGCTCGGCGATGAACGGAAGCCCCTCGTTCTTGCCGAAGTCGATGAGGTCGCGCTTCCGGGCGCCGTCCTCGCGGTCGAGGTGATCCATGACCGCGACGTGCTGTGGCTCGGGGCTCTGCATCGGGTAGGTGGGCAGTTCGGTAATCTCGCGGATGCCCTCGGCCACGTCGCCGTCGGTCTCCGCGGCGTAGCGCTGGGCGCGGACGTAGTAGGGGGTCGCGCCGGTCGCCATGCAGGCGATCATGCCGCCGATGGCCGTCACCTTCGACCCCGAGGCGAGGTTGACGTACACCTCGTGGTCGGAAAAGCGGGTCGCCAGCTCCGCCACGGTCCCGATGGAGTCGTAGAAGTCGAAGATGTTGCACGACACCGTCTCGTGGTCGATACCCTCGTCGTCGAGCCGCCCGCGGACCGTCTCGACGTAGGAGGGGTGGTCCGTCTCGTCCTCGTAGCGCAGGAGGACGACGCGGTCGGCGCGCAACTCGACGGCCGGCAGGACGATCCGGTCGTTCTCGTAGCCCACCGGGATCAGGTGGACCCGCTCCGCGACTTCCATACCCGGGTGTCTCGCCCCGCCCTCAAAACGATTGTCCCGACACAGTCGACATAGAAGTGGCTATTACACAGACTGATAACGATACGCGGGATTCTTGACGAGATGGCGCTTCAGTCCGTTGTATGCCGGTCATGTCGAGCGACGACTTCTCGGTCCACACGGACGACTGCGACCGATTCGACGACGGGATGCCGATCTCGGACCTGCCGGACGAGGTGAGTTCGATCGAGGACCTGGACTGCGAGTGCTGGGGCGCGTTCGACTCGCTGGCCGAGGTCGAGTGACGGTCAGTCGACCGCCCGGATGCGGTTCATCCGGCAGATCGGACAGCAGACCGCGGTCTCGTCTCTGGGGATGACGAACTCGACTTCGCAGGTCCGACAGACGTAGGTCCTCCCCCGCTCCCCCGTCAGTTCGGTCACTTCAGCCATCGCGACCGCTCCGAGTTCCGCCTCGATTCGTGGTTCGTGGCTCCCGGTGTGTCGCCATACGTCTGGTTCCGACGGTGGGTACGGGCTGGTCTGCCTTGTCGGTTGTTACCAGTTAGCTCCGGTCGTGCAGCGCCGCTCCGGTCGTTTGCGGTCCGACGAGGGTTCTCCGGCGGCGGTACCAACGCCCAAATACCCCGCCCGACAACGCCGCGGTATGGACGAGCTGCGCGACCCGTCGACGCTGCGCGACGACCCCGACGTGGAGTACACGGAAGCGAGGACGACCGACGGCGCGGACGCCTTCGAGTACTTCTCGGCAGTCGAGGGGCTGGTCGCCGTCGGCGTCACGAACGACGCCGGCGCGGTGTTGCTGATGGACAGCCCGCACGGCTGGCGGCTGCCCTACGGGGCGGTTCCGGGCGGCGCCGACTGGCTCGACCGCGCCGGGGAGATCGCCGCGGCGTTGACGGGCCGCGAACCCGCGGCCGCCGAGGTGCTCCGGGTCAGCGCGGTCACCCACGAGCTGCGGAGCGACACCGACCGGACGGCGACGAGCTACGACGCCGTCGTGGGCACCGAGCCCGTGACGGGCGAACCGGTCGCCGACGACCCGACGTTCGGCGAGTGGTCCGACCTCGACCTGGCGTGGTTCGCCGAGGTGCCCGACGACGCCTACCACGCCCACGGCGACGCCGTCGACGACATCGAGTACTTCCTGGAGTGACCGGGCCGCGGTCGGGCGACTCGCCGTGTCGACTGTATCGACTGTGTCGCCTATCGCGTCGAACCGGTCCGTGTCAGCACAGTAGCTAAGCCGGGACCGCCGGACCACTCGGACATGCCGACGGATCTCTCACCGGTCGACGACGTACCGGTCTACGACCTCGCCGACGTGCTCGACTCGCCCGACGACGACGCGGTCGCCGACGCCGCCGCCGAGACGGTCGCCGACCTGTGCGAGCGGTTCCCCGTCTACGGCGACGCGGCGGTCGCCTCGGCATGAGCATGGTCGAGCCCGCCGACCTGACGGTCCGCCGGTACCGCGCCGGCGACGGCGAGCGGGTCCGCGAGCTGAACCGCGAGGCGATGGCCGAGACGCCCGAGTGGGTCGTCGACGCGCCCGACACGGACCTGGCGGACGTGCGCGGCCACTACCTCGACGCCGGCGGTGAGTTCCTCGTCGCCGAACTCGCCGGCGGAGCGGGCGATGCAGACGTAGACGACGGGGAGATCGTCGCCACCGGCGCCGTCGAGCCGCTGGCGGGCTGGATGGCCGAACGCTTCGACGCGGCGGCCGGCACCGGCGAACTCTCCCGCGTCCGGGTCGACCCCTCGATGCAGGGCCGGGGGATCGGGACCCGGATCGTCGAGGAACTCGCCCGGCGGGCCCGCCGGCGCGGCTACCGCGCGCTGGTCCTCAACACCGGCGCGGACAACGAGCAGGCCCGCGGGTTCTACGAGTCGCTCGGCTACGCCTGCGTCGGCGAGGAGACCGTCGAGTTCGACGACGTGACGCTCGACCTGGCGCTGTACTGGCGCCGCGTCGACGCGTGACCGGACGGCGTGTCGTCCGGTGACGAGCGGGCTCGCCGCCGGTCCCGGTGGGTGTTTCTCCCGACCCGCCCCACCCCCGGGTGTGCGTCGGTCCCTCCGGTTCCTGCGGGCGTCCTCGTCGGCGGCGGTGCGAGCGCGCCGAGGGCGTTCAGCACTCGCTGTCTTCCGGTCGCCCTACGACCTTCACGACACGTCGGACGGAGACGGCTACTCAACGCGCACTACGAACCGGACGCCGCCGTTCCGACTCCGGCAACTGATAAGCCGCTGGCCGTCGAAGAGCGACCAATCGCGATGTCTCGCACGACAATTCCGGACCTCTACGAGAAGTACGAGGACGGGACGCCCCTGACGATGCTGACGGCCTACGACGCGCCGATCGCCCGACAGGTCGACGCCGCGGGCGTCGACATGATCCTCGTCGGCGACAGCGCCGGGGACAACCACCTCGGCTACGACGACACGCTCCCGGTCACCCTGGAGGAGGCCCTGTCGAATACCGCGGCGGTCGTCCGCGGCACCGAGGAGGCGTTCGTGATCGCGGACCTGCCCTTCCTCACCTACGGCACGTCGATGGAGGAGTCGGTGGAGAACGCCGGCCGCTTCCTCAAGGAGGCGGGCGCCGACGCCGTGAAACTGGAGACCGCGCCCTACGGCGAGACGACGGTCGATATCGTCGACCGGCTGACCGAACTCGGCATTCCCGTTCAGGGCCACGTCGGCCTCACGCCCCAGCGCAAACACCAGATCGGAGGCGCCTACGTCCAGGGTCGGGACACCGACACCTCGTCGCCGGGCGAGGCGCTGGTCGAGACCGCGAAGCGACTGGAGGAGGCGGGCGCGTTCTCGATCGTCCTCGAAACGGTGAGCGAGGGGGTGGCCCGGGAGGTCACCGAGGCCGTCGAGGTCCCGACGATCGGCATCGGCTCGGGCCGCTACGTGGACGGGCAGGTGCTCGTCGTCTCGGACGTGCTCGGGCTCGGCGGCGCGGGGTACAGCCTCGCGAAGGAGTACGCCGACCTCGACTCGGAGATCCGCCGCGCCGTCGAACAGTACGTCGACGAGGTCGAGACCGGGGAGTTCCCGACGCGGGACAACGCCTTCGACCCCGTCGACGAGGAGTGAGCCCCCACCCCCCTCTCCGGGGTCGTATCACGGGCGAAAACTGTTTGGTTCTCCGTCATGATAGTCGCTGCCATGGTGCTCGACCGCTCGCTGGACTGTCCCCAGTGCGGCGCGGAGTTCGAACAGCGCGAGGAACACGACGTGACGGTCGACTACTGCCCGGACTGCGGCGGCGTCTGGCTCGACCCCGGGGAACTGGAGGAGCTGACCGGATCGAAACACCACAAACACGGCCACAGTCATTCCGACCACGACATCGACGTGGACCTGGACGACGAGGAGGAGTACGAGGAAGAGGAGGAAGAGGGCCTGCTCGGCGCAGTGACCTCGGCGCTGGGCGGCGGCGAGGACGAAGAGTGGGAAGACGAGGAGGGATGGGAAGAAGAAGAGGAGTGGGGCGGCGAAGAGGAGTTCGGCGGGGGCGAAGAGGAGTTCTGACCGGCGACCGCGGTCCGGCGGCGTCCGGAGCCACGGGACCGTCAGCGGCCGGTGAACTCGACGGTCCGGTCGGCCGCGTCCACCGTGACGCGCCCGCCCATCGGTATCGGCACGCTGGGGTTCGTGTGGCCGAAGTCGAGGTCGAAGACGAGCGGCGCGGTGGGGTTGTACTCGCGGACCCACTTGCGGACCGCCGCGCGCTGGTCCTCGCGGTAGCGGGTGCGTTCCGCGTCGGTCCGGTCGGCCTCGCGACTGCGGGTCTGCGGGCGGCCGACGAGGACGGCGTCGAACCGCTCCAGCAGGCCACGTTCGCCGAAGCAGGTCAGGATCCGCCGCACGTCGTCGGCGCTCGGGAGTTCCTCGGAAGTCTCCAGCGCGAGGACGGCCCCATCCAGATCCGCTGGGTCGGGAACCGCCCGGTCGGCGGCCAGCAACCACTGGAGGACGGTGAGACAGCCGCCCCAGAGCCGGCCCGAGACCGCGTCTTCCTCCCGCCCGTCCGGCACCTCCCACCGCCAGCCGTCGCTGTCCTCGTACTCGGGTTCGGCGTCGGGGAACGCGTCGCTACCCCACTCGACTACGTCGTCGGTCCACGCCTCGGCGGGTTCCAGTTCGCCCAGCGACTCGTCGAACAGGGCCCGGCGGAGGTATCGCTCGGTGTACTCGGGGACGTCCCCGGCGGTCGCGACGTTGTTGAGCAACTGCCCGCCGTAGTAGGAGACGACCCCCTGCGTCCAGAGGTAGCTGGCGAGGCAGGTGTTGTCGCTCATGCCGAAGAAGCGGGTCGGGTTCGCCCGCAGGACTTCGGGGTCGAGGTGTCGCAACACCCGGACCTGGTCGTCGCCGCCGATGGTGGCGAAGACGGCCGCGATGTCGGGGTCGCGGAACGCCTCGTGTACGTCCGCGGCGCGCAACTCGGGGTGCTCGCGGAGTTCGCCGGGGTCGGCCTCTGCGGTCTCGAAGACCACCGGGTCGAGGTCGAAGCGGTCGCGCAGGCGTTCGAGCGCCAGGTCCAGCACGTCCGGGAACACCGTCGCCGCGCCGCCGGAGGGCGCGACCACGGCGACCCGGTCGCCCGCTTTTGCCGGCGGCGGCGTGACGAACTCCCCGGGAGCGTCGCTGTTCATATCCGACTCCCCGGGTGCGACGGGAAAACCGTTTGCGCTGTTGTGGGACACGTTAGCACGGCTATCGGCCGCGGCCGCGCCGGTTGCGACCGGCGAACCAGGGGCGGTGCCACCACTCCCAGAGCCGCTTCGTGAGGCGCGTCACCGGGAACGGGCCGTGACCGAGCAGCGTCATCGAGAACCCGACGGCGAGCGTGCCGAGGAAGGCGACGACGCCGGCACCGGCCGACAGGACCCAGGGGTTCGCGGCGTCGACCCACGGGTCCGCCGAGACGAAGAGGACGGTGAGCGCGGCGACGACGGAGGGGACGAGCGCGTCGACGATACTGAGGACGGCGACGCCGACGACGCGGAGGACCTTCATGGGACGGTCAGTCGTCGGCGGAGGCGGCGTCGGGGTCGGCGCCCGCGGCCCGGGCCACGTCGTCTTCGATGCTCGGCGGGTACTTGCCCCGGTCGAGGACGAGATCCGACTGCGGGCGGGCCATGCAGGTCAGCGCGTAGTTCTCCGCTTCCTCCTCCGTGAGCCCGCGGGCCGCGGGCTGGGTGACTTCGCCCTCCTCGATCCTCGCCGAGCAGGCGAGACACATCCCGACGCGGCAGGAGTACTCCTGGGCGATGCCCTCCTCGATGCACCGGCTCAGGATGGTCTCCTTGTCGGAGACCGTGATCTCCTCGCCGGTCCCCGCGAACTCCACGGTGTACTCGGTCATGGCCCCCGATTCGACACTCTCCGCCTAAACTCTTTATGCCGGCGTACGGCGCCACGACGGCGCTCGACCCGAGTGGCGAGCTGAACGGGTGTCTCTGGTAGGTTTGTCCTGGAAGAGACGGGTACGATAGTGACGGCAGTCGACGGTGTGCGCTGAACGCCTTCGGCGCGCTCGCTAGCTGCTGTGTCTATCGCAGAGGACAGCAGGCGCTGAACGCCCTCGCCGCGCTCGCTCTGCATAGACTCGACCGCCAGGGACAGCAGGCGCTGAACGCCCTCGCCGCGCTCGCTCTGCATAGACTCGACCGCCAGGGACAGCAGGCGCTGAACGCCCTCGCCGCGCTCGCGGTCGCTGAGCGACATATCCGCGCTCTCGGCACCGCCCGCGCGGATAGCGGTCGCTCAGGCGACTACACAAGCGCGAGCGCGCCTCGCCCTTTCAGTCCGCCAGGGACCGCACCCGCACAGCGACTGCACCGCCCCCACAGCACCGCAGACAGCCACGAACCTCCCCAGCCGATTCGCTCACTCGCTCCGCTCGCTCTCTCATCCCTCGCGCGGTTACAGTCGCGCGCATGAAAGCGCGCGACAGCGCGCGCCATTCGGGAAGTTTCTCGGTAGTCACCGGGGGTCGGGGAGTCAGACCATGCCCTTGCCGAGCAGTTCGCGGGCGATGATGTTCTTCTGGATCTCGGTAGTGCCCTCGTAGATCTGGGTGATCTTGGCGTCGCGGTAGAACCGTTCGACGTCGAAGTCGTTGACGTAGCCGGCGCCGCCGTGGATCTGGACGGCCTCGTCGGCCACGTCGACGGCGATCCGGGAGGCGTACTCCTTGGCCATCGATGCGAGCTTCGTGAGCTGGTCGTCGGCGTGGTCGACGCTCCAGGCGGACTTGTAGGTCAGCTGGCGCGCGGCCTCCGTCTTGGTGTGCATGTCCGCGAGCTTGTGCTGGATGGCCTGGAACTCGCTGATGGGGCGGTCGAACTGCTCGCGCTCCTGGGCGTAGTCGAGCGCGCGCTCGGCGGCGCCCCTGGCGATGCCGACGCCCTGGGCTGCCACCGCCGTGCGGGTCTCGTCGAAGAACTGCATGAGTTGCAGGAACCCCGCGCCGCGAGTCCCGAGCAGGTTCTCCTCGGGGACGCGCACACCGTCGAACAGCAGCTCCGCAGTGTCGGAAGCCCGGATCCCGAGCTTCCCGGTGATCTTCTCGGCCTCGAACCCCTCCCGATCTGACTCGACGATGATCTGCGAGAAGCCATTGTAGCGACCCTCGGCGTCGGGGTCGGTCTCGCAGAGGACGACGAAGAAGTCCCCCACGGAGCCGTTCGTGATCCACATCTTGTTGCCGTCGATGACCCACTCGTCGCCGTTCTGGGACGCCTCGGGCGTCCCAGAGCTCGCTGAGCTTTGCTCAGCGGTGTCCTTCTCGGCGCTCGTGGAGACGCTGGACACGTCCGACCCCACGTCGGGTTCGCTGATGGCCGAGCCCATGATGGCCTCGCCCTCCGCCACGGGGCGGAGATACTCCTCCTTCTGCTCCTCGGTGCCGAACTCGACGAGGGCGTCGGCGCCGAACGCCGCCGACGAGATGGAGAGACCGATCCCGGGGTCGGCGGCGAACAGCTCCTCGACGATGAGGATGTTGGTCAGGTAGTCGTAGCCGACGCCGCCGTACTCCAGCGGGACGTTGGCGCCCACGAGTCCCAACTCGGCGGCCTCCTCGACCAGGTCGTGGGGGAACTTCTCCTCGGTGTCGTACTCGGTGGCGACCGGCCGGATCTCGTTGTCGGCGAACCGACGGACTTCGTCGCGGACCTGCTCTTGCTCGTCTGTGAGTGCGAAGTCCATACCCTGTTTGTCATCGTCTCGCATACATAACCCTTCGTAATCAACGATCAACTAGTCGAGCGTTTACGGCCGAGAGAAACCTTGAAACGGGAGCCGAGCGAGGATGCACACGTCATGAACTTCGAGGACATCGAGCAGGTCGCGGTACTCGGCGCCGGCAACATGGGCCACGGGATCGCCGAGGTCGCGGCCCTGGCGGGCTACGACGTGACGATGCGGGACATCAAGGAGGAGTTCGTCGAGGACGGCTACGAGAACATCGAGTGGTCGCTCGGCAAGCTCGCCGAGAGCGGCCAGATCTCCGAGGACGAGGCCGACGCCGCCTTGGACCGCGTCGAACCGCTCGTCGACTTCGAGGCCGCCGTCGCCGAGGCCGACGTGGTCATCGAGGCCGTCCCCGAGCGGATGGACGTGAAGAAGGACGTGTACGGGGAGCTGGAGGAGTACGCGCCCGACGAGGCCATCTTCGCCACCAATACGTCCAGCCTCTCGGTCACCGAACTGTCCGAGGTGACCGAGCGGCCCGAGCAGTTCTGCGGGATGCACTTCTTCAACCCGCCGGTCCGGATGGCGCTGGTCGAGGTCATCCGCGGCGACCACACCGCCGACGAGACGCTCGACGCGGTCGAGCAACTCGCCGAGGCGTTCGACAAGACGCCCGTCCGCGTCCGCAAGGACTCGCCGGGGTTCATCGTCAACCGGGTGCTCGTCCCGCAGATGAACGAGGCCTGCTGGCTCGTCCACGACGACGTGGCCACCGTCGCCGAGGTCGACTCGACCACCTCCTTCGACATGGGCCTGCCCATGGGCGCGTTCGAACTCGGCGACCAGGTCGGCCACGACGTGACCCTCCACGTCCTCGAATACCTCCACGAGGTGCTCGGCGACGCCTACGAACCGTGCCCGCTGCTGGAGGAGAAGGTCGAGGCCGAGGAACTCGGCAAGAAGACCGGGAAGGGCTTCTACGACTACGAGGACGGCGGCGTCGAGATCCCGGCCGACGAGGGCCGCGACGACGTGGAGGCCCGACTCCTGGCCGTCATGGCCAACGAGGTCGGCAAGCTCGTCGAGAACGACGTTGCGCCCGTCTCGGACGTCGACGAGGCGATGATGCTCGGCGCGGGCTTCCCGGAGGGGCCGGGCAAGCGCGCCGACGCCTACGGGCTCGACGACCTCGTCGAGACGCTCGAGGACCTCCACGAGGAGACCGGCGCGGCTCGCTACGAGGTCTCGGACGGCCTCCGCGCGGCCGCCGACGAGGGCGGCTTCTACGGGAGTGACGACGAGGGCGAGACCGTCGAGTACGAGCAGATCGTCGTCGAGACCGACGGCGCTGTCGGCCACATCCGGCTCGACCGCCCGGCGCGGATGAACACGATCACCGTCGACATGATCGACGAGCTCGACGCCGCGCTCGACCAGTTCGAGGCCGACGACGAGATCCGGACGGTGCTCCTCGAGGGCGCGGGCGACCGGGCGTTCTCCGCCGGGTTCGACGCCGCCAGCGCCGCGCCCGAGAGCGGCCTCGACGCCAGCGAGATGTCCCGGAAGGGCCAGCGCGTCTTCGGCCGCCTGGAGGAGGTCGGGATGCCCGTCGTCGCCGCCATCGACGGCTACTGCCTCGGCGGCGGGATGGAACTCGCCACCGCGGCCGACATGCGGATCGCAAGCGAGAGCGGCCAGTTCGGCCAGCCCGAGCACAACCTCGGGCTCATCCCGGGGTGGGGCGGTACGCAGCGCCTCGCGGAGATCGTCGGCGAGGGCCGCGCCAAGGAGATCATCTTCACCGCGAAGAACGACTACGACCCGGAGACGATGGCCGACTACGGCTTCGTCAACGAGGTCGTGAGTCCGGACGAGTACGACGACCGCAAGTGGGAACTCGCCCGCGACCTCGCGGCCGGGCCGCCCATCGCCCAGAAGCTCACCAAGCGCGCGATGCTCGCCGGCCGCGACGACACCGACGCCGGCCTGGAGTACGAGGCCTCCGCCTTCGGCCAGCTGTTCACCACCGACGACGTGTGGGAGGGCCTCGCCGCCTTCCAGCAGGACCGCGAGCCCGAGTTCGAGGGGAAGTAGCGGACCCGTCTCAGCCGCTCGCGACTCCGTTTATCCGCGCTCCCAGTTCGCCAGCCAGATAACCGAGGCGGTCATCACGACGACGATCCCGAGGAAGGACGTGGTCGGTTCGGGCACCAAAAACAGCAGGACGCCGACGATCAGCAGGCCGCCGACGCCGACCTGTTCCCAGTACTCCTGGAGCGTCGCCATACCGTCGGTCGGTCGGCGATCGGGAAGGGTATTGGCCGGTTACGGCACCGAACGCCCCGCTTACGCGACTCACGACCTGCCGTGTAGCCCGCTCAGGGCCACGCGAGGGCGTGCAGGAGTACCGCGAACCCGGCGCCGACGGCCGCGAGGGCTGCGCACACGACTGCCGCGAATCCCAGGCGTACGGCTCGGTCGGTCGATCCGCTGGGTCCGCCGGACGGCTCGACCCCCGACCGCCAGCCAGCGACGCCGACACAGAGGAGGGCGCTCCCGACCACTGCGGCCGCCGGGGCCGACCAGGCCGGGACCGCGTCCCCGAGGAGCGCGAGTCCGGCGGCGGCGTAGACGCCCGCGACCCCCGCCGCGACGAGTGGCGGCCAGGCGCTCACGGGCGCGACACCTGCGGCTGGCCGTCCAGGGTCGACCGGCCGGGATGCCGGGTCGGCCGCTCCCCGGGGTCGACCGTTCGGTCGGCGTCGCCGTCCGTCCAGCCGGCGTCGTCACCCGTCCAGCCCGCGTCCCCGGCCGTCCAGTTCGCGAACTCGGACCGGGCGACGACGGCGGCGGGGGCGGTCATCCGCGAGTGGCCGGCCCCGCAGAACTCGACGCAGACCACGCGGAAGCGGCCCGTGTCGGTCGGCGTCGTCCGGAGGTACGTGTACTGGCCGGGGACGGCGTCCTGTTTCAGCCCGAGGTCCGGCACCGCGAAGGAGTGGATCACGTCCCGCGACCGGAGCCGAACGACGACGGCCCGGTCGACCGGGAGGACGAGTCGCTCGCTCGTCCGGTTCGCCGTCGGGTAGCGGAACCGCCACTCCCACTGCTCGGCGGTGACGTGGACGACGAGGGCCCCGCCGCCGGCACCGGTTCCGGCGTTCTCCCCGGGGTCAGAGAGCGGGCCGCGGACGGTGGCGTCGCCGACGGCGGCCGGGGCCATCGCCTGGTAGGAGAGGGCGCCCACGAGCAGGAGGACGGCGCCGACGCCGACTGCCCACGCGAGTTCGGGCCAGCGGCGGTCGCCGACGGGCGTCGCCGGCGAGTCGCCGGAAGAGCGGACGACCGCGTAGACGAGCGCCCCCTCGACGAGGACGGTCGCCGGGAGCCCGACGGTCAGCAGCGTCCGGTGGAGTCCCCGCCTGGTCGCCTCGGTCGTGGAGTCGTAGCCTCCACCGGTCGCGCCGACGGCGAGCGCGACGACCGAGAGGGCCGCCAGCCCGACAGTCACGGCGGCGACCCGGCGGGCCAGACGGTTGCGCGGGGAGGGGTCCGGCGTCGAGTCCGACGGGTCGGTCATCCACGGGGATCCCCGCAGTTCGGCGTCACAGCTCCGAGCGCCACTCGTCGAGCATCTCGGAGTAGTGGTTGCGGATCGTGACGGCGGACACGTCGGCCGCGTCGCCGATTTCCGCCTGGGTCAGGTCGACCCCCTCGACGAGGGCCGCGGCGTAGACGGCCGCCGCGGCCAGCCCGCTCGGGTGTTTCCCCACGTGGTACTCCGACTCCTTGGCCGTCTCCAGCAGGTCCCGCGCCCGGCGGCGGACCGCCTGGGGCGCGTCGAGGTCCGAGGCGATGCCGGCGACGTGGTCGGTCGGGTCGGGCGGGCCGACCGCCAGGGAGAGCTCGCGCACCAGCTCGCGGTACGCCCGGACGAACGACGTTCTGTCGACCCGGCTGCGTTCGGCCACGTCGTCGAGCGTCGTCGGGAGTTCCAGCGATCGGGTGGCCGCGTAGAGGGCGGCGGTCGCCGTCGCCTCCAGCGAGCGGCCGCGCTGGACGCCCGCCTCGTGGGCCCGGCGGAAGAGGACGCTCGCGGTCTCGCACACCGGCTCCGACCGGTCGAGCGCCGAGGCCATCCGGTCGACCTCCGAGAGGCCGAACTGCAGCGACCGCTCGCGGCCGTCCTTCGCCAGGCAGCGGCTGTTCCAGGTCCGCAGGCGGCGGACCTGGCTGCGCTTGCGGTCCGAGAGCGTGTTGCCGAGGGCGTCCCGGTCGGCCTCGCCGATGACGGTCGCGAGGCCCCTGTCGTGGTATCGCGGCGTCGTCGCGGCGCCGACGCTCCGGCCGCCCTCGTCGTCGTCCCCGCGGGTCCGGTCGTCGACGAGGACCGTCTCCTCGGCGACGAGCCCGCAGTCGCGACAGACCACCTCGCCCCGCCGGTCGTCCGTCAGGAGCGGCCCGCCGCACTCCTCGCAGGTCCGGCCGCGTCGCTGGTCGGTGTCGGTCGTTCGAGTCGATTCGGTCGTACTCGTTGCGGTGTGTGTCGTCATGGGTGTGATGGCCCACCTCGGCCCCCCAGTGGTACCCCGATCCACCGGTTCCGGCGTCGATACTCGGCAGTCGGTTCGCGACTACGCTCGGCGGTCGGCGCTGCGCCGTCCACGCCGCTTCGCCCCCCGAGGGTCGCTCACGGGCCGAACTCCTCCCGGTGTTCGATGTAGAGGATCGCGACGAACAGCGCGAACGGGACCAGCCCGACGATCGTCAGCGAGATCGCGACGACGAGCAGCTGCGGGACGGCGACGTACTTCAGGAAGTAGCTCAGCACGGCGATCCCGGTCGCGATGAACGCGACGACGCTGACGATCACCAGCCCGAAGCTCAGCTGGCGCATGCGCCACGGCAGGTTCTCCGACCGGCGCAGCATCTGGATCAGCACGGCGATCGGCGGGATCGTCAGCGCGACGAGCTGCAGGACCGACAGCGCCACCTCCTGGCTCACGCGTCGACCCCCCGTTCGAGGACGACGCCGTCCTCGCCGACGGCCACGTCGAACGCGCCGAGCGCGACGGCGGCCAGCGCCGTCTCCGTCGGCATCGGCGACCATCCCCACCCCTCGCGGCCGGGCCGGCGGTCGAACGCGCCACCGTCCGTGCCGACGGCGACCGCCCGGCCGTCCCTGTCGTCGACCCCGGCGAGCGCGCCGACGCCCGCCTGCACGGGCGTCCAGTTGTCGCAGGCGGCGTCGTACCGGTAGACTAGCCCGCCGTCGCCCGCGACCAGCAGGCGGTCGCCCGACGCCGCCAGGTCGTGGAAGTCGACCTGCGCGCCGTCGATCCCGACCTCGCGCCACGCGCCGTCCGAGTGGGACTCCCCCCGGGCGGGGCCTGTGCGGTCGGCCGCGTCGGCGTCGTCGAGATCCGCCGCTCCGTCGGTCGTGCCGTCGGACGAGGGGCGGGCCGGTCGTGCGAACACGTTGCCGCTCGTGTCGGCAGCGTAGACGCGGTCGCCGCCGGCGGCGAGGGCGGTGACGGTCGAGCCCCGGCCCGGTTCGACGACCGCCCCGAAGTCGGGACAGCCGTCGGCGTCGACGGTCGCCGCGACCACCTCGCCGGAGCCGTTGGCGACGAACAGCCGCTCGCGGCCGCGCTCGCCGGTGACGGCGAGGGCCTCCCAGGTGCTCGTCTTCTCGCCGGGGGCGGTGAAGTCGTGCTTGCGTCCCGTCTCGGTGTCGTAGCGGCCGAGCGCGCCGCTAGAGCCGGCGAACCAGACCCGTCGGCCGTCGGCGCTCACGTCGACCGCAGTCAGGCGGTTGCGGTCGGTCGCCGGTCCGGCTGGGACGACGATCTCCCAGGCGCCGTCCCCGGTGCGGCCGAGCACGACGCCCTCGGCCCCGACGGCGTACGGGCCGACGGCGGTCTGTGTCACGTCGCGCAGGCCCGCGTCGACGGGTGTCTCCGCTGCTGTCCAGTCGCTGTCCTGTGTGTCTGAGGTCATGGTGAGTGTGTGGTCGGACGCGCCGGTACCGGACCGACACGCCGCGGTCGCTGCGGTCCGAGGCTGCTGGCGGTTCCCGTGTGGGGATGCGGGCGGAGTGGCTCCTGTCCGTCAGTGCAGGCCGACCGCCGCGGCGAAGACGACGGTGAGCAGCCAGCCGACGGCGCCGACGAACAGCGCCGGCGGCCAGTCGCTCTCGCCGAGGTGCCGGAGGACGTACGCCCAGGCGAGCGGCGAGAGGAACCGCCCGACGACGGGGACCCAGCCGACCAGCAGGTCGACGGCTCCGCCGACGAAGACGGCGGTGAGCGCGACCGTCACGGCGACGGCGAAGGAGGGGCGGCGGTCGAAGCGGTCGGTCCCGAGCGCCGCGTGGACGAGCGGTGCCACCAGCACGACGGCGGCGACGAGCCCACCGACGACCCCGGCGAGCGTGGCGGCCAGCGTGCCGAGGATCATCGCTCGTCACCGCCCGCCGGGCAGATGGCCGCGCCGCCCCTGTCGCCCGCGAGGCGGTTCCGCGCCCACTGGAGGTACGACCGGAGGCCGGCCTCCGCCTCGTCCGTCAGGTGGTAGCTGTCGGTCCGGCCGTCGACCGGGTGCTTCCTGAGGTACCCCTCCTCGTGGAGGTGTCCGAGCCCCCGGTAGAGCGTGCCGTGGCTGGCGTCGCGGACGTAGTCCCGGTCGAGGGCGGACTTGATGTCGCTCCCGCTCGGGTCGGTTTCGGCGAGCCCGGCGACGACGAACAGCAGGTCCCGCTGGAACCCCGACAGCAACACGAACGTCCGGAGGCTGTCGGGGTCCGGCCGTCGGCAGCAGGACCACTCCCCGTCGCAATCCGGGTGGTCTGAAGTCGGCGCGTCCGGTCGAACGCAGTTTTCGTCTGACATGACTGTCAGCGGGCGAGCCCGCTAACGTCGCGCCCGGGCGTTGCACCCGGGACCGGCGTGGGTACCGAACGCGATCAGCGGTCCCGTTCCGCCCACCGCTCCCACACGCGACCGGCGCCAGCCCGCGCCCGGCGCCGTATCTCGGCCGCCGCGTCCCCGCCCCGCCGCGCCGACGCCGCGACGTTCCACACCCACACTACCTGGCCGACCCCCATGACGTACGCGCCGAGGGTCGCGACCGCGTGCAGCGGCGCGAGCGCCGGGGGATACGCGGCCGTCCGCCGCGGCAGCGAGTAGAGGCCGAGCGCGAGCATCGCCAGGAAGGCGACGGCCGCGCCGCCCGCGGTCAGCCAGAAGTGCGCCCGCGCCAGCCGACGGTCGTACCGGCGCCCGGTCAGGACCGGGAACCAGTGATAGCTCGCCGCGAACAGCGCGAACACGACCGTTCCGACGAGGACGAGGTGGAAGTGCCCGACCACGTAGTAGGTCCCGTGGAAGAGGCGGTCGACCGGGACGGCCGCCAGGAAGACGCCCGTCACCCCGCCGAGGACGAAGTTCGCGACGGCCGCGAGCGTGAACAGCATCGGCGGCGCGAGCACGACCTCCCCGCCCCACAGCGTCGCCAGCCAGTCGAACACCTTGATCGCGCTCGGCGCGGCGATCGCCAGCGAGACGGCCATGAACGTCGCCGCCAGCCGCGGGTCGATCCCGGTGGTGAACATGTGGTGGGCCCAGACGCCGAAGCTCAGGACGCCGATGGCCAGCGTCGAGTAGACGACCCCGCGGAACCCGACGAGTCGCCGGCCGGCGTACTGCGGCAGGATGTGCGATATCAGCCCCAGCGCCGGCAGGCCCAGCACGTACACCTCCGGGTGGCCGAAGAACCAGAAGAGGTGCTGCCAGCGGACCGGCCCGCCGGTCGAGACGGCGAAGAACGTCGTCCCCAGATTCCGGTCGAGCAGCAGCATCACGAGCGCGCTCCCGAGGACGGGGAAGGCGAAGACGACCAGCCCGGAGGCGGTCAGGACCGACCACGTGAACGCGTCGACCTCGTGCCAGCCGACCGTCCGCGATTCGAGGACGGTGACGATCAGTGTGATCGCCGCCAGCACGGTGCTGACGCCGGCGAGGTGGAGGCCGACGAGCAGCAGGTCGAGGCCGGCCCCGGCGGCCGACCGCGACAGCGGGACGTACAGCGTCCAGCCGACCGCCGGCGGTGCCAGCCCACCGATTCCGAGCAGGTCGCCCGCGGCGCCCGCGCGGGCGAGCAGGAGCGCGGGCGGCAGCAGCCAGAACGCGGTCGCCGAGAGCCGCGGGAACGCCACGTCGTCGGCGCCGACCAGCGGCGGGACGACCAGCGTCGCGAACCCGAACGCGGCCGGCGTCGCGGCGAAGAACAGCATCGTCAGCCCGTGGGTCGTGAAGAAGGCGTCGTAGGTCGCCGCCGACCAGACGCCCCGGCCGGGCGTGAGCAGCTCCGTCCGCAGCGCCATCGCGTCGACGGCGCCCCAGAGCCCGGCGACGGTCGCCAGCGCGAGGTAGCGCCGTCCCACGTCGGCGTGGTCGACGGAGGTGAGCCAGCGGCGGCCGGTCGCGGCGGCGCCGTGGGCGGTCCTCGCGGCGGAACGGACGAGTTCGGCGAGGGAGCGCGCGGCCACGGTCACTCCCGGGCGGTCCGGCGGGCGAACCGCCGGAGTTCCCAGACGCCGACGACGCCGACGGCCGTCGCCGCGCCGAACGCGACCGTGGGGTCGAGGCTGTAGAGGACGCCGCCGACAAGCGGCGCGGGCGCCACCGCGAGCGCGCGAGCGGCCCGGTACTCGTCGGGTTC
>NZ_JBLKNX010000020.1:0-96055 GCF_051414055.1 Halosimplex halobium
CTTGCTCAAGCGACTCGTCGGTGTCGAGTCGCTTGAGCCAGCTGTAGATCGTCCGTCGTTGAACGTCGTACCACTCGGCTAGTTCAGTCTGCGAAACACCGTTTTTGTACGCAATTGCGACTAAGAGCCGTTGTGTCGGTTTCTTTTCATCCACGTTGTCGAGGGTGTCTTGCAGTTCCTCGACGGAGATCTCGTCGAGATGATTCACTAGTAGTTGCAACGCACTCTGAGTAAATAATTCTATCGGATACTATAGTGGGCGAGTGTTGACCTTGATATGGCTGTTCCCTTCTAATGTGTCGCTCTTCTCTAGTTCAATTCAGGGCAACCTTGGACTAGAACGTGTCTAGAGCGCTCCAAAGAGCAAAGATTTAATTCGCTAGACGCAGTAGGTGAGTATGAGCAGGTGACACGGGAGACGATGATCCCTCCCTGAAGGGGCATGAGACTCCCGCTGTTGCCTGGTAGGATCCTTCGTGCCGTATCATTCGTCAGCAAGCCGTAGGTCATCTAATAGTGCAACTCCGCTGCCAGAGTCACCGAATCTGAGCTGTCGTGCCCAGGTATACGCTGCGAGATCCGCTAACTGCAGTCCTGGTGTTTGAGCACTGTCTCGGGTTTCGAATACGAGGTTTTCGGGCACGTTTTCGACGACGTCGAGTCCTGCCTCGATCCGTTCGGTGGGCGCTTGCCATACTTGAGCGTCCAATACGACCTTGATCTGGTCGATGCGAGTGAGATCAATCATCTCTGCTTGGACAAGCGGATTCAGTATCGTTGCCAGCGAAATCGATTGGAGAGCCTCGGGGTGGGACGATTCCGCACTCAGATCTGAGCCTCCAAGTGTTTCTTTCAATATCTCAATCCCGAGATTGGGATTGAGATCATGCATCGTAACCCGGAGCGGGAGGCTGCCTGCCCACGGCAACTGCTGGTGTTTTACAGAGGGATCATCATAGGCTGGTCCGCCGTCCAGACACTCGATCACTGAGAGAAGGACCTCTGTGGGAAGCTGGCTACCTTTGAGTTCAGATATTGGTTGTGAACTGTTCCGTAGTGAATTCGCTATCTCCGTCAGCGAGTCGACTGTTGATTGTAACGTTCGAGTGGGATTCGGCTCGTCAGAGATGCACCACGCCCCCGCGACGACGTAGTACTCGCCCGAACTTGGATTGCCAGATTCGTCGACAAAAATATAGAGATACCTCGTCATGGGGCGATGAACTTGTTAATGCAGTCTTCAAATGGATATGCACGCCCCATACTCATAAGTGCTACGGCGTAATAGAATAGAGTACGATGACCGAAGATGATCCACCGGAGCAGGAGAACGGTTCTGATGTCCCGGATTTCGGGATGTCCGCGTTACTGACAGAGAATCAACGGAAGTATCTGACCGGCGAATCGGATATTGAGGCCAAATCGGCGCAGGAACGAGCCATACGGGCACGGATTAGAAACCGGCTCTATCAGAGTGTTCTGGATTTAGGGCTGTTGCAACAACATCTTGAACATCGTGACTTAGCGAAGGCGTTTGAGGATCCAAATGGAACACTGATTTCGGCGACGATTCACGATAATATTGATTCAGCTCTTGGGATCCTCCTCGAAGGGGTAATCGAAAATCGGGGTGAGGACATCGAATCCGTCGGACAGACCGAGGAGATATTGGAGGACGTTCTCGAAGAAGCTCTGACGATAATGTACCTCTCCAGGGGACAGAGCGTGGACCAGGTACATGTGAGTCTTGACGTGGATTTGGGCGAATCTCTTGATGAAATGGCTCAGGAGGATCTTGAACAGCTACGTCCCGAGGAACTCCGACAGTTAGCCATTACCGGACGGATTTCATTTGAAAAATATGAGAAGATATTGATGAATATGTGATCGCCGGTTGGTTTGGCTCCTGATTTTAGAAGCGGAGGATCGTGAAAACCAGTCTGTTAGAAGGAGAACGTCTGTTGCGGGTGGGTCGCTCTTCGAGCATGGAGTTGATCATTTTGCTCGACGAGAACCCGCTCCTCGAGAAGCTGTTGGATGTAATCTCGAGTCTGGTCGAGGATCATTTCCTGTCGTTGGTTTGCACTTTTGACGTTCCCATATGAGTCCGTGAACTCGTCCCAGCCCATGTCGAGAGCGACCTGTCGGGTCATCCCGCCGATCCGAAGCAGTAGGTTGTAAATCTCCTGTAGCACTAAGCTGGCTTCCCACTCAGTCCGCTCGGATGCACTTCGATAGAACGAATTAACGTAGAAGAGTTGGACCCCTCCGCGAATCCGGCGTACGTATTGATCGGGAAGCGTATCGGCAGCTACCGCTAGTTCAGCCGGCGGTCGAATCAGGCCCGGATGGTTCGTTACTGCGTTGTCATAGTCTGCTCCTACGAGGTCTGTACCGCTGTCAGTCGTCATTGGGGGGAGCAGCTGTACAATTCCATCGAGATTGAACAAATCCAAGACTGCATCGAGATCTGAATGAGTCTCTTCACACCCGAGGATTACGTCCGTGTCAATCACCATCCCATTAAGCTCTGCCCGAACTCTACTCTTGATATCGGAGTCTGCTCGTCTATTGATCAAGAGCGGGTTACTCATCGGCTGTTCGTCGATCGAGTAGTCGCAGAGCTGCTGGTACTTTCCGCCGGCTGAAAGATAATCGGCTCCGTTGTACACTTCGACCGGGATGTACTCGTTACGCAGCTGCATGAAGCCGTCGAGTTCGTTGTCGATCCCGTTTAGTCGATGTGGTCGCTCTCCTTTCGGGAGAACATCCATCGCGGTGATGTCTGCTCCGATCTCGTCGTATACCTTGCAGAGTGCGACGTAGGCCGTGAGTTCAGCGAAATCTGAGCTCTCACGTAAGAACTGATTGAACTCTCGTGTCGCTGCTCGAATTTCAGCATCTGGTTCCGGCGGTGGGTCTTCTGGGCGGGTAACAAATGGTATGTCGGATCCACCGAGTGGGATTTTCGTCTTGCCGACCTCTCCGTTGTCGAGCAGATCGCTCAGGATCTCACCAGTGCGGTCTTGGTAGATATCTGCGCCTTCAAGTTCTAATTTGAAGATATTGGCTGGCCAAGCGGGGTGTTCGTCGAGCCGTCGTTCCAGGGTGTTTGCCACGAACTGGCGTTGTTGCTCCCGTTTCGGCGGACTGCTTGATGACCCGCTCATCCCACCACCCTCTTAAAGAAATCCGGGTTCGAGGGGTAGTTCACACCTGTGACCGCCTCCGGTCGCTCATCTACGTATCAATTCATTGCCTGCCTGGTTTGTATAACCACTGGGGCCGAAGACTCTGCGGGATGTAGAACCATTCGTTGGTGCAGACACACGGCAATCGATCCGCTTGAAATATCTATATGATTTCCTATAGTCTAGAACAACCGTCTGTCTGACGTGGTTTTAAGCCTACAGGCTTCACTATAGGAGATACTATAGGGAAACCACAATGAGCGATACACTGCGCGCCGCCGCGTTTCTCGACAAAGGCGGTACCGGGAAGACGACGACGGTCGCCCACCTCGGCGTCGCCCTCGAGGAGCTGGGCCACGAGGTCCTGCTCGTTGATCTCGCCGGGAAGCAGGGCGATCTCGCGAAGCACTTCGGCGTCTGGGGGGACTACCAGGCGCGGATCGAGGCCGACGAAGCGTGGCCGAACATCAGCACGGTCTTCGACGACGCCTGGGGCACGATCGCCGAGAAGCTGGGCGATGACGCCCTTGCTGATCTCGTAGTTCCGACTGCTGAGGGACCGGACCTCATCCCGGCCCATCCCGGCCTCGACACCCTCGACGCCGAACTCGGGAATATCGACGATGCCCGCGAGCGCTACAGTCGTCTCGAACA
This sequence comes from Halosimplex halobium, assembly GCF_051414055.1. Classification (NCBI taxonomy): domain Archaea; kingdom Methanobacteriati; phylum Methanobacteriota; class Halobacteria; order Halobacteriales; family Haloarculaceae; genus Halosimplex; species Halosimplex halobium. The sequence continues at coordinate 3,846 of NZ_JBLKNX010000020.1, forward strand.
GTTCCTCGACGAGTACGTCGACCCGCTCGGCTATGATGTCGTCTTGGTTGACCTCCCAGGCATGACGAACAATGTCGCCTACAACGGACTGTGGGCCGCCCGTCACGTCATCACGCCCGTCGAGATGGGGCCCTTCGAGGCCGAGCAGGCTGATGCCCTCCGTCGCGACCTCGGGAAGATTGCCGACAATTTCGCCGTCGACATCGAGCTCGCGCTCGTGCTCCCGAACAAGGTCGATACCCGAACGAATCTCGCCGAGGAGTACCTGGACGCGTTCGAGTCGGAGTATCCGGACGCCATCGCGCCCGACTACGTCCCGTATTCACAGGACATCCGGAACGCGGCGGAACACGGCCAGACCGCGTTTGCGCTCCAGGAGCCGTCGACGACGGCCCGCCGGGCTCGTGAGGCGTATCTCGACGCAGCTGAAACGCTTGTTGCCCGTCTTGGAGGTGAGCACCATGGCTGAAGATGACGACGACCTTGCGGCGCTTCGCGAACAGACGTCCCACGGTGACCGGATCGAGGAAGCTGCTGCCGAAGACGCGAAGCGTGATCTCGTCGAGAACATCCTCGATGAGTTAGAGGCTATCGACGCCGGCGACAAACAGAAGACCATCAGCGTGTGGGATGGACATCTTGCGGCGTTCATTCGCGCACTTGAAGAGAATCCTGACCGTTTGGAGGAGGTCGGCCACGCGCTTCAGCGTCAGCTCGATCTCGAGGAGGGGGACGTCGACCGGAGTGAGATCCTTCGCCTTGCACTCCGTCTCGGGTTCCAGGAGGCAGCTCCCAAAGAGTTCGAGGCAGTTCGGGAGGCGGCCCGCGAACAGGCTACCAAGGGCCTTTAAGCTATAGCTTTCCCTATAGAGAAACCTGTAGCACCCCTGGCCATTCCGTATAGCGATATATGATATATCGTGCCGATTGTATGGAAGTTGAGACTACAGTGGGTTTAGCGAGGCTGTGATGCGTGAATTTGACCGATGCGATCGTAGAAACTACCTCAGATCACTCTCCAAGCGGCCATTCTTGTCACACTTCCGATCGTATGGGTGAATATTCGAGACTTCCAATAGTGTAGCCACTCAGACGGCGCGCTAACCCAGACAGAGTGCCTATCTACCCGATTCCAGTCTCCTTCTTCAGCAGCGTCAGCGTATTGTCGGCCGTCACGATCGGCGAATGTTCATATTCACCGGTCAACTCAACCTGCACCAACAAATCGACTGCTCGCCAAATCGAGTACAGGAGACACGCAAACGCGAAATAAAAGAATCGAAGGCCGAAATTCTTCGACGTAGTGGCGGCCATGAATCGCTTTATCGATCTGTAGCCACTCTCAATTTCCCACCGGTAGCCGTACTCGGTGAGGTGGCCACTGGCCCCATTCGTCATGAACACCGAGTACTGCCGATAATCGTCGTGCTCAGAGTCTTTTTTCCGGCGGTAGATCAGCGTCGTCTCGTGCCACTCGTTCTTCCCAAGATGGAGTTTGCGGTCGGTCTCGTACCGGTCTTGATCGCGCTGGAGCAATCGTTTTGCCTGGGCTTTCTCGCTAGTCTGCATCCGCTTCGGCACGACGTAGGAGAGCCCACGTCGGCTGACCATCTCCAGAACGTGTTGACTATCGAACTCCCGGTCCATCAGGACGTTATCGACGTGAACGAGCTCTTCAGCCGAATCCAGCAAGTCCTCGACGATCTCCTTTCGTGACTCGCCTTTCCGTACCGGGCGGGCATCAAGTACGAGTGGGACAGCGTTGCCGACTAGCTGGACCGTTGCCCACTGGTAGGCGTACTCGTCGGTCTTCTCTTTCGTCCCGATGATCTTATCTTCATGGCCCGTTCTGTTGCCGGTGAAGGGATTGGCTTCGGTGATATCGATGGCGACGATGCCCGCTCGAAAGCACTGCTCCGTCTCCGCGACCTTGTTCAGGAGCCTGTTAACGGCCTGTCGGTACATCTCTCGAATCCGTTCGATCGAGAAATCGCGAATCTGCTCGCGATGGGCGTGACCCAACGGTGTCCGCTCTCGAGTCGACTCGTAGGTGAAGCTACGAGCGCCCTCGTTAGCAGCCAGCCGCTCGCGAAGCCCCAGATACGTCTGTAAGTCCCAGTAGGCGTTCTCGTGGATCTCGCAGCCGTCCCCACGATCCAGCGAAAATGCCGGGAAAACAATGCGGCTGACGTGGTCGGTAATCTTCTCTGCCTGCTTCAACTTAGTTTGATTATCCGGGTCTGACTCACTCGACACGTTCCCGTAGTATCGGAGCTTTCGTGCCGGTTCACGCGGAGTCTCGACACCCGCATTCTGGGCTTTGATGAAGATCGTTCGAGCCGCCGTCTCGGCCGTCTCCCGGAGGTCAGGGGTGAACCGCTCGTGCCAGCTTCGCCACAGTGTCGACTGGTCTGGGATCGTCTCGAAACCTAGTTGCTCGCAGAGTTCAGGACGGGTCCCGAGGTAGTCGACGAGCGCTGTTTCGTGCTCCCACCCGTGGAGTTCTTTCAGTACGAACACCCGAAAGAGGGTGTCCATACGGTAGCGGGTCGACCCCTCATACCGATCGTGGACGCTGAACCGGAAGTAGGCTAGCGGGAGTACACAGACGAACTCCTCGACGGATTCGTGACTATCGTGGTCAAACCACGTCTCTGAGACTGTCCGGATATCGGATTCCAGTCCAGCGAGCGACGTTCGATCGTATAGTGGTGTCGAATTATACGCCGGCCACTCACCGTATTGTCGTTGGGCGATCCGTCGAAAGACAGTTCGGCGAGACATAAGAGTCGAAGCCACTACGAGATACTGAACCGTACACGCTCAAGAACACGTCCACATCTAGAGGAAATCCGGAAGACGACTACTACAGGTATCCTCTGTGTATGAGTTCTGCCTCCAAATCGACATGCGCTGCACCAGCTTTCCCGTCACAACGCTAGTCGATCATCGCCCCCGAAATCTCCGCGAATTCAGCGTATTAGTCGCGCACCGCGTCCAAGGGGGCTGCCACGCAGCACCCCTCTGATCGGAGGTCATTACATAGTAGACCGAGCGAAACGCCGCTATGGACCCCATTGAGTGAGAATTCACAACCGGCAATTATGTATCAAGCTACGCCAACTCTATTCAAGGCCCCTCGAAGAAAACTAGCGAGACTCCGGTTGAACATGACGGAAGCAAATTCTAGGAAGATAGTAATCCGCGGTCAAGGAGTCACGGCCGTCAGCAAAATCAGACCCTGAATACATAGTCGTCGTGTCTCTTCCAAGCTGGTCGTCTGCCACTGGAGGTGTGCTCGATAAGTCAGTTACGTTCGGTTTGGTCCGAAACTGGTGCGCTGACGGCGCCGATACCCAGTCGGTAGATCGCCGTATTCGCGAGCCGAACTGTACATTTGGATATACTTACCGGATGATGGTATCTCGAGTGCGGAAGAAATTCAACTGAACGATCTAACCCACTTATGCCCTCAGACGGCGTAATAAAGTCTGAGAGCGATGAAATCTAGCACTTCTGTCGATATCGAACCGAACCGCATTGGGGGCCGCTCCGCGACGGCCGCCGGAGTTATCATCGCGATACTCGGACTCCTCGCCGTGGTTTTTCCCCTAATTACGGGAATCTCCGTGTCGATTTTGCTCGGCGCAGTTCTCGTCGTCGGCGCGCTCGTGCACGCCGCGAACGCCTTCTCGGCGGGGACGCTTGGGAACGTGCTCGGGCAAGCGGTACTCGCCGTCCTCTACGGCTTCGCGGGGATTGCGTTCATTGCGAACCCGGTCGTCGGACTGGCGACGTTGACCCTCCTGGCCATCGCCTTTTTCCTTGCCGATGGCCTCGTCGAGATCGCGTGGGGGCTACGAAGTCGCGGACAGCCCGGAACCACGTGGCTTCTCGCCAGCGGTGGCATCTCGCTCCTGCTCGCCGGGTTCCTCTGGCTTGGCTTCCCGAGCAGCGCGGGCTGGGCCATCGGCGTCCTCCTCGGCGTGAACCTGCTCGTGACGGGGGTCTCGATGATCCTCGTCGGACGCGGAACCGGTGAGCCGATCGCGCCAGACGTTCCACGAGGGAGTCAGGGGTGACCCTGACAGTTACTCTGGCCGGTAACGATCAGAACATAGTGGGCCACGTAGACCCAGGGGTCACGCTGATTCGCCAGATACAGAACGGGACTGAAACAACTCGAACCGGCGGTCATCTGAACCACCCTCCCGGTCGAGAACGAGGAGCACTTCTGGGGGGCCTTCGCTCCCGAAGCCACCGAAGCCCGACCACCGGCGTCGAATCGCCAGAGGGGGCTCTCATTCAATCTACCGCTCCGCGCGGTAATGCACGGGTTCCACTCCGCTCTCGCCCGCCCCAGAGTCGGACAGTAGCAATCGCTGCCAAGCCTCGCTGGCTGTTAGGGGCTGTTCCACAGGAGTCGTGCGAAACGCTGTCACCCGTCGGCACGATTCGCGACTGGCGTGTCAAGGAGGAAAACCGAACATGAGCCAACAGTTACCCGAGGAATGGTTTGTCAGGGACAGTCGGATCAACGCGGCTATCTCTTGGTTGCTCGTTATCGCGCTCGTCGTCGTAGCAATAACTGCGCTCTTCGAGCTCCTTTTCGTCCGGATGGCACTGGCGGCTCTCGCGGCGTTCGTCGCCATCGCCCCGGCGCTCGTAAGCAGAGCATGGACCCGTACGGTCCCGTGGCCGCTCCTGCTAATCTGTACGATTCCCCTGTCTGTCGGGGGCATCGGCCTCAGTTTTCTCGCCGACTTCGTCACCGGTCTCAGCATCGCAGCGCTGGGAATGCTCGTTGTCGTCTCGCTCCAGCTGACGGGACGGGTTCGAATGACGCCGAACTTTGCCGTGTTTTTCGTCGTGCTTGCCACACTGGCGACAGCGGGGTTTTGGGCGGTCGGCTCGGCGGTTTCGTCTCAGTATCTCGGAACAGTCTTCGTCGAGACCAACGACGACCTGATGATGATCTTCACTGCCGCGACGCTCGCGGGGTTCGTCGCCGGCGGTCTCTTCAGAGGATACTTCCGGCACCGGCTCCGGGCCAATCTCGACCGTATCGGTGGCGAAGGGGTGAGCGCTTGATGAGCAGCAGAACCAAGGTGCTGGTCTCCGGGCGCACACAAGCCGCACTCGTTAGGCTTCTTCAGTTGATGATGGTTGTCCTCCTCGGTATCGGGTTGTACGTTGGAGACGCCTCGATCATGACTAATGCCACGATCGGCCTGTTGGTCACGCAGTTACCGGCAGTACTGGAGCGAAAATACGAGATTACTATGAACGTGGGACTCGTCCTCTGGATCACGCTGGCGATGTCTCTACACGCGCTCGGAACGGTGCCGCTTCCCGGGCTCGATTTCGAGAGTCTGTACGGTGCGACGTGGTGGTGGGATCATATGACACACGCGCTGTCCTCGTCGCTGGTCGTCGGATCGGCCTATGCAATAACGCGAGCCTTTCAAGAACATACCGAACACCTCCACATGGGCCCGAAGTTCACCCTCGTGTATCTCCTGATTTTCGTGATGGCCTTCGGCGTTTTCTGGGAACTCATCGAGTTCTACGTCGCTATCGGTGCACAGGTGCTTGGTATCCCTCGAGTTCTCACCCAGTACGGCCTCGATGACACTGTTCTCGATCTCGTCTACAACTCGATCGGTGGCCTGCTGGTCGCCATCTTCGGGACGACGTACTTGATCGGCATCTCCGACCAATTGCGGGGCCGACTTGAGTCAGGGTCAACGGATCGCTGACTCACGCGTCACATCCCAGTCACTGCCTTGTTGCGTGCGAGATGGACAGCGCGTATCTCGCACGGGGGCAATTCGTGAATGTGGCAATAAAATCGTTTAGTCGGCGGCGACTTCCAGATACGGGAGCATGCCCGCAGCCTGGTCACGCAGCTCGACGACCTGCCGGTCTCGGTCGTACTCGATGGCGCCGCCGTTGGCCAGCATCGGGAGATGAGTGTGGAAGAGACTCGTGCAGATGCGCTCGTAGCGGTCGTGGGTGTGCTCACCTTCGAGGAGAGCGATCTGGTCGGCCACGTCGCTCACCGAGGTAGTACCGACCTGGGTGGCGAGATACTGAACGGCGATTCGGCGGCGGTGGTGGGACAGCAGCTTGAACACCCCTGACACCGCCTGCTCGGCGTCGATATCCCCCGGAGTGTTATCGTTGGTTTTGATTGTCATCAAAGTTTCTTACCTCTCCGTTCGTTTCGCCTTTCCAACCGGTCTTGTTGGTATGGCTATGGGAGGTACATCAGACTCTCAGGGGGGAGGTGTCTTAATTATATGTACCACATACGCCGCTAAAGTTACGTGTAGAGAATATATTCGAGCCAGGTACAGATACGCTACCTGATGGGTTTCCGACAGAGAGCATCACTGGTCGACGAAGTCGCCGCCGTTCTCGGGCGGGACAGCGCCACTGGTTTTCTCGATGACGACCCGCCAGTCCGGCACCAGGTCCGATGAAGAGGTGATCTCCCATGTGTCTTCGATCTCGGTACCCTCTGCGAAAGAGTCCCGCAACAGCGTAGCGAGGGCTCGCTCGAAGGTCTCGGGGGAAGAGTCTGAATTTCCGTCGTTCGATGTGGTCATTGTCGTACTGGGCGCGACCCGCAGGATAGGAACCTATGACTGCCGGCGGCCGTGTATATCCCACAGCCGTCTTGCGTATTTAAAGTTCGCTGTCCACGAGTCTCGCTTCGAACGAACACCGTCCCCGGCGGCACGTGAGCGGACGCCCCTATCGGCTGCTTCAGTCGCACAATGCCGAATCGAACTGCTCTGTTGAATAGCAGTCTAATTGGTCGATGTCACCGCGTTAGAAGGGTGAAGCCGAGAAAATCAAATCCTGTCCATGGAAGTCGACCTCCTCGACTTCGTTGAGCAGTCTCGGCACCTAGCCAAACAACCACCTTCCGGACGCTCCGGAGCGCGCACCCAGCGTGGGGGTCCGGCCGAGGACGGAGTAAAAGACTATTCTCGGGGGCGACGACTCCACTAGGAGAGATGTTGCTCGTGTTACAGGGTCCGGGGGTGGCGTTCGAGTCACTCCCGATCGTGCCCGTCCTGTCGGCCCTCGCGCTGGCGATCGTCCACCTCCTCGTCGGCCAGGGAGCCGACACGAAGACGTGGGTGGGCCGGTCAGTGCTGTCGGCCGCCGGGGAGCGGCCGTCGCGTACGTGTTCGTCCTGCTTCTGCCAGAAATAGCGCACTTCGCGGCCGAGGACCCGCGGGTCTCCGCGGGCTCCGTCACTGAGGGGGCGATCTACGGCGTCGCGCTCGCCGGGTTCGTCGTGTTCTACGGGCTGGAGGTCCTCGCTGCCCGAACCACGGCCAAGCGATCCGACCCGCTGCCAGGCGTGTTCTGGGGCTACATCACTGTCTTCGCCCTCTACAGCGGCCTTATCGGCTACCTACTGTTCCACCAGGAGCTCCCGGGCGTCGTCAACCTCCTGCTGTACACGGTCGCGATGGGACTGCACTTCAGCATCACCGACTACGGGATGCGCCGCCACCTCGGGACACAGTACGATCGCGTGGGGCGGTGGGTCCTCGCGGGTGCGACCCTCGCCGGTGCCACGGTCGGGTTGGCCACGGTAGGTCAACCACTCGTCGTTACCGGGCTGTTCGCGTTCGTCTCCGGCGGCATCATCCTCAACGTCATCAAAGAGGAGCTTCCTAATCCCCAACAGGGCCGGTTCCTCTTTTTTGTCGGCGGCGCAGTCGGGTACGCCATCGTCGTCGCACTCATTTGAGTCCATCCCGGGTCAGTTGCAACCGGGCGAGGGTGACGACGCCCGACCGGGCACCCGTTACGACGAGTGCCCTCCCTTCCGCGGGGACTGGACCGGCGATCAAAAACGTCGCGTCGTCGTCGAACTCGGTGTCTGCCGCCTGCACGGTGATGCATACGGGTAATTGACCGGGTCCAATCCCGATTCCACAACGGCCGAACGGCCGTCTCCCTACCGATACCCTCCGGTCAGATCGCCGTCTTCCACAATCGATTCGACCGCTTCGGCGGTTCCGAAGCGGTCCGTACGGCCGCGCTGGAGGCACGCCAGAACGATCACGAGGTTACGCTGTTCATCCGCTCGTTCCCGTCGTCCGAGACTCTCGGGGAGTATCTGGGGTCGGCCCCCGATCTCAACAGGTTCACGATGCGGACGATCGCGGACACATCGTTCGGACCCTTGCTCGCCGCAGTCGGGGCGGCCGGCGAGCGAGCGCCTCGTCAACCTGCTTGGGCGGCACCGTTGGGGGCTCCACAGGCGCGATCCGGAACACTTCGGCATCGCCGTCGCGGAACAGGTCGCGAGCGGGGTCGTGCCGTTCGTCCCGGATTGTGGCGGCCAGCGCGAAATCGTCGGCGAGGACCCGCGCTTGCTCTACGACTCGGCCGACAAGACCATCGAACAGATCGACCGGCTGCTCTCCGATCTAGCGTCCCAGCGGGCCCTCCGGGGCGGCAGCTTCGTCGGCATCGTCGGAATAACTTTTAGCCAGCGAGACCATCCCCTCCGCGAAGCGGGAGGTTACGTTCGTACCAACCGCAACTCTCCCGCTGCAACTGCTTCGATTTCCCGACCCGTTACGTCGCTGTCCGGCGATTCAGTAGAGCCCCTTCACTAACATAGAACCACTGTGTGAGTCGCTGTGACGGTGACTCAGTATCTATCAACTGGGCAATTCAAAGGCTACTATAGACGCAGGTGCCTCGCAAGCGATCCTCTCCTCGCGGAATCGTGCGAGTCGGCCGTCTGATTCAGTTCCACTCCCGACACATGCCGGCGGAATAACGAATGTTAAGCCTTCACTCCGCCTAAAACAGGCATGGCAACTAACTGGAGAGCCGTCCTGATCGGGTTCGTCGTCATGGTCGTCGTCGGGTCGTTCGGTGGCATCGTGATTCCGGTCTTCGGCACCATCGGCGGGGGCATCATCGGCGGCTTCATCGCAGGGTACATCGCTGGCGGGGGCATATGGAACGGCACGTGGAACGGGCTGGTCGCCGGTGGATTCGGCGGAATCGTCGGCGCGTTCCTTCTATCGCTTGTCGGTGTACTGGTCGGCGTCCTCGCAGGGCCAGTCGGAAGCATACTGGCCGGTGCGGGTGTGTTCGTCCTCGGCGCCGTCGTCGCACTGCTGTTCGCTATTCCGAGTGGGATCGCCGGTGCTCTCGGCGGGTGGCTGAAAGGGTCGCCGCGGGACCGCGCTGTCGAACGCCCTCGATCGTCTGCTCGCTGAGGGCTTCGAGACCCGAGCGGCCGCCGCTCGTCAGCCCGAGCCCACAACCCTTCGACGACTCTCGTCGGATGCCGGTGTGTCGCTGCGGGCTGATCGTTCTAGAGAGAAAACAGGGCGAGTGCCTCGGGGCTTGACCCCGAGGCGGCTCACCCGACGCGATTTTCTCCCAAGCGACTGCACCCGTCCGCCAGCGTGTCGCCACTACCGATGCCCGCGGTCGTCTCCACCCGACTCCACATCGTCCTCGTCCTCTCCCCCGCCCACGCTCTCGTTCTCGAGTCGGCGGTCCGGGTCAGTGAACGTGACCAGCACGCCACGCTGGGTCTGCGTCCGTTCGACGTCACCCGTCGCGACGAGGCCGTCGAGCACCCGTCGCGTGTGAGCTGGCGACCAGTCCAACTCCTCTTCCAGCACGTCCTCGAAGACGCGCCCGTTGTTCCGGTGGAGGAGCGAGATGACCTCCTCGCCGTCGCCTCGTGGCGCCTCCGCCGACACCGGGTCGGACCGGTTCCGCCTGCGAAGGACCCCAAACGCCGCGAGTCCCAGGACGAACACCAGCAGCAGTCCAAGCCACGGGAGCAGGCTGTTCGAACTGCCGCTCCCACCGGCGCTTTCGTCGCCGTCACCAGCTTCGGTCGCTGGTGGTTCGGTCTCCGCGGGTGCCTCGGTCGACTCCGGTGTCGACTCTGGAGTCGTCGGGGTTTCGGTCACCTGTGGCGTCGCGCTGCCGTTTCCATCACCGGGCAGGCCCTCGAACCCAGAACAGCCGGCGAGCACCATCATCAAGACGGCGACGAGGACAGCCAGTGACGTTCGACGCACCGATTGTCCATCGCGTCTCGGCTTCACGTGTCATATATAGAAGGTGCCATACAAAGTTACTCATCCCTTAATAGAGTGGACCACGGGTCAGTGGTGAGAAGTATCGACATATACGAGCAGGCCCGCCGAGAGCGCGAAAGCCGATGTACGTCGGGCCCCGACCAACCGGGGGCGCGAGCACGAGCAATCAGGGATACGGACGCGGTCCAGGTACCGCGCCGACCGTCGGATTCCTGACCCCGCCAGCCCTCGGCGCGATCACGAGGCCTGGGCCACCGGGAGGGTGAGTACCGATGACCGCCGGTCGAGCATACCGCGGCGAACGCTGGCTGTAATCCCGCGAGTGATTTCGACCTATCTACCCGGTCATAGTGCGATGAACCCACAACGGATGTGTTGAAACAGCCCTCAGTCAGTCTCCAGTCGCAGCTTCCTCTACGGGAGAGGCGTTCGTGACCTCGATACCCCCCGAGAGTTCCGTATTGTGATACGGAATGTCGATTCCCTCGGCGTCGAAGCGCTCCTTGACCGCTTCAACAAACTGCGAACGGATCACCGCGTAGCTACGCTCCGACGGGTCGATCCAGATTCGTCCGGAGAGAACGACCGCCGAGTCGCCCAGGTCCGTGACGGGGGCTGTCGGTTCCGGGTCTGCGAGGGCGCCGTCGATACGAGCGCCCTCCTCGACGATGGCGTCCCGTGCCTGGTCGATGTCGTCGTCGTATCCGATGCCGAACCCGACCGACACTCGGCGTCGATCGTTCGCGACGTTGTTGACGACTGCCGCGTTGGCGAGGTCGCTGTTCGGCACCGTCACCAGTTCGTTGTCGAACGTGTCCAGCTTCGTCACCCGCATCTTGATCTCTCGAACGACGCCGTCCTTCCCGTCCCACTCGATCCAGTCGCCGACTGCGAACGGTTTGTCCTGGATGATGAACACACCGGCGACGAAGTTGGCGATGAGGTCCTGTGCGGCGAAACCGACCGCGAGCGTGATCGCACCACCCAGGGTTGCAAACGCGGCGAGTACGGTCCCGAAACCTGCTATCGTTGCAGCGATCGCGATTGCGAACACAGTCGTCACGATGACGGTCATACTCAAGGCGAATCCGATGAGCGTCTCGTCGAAGCCCCGACGATGCAGGCTGTTCTCTACTGCCCGAACCGAGACAGATCGCCCGATCCGGTAGACGACGAAGAACACGATGGTGAACGTCAGGATCGTCGTTATCGTATCGATGAGTGCCGGGACGTACTGCTGGAAGTCGATCGCTGGCCCCTGCTGCAATGGTAACATACCAGCTAATGGGTAGGGCCGCTGGCGCTAAGTAAGTAACAGCGTACGAGCGGGCGGCGCTTCATGCATTCCCGGAATTGCGTGGTAAGAACGCCGAAACCACGAGCGTGAGAGCCGCGAATACGACGAGGAGTAGCAACGTCGCGCGCTGGGCACCGACGAATGCGGCCTCGAAGACCCCGTCGAGCAGTGCCCGCTCTGCAGGGGTCAACCCGGCGAGGAACGCCTGTCGGGTCGCCTCGGTCGCCGTCTCTGCGGCCTGTTGGAGTGCCAGGGCGAGTTCGTCGCGTCGGGGCACCGACACTGCGACGTCCGTCGCCCGGAACGTGCCATCTATCACGCCACGGTAGAACTGCCCGAGCAGGAAGGCGCCAACGATGGCCGTCCCGAGCGCGTACGCGAGCATCCCAGTCGCGTTCATGACGCCCGAGGCCTCCGAGGAGTTCGCCTGGGGGACCGCCGACAGCGTCGAGTTGACGAGCTGCGGTGTCATGAGCCCGATGCCGACGCCGACGACCGCCATCGGGACGGCCATGCTCCGCACCGTCTGGTCCGGGCTCGTGTCCTGGAACAGCAACAGGAGGCCGACGCCCATCAGCACAGCCCCGACCTGGACGAGGGTCTTCGGCGCCACGTACGCCCGCCAGCCGGTGGTGAACGTCGAGACGAGGAGCGTCCCGACGGAGAACGGAAGCATCGCGACCCCGGCCTCGAAGGCGGTGTAGCCGAGGCCGGACTGAAGGTACACCGGGACGATGAAGATGAACCCGGCCATGACGAGCGCCCGGGCGCCGAAGGTCAGCGAGCCTGCGGTGAAGGTGCGGTTCGAGAGCATACCCATCGGGACGAGCGGCGAGCGGCCTGCCCGCTCGAGGCGGTACTCGTACTGGACGAACGCGGCGAACGCGAGCAGGCCCAGGCCGATGGTCCACAGCGCCGGCGACGTCCCGAAGGGATTGAACTGGACGCCGAAGGCGACGAACGGGCGCGTCGCGACCAGCCACCCGAACTTGCCGGCGAGGAGGAAGCCGACGACGAGTGACGTCGCGCCGACGACGGAGAGCACGGTCCCCCCGACGTCGAGCGGGTCGGGATCGGACGTCAGCGGGGCGGCGCTCACGTAGCGAACGAACACCAGCGCGACGGCGACGACGACCGCCTCGAGGGCGAATCCCCACCGCCAGCTCGCGAACGTCGTCAACGCCCCACCGAATATCGGCCCGACGGCCGCGCCCGCCGCGCTCACGCCCGCCAGCACCCCGAGGGCCCTCGCGCGGTCTTTCCCATCGTAGGTGACGATGAGGACGGTGAACGTCAGCGGCATCAACACGGCGGCCGCAGCTCCTTCGACGAACGACCAGCCGAAGTACAGGACGGCGGGATTCCAGGCGACGGCCGCCAGCAGCGACCCGGCGGCGTAGACGACGAGCGTCACCTGCATGAGCCGCCGAACGCCGTAAATTGACGGGAGCTTTCCGCCGGGGAGCATCAGTGCCGCCATCACGAGCGAGTAGACCGCGATCGCGCCCTGGATGACGGGGACGGTGGTGTTCAGGTCCGACACGATAGCCGGGATGGCGACGTTCATCAGGGTCGAGTCGATGACCGCGATGAACATCGATAAGCTCACCGCGATAGCCGGCCCCCAGTATGCCAGCGTCCCCTGCTGTCGGTCCGGGGCATCGACTCCGTCCCGGGAGTCGCTCGATCCGGTGCTCATCGGAACGTTCCCGAGCGGGCCGATCGCTCGCGTCCTCGATCTCGCTGTCGGTCTCCCCCGTGGCTGCGTCCCACTCGTGAGTTGCTCCATCCGATGCGGGCGACAAAGGGGTGGTCGTGCCTTGCGGTGGCGTGGTCCTCGATGGAGCCAGGAGCGAACGAGCGGCTTCTCTCGAGGATCGGCGAGGCGGTTCGAGGCATATGAGTGTGAGCAGTCGAGGCTGCGGTCGTCAGGAACGGGGAAATGGAACCGGGTTCCGTCCGGGGACCGAGCATGCAGTGGGGCTACGTGTCAGCGATTTACCCGGCGACTTCTTCCGCGGCGAAGGTCTCACGGAGGCGCTCGTCGTCTTCCGGGGAGAGGTTCGTGTCCATGATCTCGAAGTCGTACTCGAAGTCCGACAGTTCCTCCTTGATGCGGTCGAGGTTGCCGCCCTGGGTCAGCAGGAACAGAGCGGAGTTTCCGGGCTCGATCGCGTCCCGCACCTCCTTGATAAAGTCGTCGTCGATGCCGATATCACCGAGTTTCCCCGAGAGCGCGCCGGCGGTGGCGCCGGCGAGCAGCCCGAGCCACGGAGCGAAGAACAGCAACCCGATGAGCATGCCCCAGAAGGCACCGCCCAGTGCTCCCGCACCGACGAGACTGCGGGCTTGCTTGACTTTGGCCTTTCCCTTCTTGTTACGTTTGACGACCGCCGCGTCCGCAATGGTGATCAACTCTCGTTTCTGGAGGTCGTACATCCTGTCGCGCATGGCTTCAGCGCCGTCCATGTCGCCGAATCTGAGTACAACAAGTGAACTCACACCCCTACTACACTGTCAGAGGACTTAGTTAGAGACAGTCGTTAGAACGAAAGGTTTGCTTACCTCCCCGCGCGTCCTGCAGTAGGATCCGAGAAGGGAATCGATCCGATCTCCGTGGTCTCGGAATGTCGACAAAGAGGAGCACCGACTCGGGGGGAAGACTATTTCGCTGTGTGCTGGTTTCGGCGCGGACTCCTCGGACGCCCGCTCGTATATGCCGAGCTTTCTCACCGATGGTTCGATCACCGCTTGCGTAACGTAGTAATAACTATATCCGACACCCCTCAGACATCGGCATGTCCGCGTCCGGGAGATCGACCTTCGACACGACGGGGACGCGAGACCGTTGTCTCCGAGGATGTCACCGGCCGCATTGCCGTCACGACGTCATCCACCTCGGTGGTCGGTATCTGGCGGCCACAATGCGGTTCGAACCGATGCGACCGGTCGTTCGACGCGCCGGAGAGACACGGATCGTAACCGACCAGGTCGAATCGAGGGGCTGTGACTCCAGAAACCAGGGCAGCGAGTAGCGATATGGCCGACGTGTACTACTTCATCAGCGACCTCCACGTCGGCGGGGACGAGCAGCTCCAGCAGGTGGATTTCCTCGACGAACTGCTCGCGTTTCTCGAGGATCTCGAACACAGCGACGAGGACGCCGAACTGATAATCAACGGCGACGCGTTCGGGCTCTGGGAGTTCACGGAGGTCGAGGGGCCGGCAAAGTTCGACGCGCTCCTCGACCGCTACCCCGAACTGTTCGAGCAACTCGAAGTGACTGGCCGGGAGATACCGATCACGCTCATCCCGGGGAACCACGACTACGAACTCGCGGCCTACCCGGAGTACGTGGAGCGACTGGCGGAGTACAATGTCACACTGGAGCAGGAGGTGTCGATCGAGCGGACAGTCGGTGATTCGGTCGTTCACGTCGAACACGGCATGCAAGAGGATCCGAACAACCGGATCCCCGACTTCGGGAATCCGTATGCGAACCCACCGGGCTACTTCGTGAACCGACAGATAACGAGTCGCGCGGGGCAGCTCTCCGGTCGTGGGAAGTACAACTGGCTGAAGGATATCCAGGCCGTGACGCCAATGACCGAGATCCCCGACTGGCTAATCTCGAACTACTTCTATCGGGAGATGAGTTCGTGGCTGCGGTTCTCGGTCGTGCCGTTCCTCCTCCTGTTCAACGTGGGTCTGCTGTACGTCGCGATATTCGCGCTCGACTGGTTCGACGTGTGGTCGCTACCACTCACCCTGGTCGAGGAACTACTCGGCTTCTTCGGGCCGGCCGGGCAACTGGTCGAACTCGTTCTCGCCGGAAATCTGGTCATCATCGTGCTGTTGCTGGCGATTTCCATCCCGCTCGCCGTGTTCGTGTGGGATGCGCGAAAGACACTCAGGCGGTTCGGCCTCGTCCGATCGCCAACTGACCGGGAACCCGTCGAGAAATACCTCGACCGGGCCAGAGACGTGTTCGCGTCCGAACCGAGGGTCGCCGTGTACGTCTACGGGCACACGCACCGGCCGTCGGCGACCGAAGTCGACGGTCGACTCGTCATCAACACTGGGACGTGGCTGAAACGCCTCCATCGAGTCGACCCGCTCCTCGGGGTTCTCCCACCGGTCTACTACGCCTCCTACCAGCTCAACTACTTCCGTCTCTCCGCGGCCGACGACGGCGACGTCCTCGTCGAGTACGAGATAATCGAGAAACCGGATCCGGACGACGAGACGTGGCTCCAGCAGCTGCTCACCCGATCGCTGCGACGACAACGAGAACTCCCCGACAAGACGGTGGTGAACCGGCCCCGGGAGCGGGGTTCGCAACTGGACGAGTCGGAGGTCACGGAGTGAGTGGCGCTTCGATGCCCCTCGTGAATCCGGTCCCCATACCCGATGGAAAGAACCACGATCTGACAAATAATTCTATAAGAGATTGAGGAGCTATATTCATCTGCGCGAAACCGGAACAATCAGTGACACAACGATCAGGAACGTCTCCAGGGGGCCGGAATGTCCTCTAGTCTACTAGCCGAATAGTCCGTCCAACGCACTTGAGAGCGAGTTCTGTGGCCGAACGATGATTCGACAGTACCTGACAATGCATAGTCTCTGCAAAAACGGGATACTGTATCTGTTCGGTAAATACAAAATTCTGTACAATTACCAAAAACAGGATGTTAGTAACAATATAGTTATAACTCCAAGTCACGGCTATGGGATTCACAAATACCCTCGTGTTGCAGATCGATGCCCCGGGCGTTCCAGACTATCTCCAAGAGGCCATCGCGGGGGTCATCAACTTCCTGCCCCAGCTCCTCGGCGCAGTAGTCATTCTGCTCATCGGTTGGGTCATCGGTCGCCTCGTCGGCGGAGGCGTCCGACGCGTCGCCGACCGGACCGAGGTCGATCGACTTGTTATGAAAACGCCGCTCGGCGGTGCGCTGGGTGGGACTGAGAAAGCGGTCTCGCGAAGTATCGGTCGCGTCGGCGCATATTTCGTGTACGCACTGGCGATACTCGCGGCGGCCGACGCCCTCGCGGTCGAACTCCTCTCGGAGTGGATCGCGGTTGCCGTCTCGTACCTGCCGGCATTCGTCGCCGGTGCGCTCGTCATCGTCCTCGGATTCGTGCTCGCTGACTTCCTGGCCGACGTCGTCGCGCACACGAAAACGATCACGGAGACCAGCTACACTGACATCTTCGCCGATGGAATGCGTGTGTTCCTGTACTTCGTTGCAATCGTTATCGGGCTGGGCACGATGGGGGTCGACGTGCAGATCCTCAATACGTTCGCACAGGCCGCGGCCTGGGGCCTGGCTGCCGGCGTCGCTCTCGCCGTCGGTATCGCGTTCGGCCTCGGCGGCCGAGACTACGTCGCCGCCAACATCGGTGACTGGCTCCCCGGACGCTCGCCCGACACCCAACCGTCCCCGATTGGCCAAACCGATGGTGGCGAGGAATCACTCGACTGAATTCAACGACACCGTCCCGAACGTCTTCGGGATTGGTCCAAAGTCGGGGCGTAAGACGTTCGCCGACCGGACGAACTCGTGTCTTCGCTCACCTATCACCGACCACTGTCCGTATTAGCAGTATATAATGCCCGAAGATCCACCGAACGATCCGAACGCAACGGCCCCGTCGAACGCATCGTCCGTCGAACAGTTTGAGCCGACGTTGAGATGGATCCCGTCCGATCCCGGTCGCGCGGTCCTCTGGCTCGTCGCTATCGCGACGGTCGCCGGGCTCCTGTACGTCGGGTGGAGGTTCGTCGGCACTGTCGTGATGGGACTGTTCATCTACTACGTCACGCGCCCGGTGTTCCGACGCATCAACACCCGTCTCCAGTCACGGACCATCGCCGTCGCCGTCACGTTGCTGACGGCGGTATTACCGCTACTGTTCATCATCGGCTGGGCGTTCGCGATCCTCATCGGGTCGCTGACGGACCTGCTGGAGTCGGACGTCTTTGGAGAGTTCGAGACGCTCGTGCAACCATACCTCGATATCACCGCTCTGCTCGCTGATTTCGGGCAGTATCTCGAAGCGGTGGTCGCAGACCCTGCCCGACTCGCCGACATTCAGTTCGGACCGGCTCTGGGAGAGATCGCGGATTCGGTGCTTTCGTCGGTCGGAGTGGCGTTCAACGCGGGAATCCACGGATTCATCGTTCTCATCCTGGTGTTCTATCTCCTGCGGGACGACTACCGTATCAGTCGCTGGGCACGCGATACGTTCGTCGAGGACGGCGGGGTACTTGAGACGTACTTCACGACAGTCGACGCCGACCTCCACAACGTCTATTTCGGAAATATCCTGAACGCCCTGTTGACCGGGGTGCTCGCGGCGACGGTTTACTCGCTCCTCAACGTCGTCGCCCCCCAGGTGACTCGGATCCCCGAGGCGGCCTTCCTCGGTCTGCTCGTGGGAGTTGCAAGCCTCATTCCAGTCATCGGCATCAAGATCGTGACCTGGCCTGTGGGCGCGTACCTTCTCGGACGCGCGCTCTGGCTCGACCCTCAGGCTCTCTGGTTCCCCGTCGTGTTCTTCTTGGTCTCGTTCGTCGTCGTGGACTACATTCCCGACCAACTGCTCCGGCCCTACGTCAGCGGACGGACACTCCACGTCGGCGCCGTGATGCTCGCATACACTATCGGTCCGCTTCTGTTCGGTTGGTACGGAATTTTCTTGGCGCCGCTCCTGTTCGTCATGACGTTCGAGTTCGGACGGATAATCTTCCCGTGGCTGCTCGACTCCGAGCGGACTTCAGTTGCGTCCCCGTCTGCCCCCCACCCGCCAGAAGAGGGTACGGAACCAGTGGAGACCACCTCGACGGACGAGGCAATCGACGAACGACCCAGGGACACCTGCGCGGACCGACGACCGCCCGGCATTGCCGACGAGACAAAGTCGAGCAAGGGCGAGTAGTCGATGTGCAGTGGCTGCGTCTCTCCGTGTCGGGACTCCGCGGCGTCCCCGGCTGTCGAGTCCGACGCCGTCTCGAACATCTCTCGAGAGAGCGCATCACTCACCGTCCCAGTCGTTGCTCCGGGTCCTCGGTGGGTAGGCGGGATTATTGCGGTGGGATCGGCTGTGGTGGAGAGGGACTCTGTTTTTTCTCGCGAGTAGCGGCTCCGCTCCGTGGGTGGCTGAGTTCGAGTTGAGATCATCGATTGAAAAGAAACAGTCTCAGCAATCATGCTCGCTCTGCGGCCGATGCATTGGGAGGGCCAGTCTCAACTATTGGATTGTAACAGTAGTTGAGACCGCTTTTCTCAATGCATACGTAGCCACAGTCGTGTGATGGGCATCTTTGTTAGCCGACCACCCTCAGTGCCGCTGAACAAAGTTTAGATTGAATCAAAAACTCGATTATACGCAACTAATGAGGCCTCTTATGGGGGAGTAGCAGTATCGACATACTATGTCGGACTCACGCGTGGCCTTTCTCAAAGTCTCTTGGGCCAATGTGCTATTAAATGCCCTGAAAATCGGTGTCGAGGGCGCACTCGGACTGCTTACGGGGAGCCTCGCACTCACCGCTGACGCAGCGCACTCCGTCGCTGACCTTCTCGCAAGCGGTGTCGTCTTGGTCTGGGGCCGATCCGCTTTCGACGATGCTGACGACTCACATCCACATGGACACAATCGGTTCGAACCTCTCTCTGCGCTCTTCGTTGGCGGCGTCCTCGTTCTTCTCGGACTCAAACTGTTGTACGATTCAGGTCACTCGATTCTTACTGGAGTCTCTGCCGAGTACAGTATCTGGCTCGTACTTGGACTCCTGTTCGCACTAGGTGATATGTATCTCTGTTACTGGTATACGCAATACAAAAACCAAGAACTCCAGTTACCAAGTCTTCGAGCGCTTGCCGCTGACAGCCTCAATGATCTCTATACCACCGGTGCAGCGCTTGTGGGTGTTCTGGGTATGGCTGTCGGCTACCCAATTTTTGACGCGATTGCGGGCGGCATTGTGAGTCTGCTCGTCATCCACCAAGGCGTAGACATCTCTCGTGAGAATATTCAGTACCTTGCTGATAGTGCACCACCCGAATCAGAACAGGAAGAAATCAAACAGCAGATTCGAGAGCACGCTGCCGTTCACGGGATTCACGATTTCGTTGCGTACTACTCCGGGCACATGGTCGAGGTCGAGTTCCATGCTGAAGTAGACAAAAATCTAACTGTGGTTGAGGCACACGATCTCGAATCAGATCTTCGCCAACGTGTCCGTGAGGTCGAATCAGTTTCAGACGTCCACGTCCATCTTGATCCCGCTGGACTCGGCGAATGGAAAGACGCTGATGATTCGGCAACTTCGCCCGCATGAGCTGTTCTCGATACTGCAAACTACAGTCCTTCTGTTGGGCAGTTAGATTGGCTCTTCCCATATCGCAGCCACGATCTCGTAGTGACTGGGACCAGTAAACCCCAGCGTAGTGTTTTTCGCCGGATCGCACGCCGGCAGCACATTGAGTGGCCCAAATATTACTCGACGCCGCTATACGATCGTACCTCGCTTGGTGGATTAGAATCGGACGTTCGAGTCGTCTCGAGTGTCTGGTTTACGCATCCAGATCATGACTCACTCGAACAGTTCGTCTGCGAACTTCCGATAGCCTACTTCAGGTTCGAGGCCCATGATCGCTACGGAAGGTCGACACGCTACGAGATGGATACCCTCTTTCGTGTGTTCGTGCTGAAGGAACTCCACGGTTGGACGCACGAAACATCTCTCGTCGAGTACCTCGATAGCCACCCCGAACTTTGTGAACGCCTCGAGTTGGGGACGGTTCCGGATCAATCGACACTGTGGCGCACTTGGAACGAGCGCTTCACGCGAGATCTTCTCGAGACTGTTCAGGAAGCGGCTCGAATAATCTTGATTAAAGCGCAGAACGCGGGTGTCGCTGTACCACGCGACCCAGAGCGAAACCTCCCGGATCGAGGCGGCGACGCTACTGAATCGGACCCTGACGACCAGGCCATCCTTGACAAGGCAGAGACGATTACAAAGCACGTCAGTCGCGTCGTGTTCCCCGCGTTCTCGCTCAACCGTGGCGAGGGCTGTGAGATTCCTGAGAACGCCTACTGGGGCTTACAGACCTACTTGGGGCTCCGTGAGAACTTGGCGGCCAACGAGGGCGCTCGCAGCTTCATTCATGAGTCGACGCGTGATCGAACACCACTCGGACACGGCCATCGCGAGCAGATTCGCGATCTCTCCATCGAGCAAATCCGCGAGATGTACCGACAGGGGATTCGACAGCTCACCGACGAGCTCGCAGAAACGGAGGAGTTCTTCCGGGCGGGTATTGTCGCCATCGACATCACCGAGGACGATCCCTTCACGGGCGACCGAACCGGCCACGAGGACGAGATTATCGGGACGAAGGAGAAGAATGACGAGTACGCCTACCAGTGGGCCACGGTCCAGTTGGTCGGTAACGCAGTCCCGCTCGTCCTTGATGCCCGCCCGGTACGGAAAGGCGAGTCACGTAAGGAAATCGTTGAAGATCTACTTGACTCCGCTGAGGACCTCGTTCACGTCGATAACGTCCTGATGGATCGGGAGTTCGATAGTCAGCACGTCCTGGAGATGATCAGCCAGCGTGGACTGTCGTACGTCGTGCCGAAGCGGATGCAGACGAGCGAGAAAGCCCAGGCCAAGCGGTTGCTCCAGCGCCATCAAGACCGGTACGAGACCGATCGGAAACTCCATCTCGGGAAGAACGAGTGGCATGAGACGACGCTGATCTACCGACGCAAAGAGAACTCTGAGCACGACGACTATCGACAGTACTCGGTGTTCATGTCCAACCGGGGTGGCGGTTTTCTCAGTGAGTACGGCTACCGGTGGGAGATTGAGAGTGGCTATCGGTCGATCAAGCGATTCATGGCCGCGACGACGTCGACGAATTTCGGACTGCGGTTCTTCTACTTCGCTTTCGCGTGTCTCTTGTACTCGATCTGGCGAGCGGTTGATCTACTCGTCCAAGTCGAGTTGACCGGTGAATACGAGCACTCCCCCATTGTGACGGCCGACAATACGCTGACGCTGCTGAAGAAGGAGACTGGAATTGGATAGGGCGGTACTCTGTCCGGGCAATGCGGATTCCTGAGTGGCAACGCTGTCGGGATTCTTGGAAATTCACAGGTCTAGTTGGTAGTACAACACGAGAAGACCATCGAGAGAAGATCTGGAGTAGATTCGCCTCAAAAAATCGCCCGAAACCACGCATTACAGCCCCGCTAAACCCGGTGTAGTCTCAACTTCCAAACCACTGGAAATCGTATAGCGAGATATAGTTTATCACTTCGGGTTTCGGGTTTTCAGGCCCTCAAAATACCGAATTCTGGTGAATAGTAGGATATCCAGTTTACTATGTCTTAGAACACAAAGACACAGTAAGTATTAGTGGATGGCCGCCGTCTCCGCATCCGAACCGATGACGACCGCCGAGACTGGGGGTTCAGGAGCCGAGACCGACATCAAGGCCGCGATCGACGCGCGACTCGCCAGCCTCGACTCCGGGAACTACCGCGCGAACAACAGACTCGTCCTGTGTACGTTCGCCGAGTACCTAGAGAACCACCGCGGCGTGACGACCCTCGAAGGGCTGGACGTCCTCGACTGCCGCCGATACGCCCAGTGGCTCCGCGAACGAGTCCACGACGACGAAGACGACCTCTCGGCGGCCTCAGCTCACGCGAACGGCCCGTACTTCACCATCGTCCGAGCCTTCCTCGGCTGGTGCGTCGACGACGAGCGTCTCGATTCTAACCCAGCTCGTCCAAACAGGGTGAAACAGGAACTCCCTGAACACCACGGTGATCACGACCGCCAGTTCTGGTCCGCCGAGGCCCGCGAAGAACTGCTCGGTTTCGTGAACGAACGGGCTCACGCCGCACTCGACGAATCAGCCGACGTTCGAGAGCGAGCCTTTCGGGACCGAGCAATCGTGACGATGCTCGCTCTCACCGGCGCTCGCGGCGCCGAACTGTTCAACGACCCGCGCGACGAACACCGTGACGGACTCCAGTGGCGCGATGTGGATCTCGACCGTGGCGTCGCCGAGGTCTTCGGGAAGACCCGCGAACAGCAGCCCATTCCCCTGACCGACCAAGTAGTCGATAGCCTGAAGCGGTACCGAACTGTTCTCAACCCCCCGACCGTGGACTGGCCGGTGTTTCCGACTCGCCACCACCCTTCACTCGCGGATGCCGTCGAAACCGGGCTTAAACGGCGCGGCTGGGATGAAGATGACATCGAGTCTGTCGTGGTTGAGGCGACCTCTATGGAACTCCTCCGAGAGCACGAGATCGCGCCACCGGCGCTTTCGAAGAACGGTGCCCGTTCCATGATGAAGCGACTCTGTGAGGGCGCTGAGATTCATATCGACGGCGAGTATCTGAAGCCGCACGGAGGGCGCAGAGGTTTCGGCAGTGATCTCTACGCCCAGGATGCCGAGCTGGCACAGGAAACGCTCCGACACGAGTCCATCGAGACCACACACGAGTCCTACCGCGAACAGAACGTCATTGAGCGCCGCAAACGTCTAGAGCAATTACTAGACAAGTAATACGGTACCGGATATATTCCAGTATAATCCGCACCAGAGACATAACGCAGATAGTTGGGATAACCCATACGGCCCCTGCAATCCACATTATCCAGATTATCCCTAATTTCCATATAACACGTATTATCCAGACTATCCACCACACCCATCTTCTCTATGCAATCCGGAAAATTCGGAGAACATGAGTTAGACGCCGTTTAGAGGTTGTCCGGCCAATTCGGATAGCCCATATTATACAGATTATCTCTACAATATATGTAACCAATATAATTCAGAGAACCCATATTATCCATATTATCCGAGCTGGTCGAGCCCCTTCGTCTGACAAGGCTTTATTGGCAAAGGCGTACCAGATGGATAGTGAAGGTAAGATGGATAACCCGGATAATCCATCTAAACCGGATAATCCATGACATTCCGAGTGACAATCGCGATGCAGAAAGGCGGGGTCGGAAAATCGACGACAACGATCAATATAGCCGGTGCATTGAGCGATCGAGGTCACGACGTGCTCGTCGTCGATGCCGACCCGCAGGGGGGCGCGACACTTAAGATGGGCTTGAGGGATGAGTATCGTAGTTCAGAGCATGCCCTTTTCGACATACTGAGTGATATGGGCCAGCTCACGTACGATGACCTGGATCAACTCATCGTAGAAACCGATGAATTCGACATCATCCCATCCCACCTGAAGAACTTCAACCTCGAGAAGTACCTCTACTCCGAAGCGGGGGGCCACGAGGCTCTAAGGAAGGCAGTAGACCGGCTGGATACAGAATACGATCTCATCTTAATCGATAGTCCACCTAACCTGGGGCCGCTATCAGATGGTGCGCTCATAGCAAGCGAGAATGTCCTCTTCCCCAGCCATCCGAACACGATTGCAAGGGACAGTCTCGAGATCCTCTTTGATGAGATCGATACAATCGAAACGAAATTCGACCAGTACGACATCAAGACGATGGGCGCCGTATTGAACGAAGTGCCGTCTCAAGGGAACGTCGCACGCGAGGTAGAAGACTGGTTCTTCGAAACCTTCGGTGAAGACTATGTGTTTAAAGTCCCAGAGCGAGACGTCGTCGAGCACGCGATAGAGTTCCGAACGTCCATCTTCCAGTATAACCCCGACGAAGCGGGCTACCCATGGGATGAAGACGCTCAGAATGACGTCATGGCTTCCTACAATCGCATTGCGAACTACCTGGAGGAGTTCCTATGAGCGGCGAAGATAACCCGATGATGGACCGATTCGACCCGCCGGATCCAGACGATGCTGATTCTGAGGAGGAGACGCCAGAAGAGCAAGTGGATGAGCCGGATAGTCTGGATAGTACGGACAAGTCGGATAATACGGATAACACAGCGCAGACGGACCAATCCGAACAGACAGTCAAGACCGACGATTCCGAGGGATCGAATGAGGACACCCGCCGAAATCGACCACATACAGCCCTCTATGTCAGCGAAGAACTCGTTGACAGAGTTGAAGAGCGATTCAACAAGATCAACGGCCAGCTGATGATAGATGGCGAGGAGCCCCTTGAGAAACATAAGCACTTCTACGAGGGTCTCCTCAAAGCAGGGCTCGAGAACGACAATCTCGAAGAAATCGTCATAGACCAGCGCGACGGATAACGTCGAAGTTCTAATCCTTGTCCGACAGGCCCCAGTATTGGAGTATGAGTTCGAGACCCTAGAAGAGTCAGAGCCATCGCACTCGGATTGCGAGACTGGTCGCAACGGCCATGAATATTGAACGCTGGTAACTGAGGGGTGGATCTTCAAGGTGTTATCCCGCAACCATCCATGACCGTGTTTTGACAGTTAGTATGAGATGGGTGGAAATAGTCCATTTAAAAACGAGTAGCCAATTATGGAGTGAGAATGGGAGGCCAAAGGCTAAGTGAGTCATAATCTTATGGAATACCCGAACTGGTTACACGGCCCGGTAAGGGCGCTCACATGTGATAGTGACAGCAGTCACTTCAAAGCCATTGGAGGGTGTTACGTGTACGCACTTTTGGAGGAGTGCAAGCACGCCATGTGGGTGCCCCGGAAAGCGGTGTATCCATGTTCACTATACCGACACGAATAGCGAAGACCCTCCCTCAGTCTACGACTCCTCAGAAGAGTCATGTTCGATGTTCAGTTCCTGGGGTAGATCGACCAAGAACTCGAAATCCAGCTGCTCCTTGCCGAGACGGAGTCGTTCATATTGGCGAGAGAGTAAGGCATTGAGGGCCTGCAGTTTAACAGTTGCTGCCTGGGTAACTCAGATGGCCTGGATACCTCCACCGGATAGTTCGTTTTTCCGTTTGCCGCTCGTCGTCTCGGGAAGTTTTCCATCTGGTCGAGGGACGAGCCCGGCGAGGATATCCGTACGAACCCTCCGATAATGCTTACAGCCGCCGACATCGACCGAGTCTGGGCAGGAACATTCCTTCTCAAGGACATCCACCATGTAAACGCCGCCAGACTCGGAGCGTACTTCGTAGATACCTCCTTGCTTATATAGCGCGACGTCCATTTCCTGTGACTGTGCACGCTCTTCTCGTCTCCTGGAGTCGTTCTTGAGCCACGCAAAATCTAACCCACCGCGTGATCGGTCAGCTCGAAGAGATCCCCCGGGTAGACGTTCCATCTCTCTCGAATCAGTCCCTGAGCATTCTTCATCGTCAGCTCCACTCTTTCCGTTTGCCGTCTGTAATTCGGAGATCCGGTTTGAGAGTTCACGGACGACTGCTGGTCGATCCCGATGGTCGCGCTCGTACTCCAGATAACGTTCGAGGGTTTCCACCTGGTCCATCATCTGGATTGCTGGCGTGATTACGCAGAGTGACGTTGCGGCGAGGAGCTTTTCGGGCGGTAGATCCTCCAAGACCGATTGATCGTGTGCCATTAGCTGTCAGAAGGAGATGCCCGCCTCGCGAATTGATGGTGACCGAGACGCCCCCATTCGACGAGATATTCACACGCCTCCTCGATGACTGTGCGAATCGCGGTGTTCGTTGAACAACCGGCGGGACACTCTATGAGATGGACGAGCTCGAGGCTGTCCTCCAACCGAACGGCTGGATGAGCTTCGTATAGTTCGACCAGCACCTCGCGCACCAGTGTCTCACGATCGGGGTCTGGACCTAGGGACTCAAGGACGATTGCGCTCAGATGCTGCACGCGACGGACGTCGGCTACGGCAGCCTCCATCTCCATCCCCGAAAGTGTCTCAATCGGGTGTGAGGCTGCTGTATCGGTATTCATGTGTAGAACCCTCGCCGTTCTCGGGGGGAGACAAACCGGCGGGAATCAGCTGTCTCCTACGCTACTACTATGATGACTACGTTCATACCGTAGCGTAGGAAGAACGATGACCACTGATGACTCGGACTCTACGGGTGACATGCCACCTGAGCCCCCAGATGATCTCGCAAACTGGGTCGTTGAGCCACTCCAAGCGCAGAACGTCGGGGCGTTAGACCAGATTATCGCCTACTGTGAAGAGCTGATCGAGCATAAGACGAGACCGGTCGCCGAAGACGGAGACGACACAGAAGGAACGACTGTCGAGAAGAAACCCCAGAAAGACCAGTCTCCAGAAGAACGGCGCGAAGCGCAAGAAGAGGTCGAACAGTTATCGAAAGAGGATATGAAAGAGCTCAGCGACGAAGAATTGCGGAGGTATGGGACCGTCGAGGTTAGAAAAATCCCCTGCGGGCCGGGGTGTGATGGTTGCCCCCATGGCCCTTATCGCTACCTGAAGACGAGAAACAGCAAGGGGACTCCTGTCTCAATATATGCGGGAAAAGCGTAGAACTCGTATAGTAGACTTATTCTTTAACCCCCTCACTACAGACAGACTGAGTAGCAATTCTGGTTGATCTCCTTGATCGTGATCGTCGCTTTCGAGGGGATGTCGTCGGGAAAATCGTCGGGCTCTTTCTCAACCTCCTTTTTGTCCGAACTCTCTTCAAGACGGGCTTCGCGTTCCTTGTATTCAGCCAGTTCCCCGGCGTAACTGGCGACCTCGAGAAGACGCTCCGGTTTCGACTCGTTAAGCATATTGACAATCTCTGTTGGGAAATTCACCGGTGGGATCGGGGGTTCGTAGGACATCGACTGCTCTCGTGTTCACCAACACATATCGATAACCCATCGTTTTAGTCGTTAAGCTGATAGGTCTGGCTCCTATTCCCCTGACTGTAACACTACTCGAAACTTCTTTATATACAAGTTTCGTACTGTGTTACACCGTGCTCCGGCGTATCGAACTCGAGGTCCTCGCCACGGTCGACCGCGGCGACACGATCTCCGAACTCGCGACGAAGCTCGACCACAGCGAGAGCTACCTCTCTCGTGCCGTCGCCGACCTCGTCGAGAAGGGACTCGTCTACACGGAACGCGACGGGCGGCGAAAACGAGTCATCCCGTCAGATGCTCGCGCCGTCGAACTCTATCAGGACCTCGTCCGTCAGCACTCCCACATCGACTTCCCCGAGCTGCTGACCGGCAAGGCACTCGAGGTGCTGTACTACCTCGACCAGCCGCGAACTGTCTCCGAGATCGCCGGCCGGAGCGACAACTACCGCAACACGGTCAACCGCGTCCTCAAGCGTTTTCGCGACCGTGGGCTCGTCGGGACGGCCGACGGCCATTATGACTTCAACGCTGACTTCGACCGCCTCCACGAGTTCGCCCGTGAACTCGCACACCATCTGCATCGTCAACGCCTCGAAGCCGTCGCCCCGAAGGGGACGATTCTCTGGGAGGACTACGACGAATTCCTCACCCAGACCGAGACGGAGATCGACGCGGAGCCGTTCCACCAAACAGGCCTCGCTCGATTCGCGGCCTTCGACCTCCAGTTTCTGCTCACCGGCCACCGCTACTACGTCTATTCCGAGGACCTCGACGCAGTCTCGCCGGCGGAGCTCTGCTGTCACACACTGTTAATCGACGACGGCAGCCGCCACCGCTCGTACTGTCTCCTTCTACTCAGCCACGTTGACGTCGACGAGGAGGATCTCCGAGAGCAGGGGGCGAAGTATGGCCTCGAAGACGAAATCGACGCCTTGCTGCGCTACCTCGAGACGCACGGCGAGGTCGACGACGACCGGCTCCCGGAGTGGGACGAGTTTCAGGAACTGGCGGCTGACTACGAGGTGCCACTACCACAATGAGACCAACATTCGGACGCGAGTACATCGAGAACGAATTCCAGCGAATCGGGGACGGGCTATCTGAACCGCTCACGGTCTATCTGATCGGTGGTGGCGCGATGTCGCTGCGCGACGTCAAGGGGGCGACGAAAGATATCGACCTGGTCGTCCCGGATGGCGACGCATACGGGCAGTTGTGGGCCGTCCTGATGGACCTCGGGTATGCGGAGGTACAATCGCTGGATCCAGATTACCGGGCGCTGGGGGCGACGAGCTGCGTCGAAAACGACGATGGGTGTCGCCTCGACATCTTCAACCAGCAGGTCGCGAACAAGCTCGTGCTCACCGACGGGATGCAAAAGCGCAGCGAGCCGTTCCTCGACACGGATCGACTGGCGGTCCGGCTGGTCAGCAACGAGGATATCTTCCTGTTCAAGGCGATCGCAGGCCGCGACGACGACATCGAGGACATGAATATGCTCGTGCAGGTCGGCCTCGATTACGATGTCGTCGGTGAAGAACTCGAAGCCCAGATCGAACGCCTGGGGGACGATCAGTTCGCCACGTTCGCGAACGAGGCGTTGGTCGAACTCGAGGAGCGATACGGAGTGACCACGCCCATCGAGGCCCGCGTCCAGGAGCTCACGAATAGGTACTACCGGGGGCTCGAAGTCCTCCAGGCACTCGATGAACCGATGACCGTCGACGAACTGGCCGCGGAGCTTGGAGTGGACATCGAGGAGGTCCGAGACAGGGTCGCCTATCTTGCCGAATTCGACCGGGTTCGACAAGAAGATGACACAGTCATTCCGGTGGAGTAGTCTGGTCTCCACCCCTTCTCAGAGTGTACTCAATCCCGGTTCTGTCGACGAATACGACCTCCGAGAGCAAGTGGCAAGTACGGATTTGGAGGGCCTTGTTTAGACGCTACCGAGAGTGGCTAAGAGTGCAAACCCCTGGCGACAACTCTGGACAGAACGCCGAGTATCACCCACAGCGGCTGATCGAATCGAGCCTATCGCAGATCAGCTGGCCGGAATTGGCACCGAGCTCGTCGAGTTTCTGCGACGACGAGACAGTTTCGATGACTGGCCACGACGACGATCGTCGTAGTACCATGTAAACGCTCGAATTTCGGCGTCTAAACACGGCCGAGGGAGGGACTCGGCGAAACCAGAAGCTGTTGGAATGCCGATGAGAAAGTCTGTCGCAAGAAGAGAAAAGAGAGCGATTAGCGTGGTCCGATTCATCGCGAGGGAAGAATCAGCCGGGTTTATGCAACTACTGGACAGGGAGCTAGTCAGAATCCCGAACTATGAATCTTGACTCGGAGGCCAACTGCCGCAAGTGCGAGACCTCCGTAAATCAGAATGTCAAGTGTACTCAGTAATCCTGCTTCAAGGAAGATTGGGATAGCGAGATAGATTCCGATACAGACGCCTGCCAGGTAGCCGAACGACCAGTATCTGGACGCATCTACAGTCATTACCGCGCTTACGATTGAAACAGGAATCACCCACCAGAAGACACCTGATGGGAGCATACCTTGTTCAACCAGTAAAGGAACGAGCTCACTAATCAGAAGGGCAACAACGACGGTCTCGACAATGATCCCGAAACCTCGTTCGAGACCGTGGTCCATACCTGGCATCTTGTCAGAATATATTGCTGTGAGAAATAGGTATTTCGCCTGCACTTAGCGAATTTTCCACCTGCCCACATGAACTTACTCTCTGACCGGTTTTGCGCTCTGTATACATCACGGTTGCAGAAGCCAATCACATTTTAAATGGGCCAACAAGGGTAAAAAGAGTCACAATTTCCGGTTTGGTCCAACTAGGCGTAAAGCGTGATTAGTGCTCCTGCTCGTCGGTTCGATCCCGCTGTCGCCGATGGCCGAACATGAAACGATCACTCGCTTGCTCACCGTCAAGCGTTCGCTGGTCAGCATCTGTACTGGCGAAGAGCATCCCCTGCTGAGAGAGGTCGTCAGAGTCCTGACTATCTCCTCCTAACCGTTCGCGAACGGCAGAGACGGGACGATCGTCGACGAGCTCGTCACTCCCGCCTGTTTCGATACGAGGGGTCCGGTCCCTCGTATCGATGTCCACTCCGTGATCGAACAGCGTTGTCTCGAAAGGGGTATCATCGAGTTCGAGGAAGCCGTTCTCGTCGATTGAGGTGCGTTCGTCCCCATCATCGTGGGCAGTCCCGGAGTCGGAAAAGACTGCTTGGTGGTGCACTGAGAACGAGTGGGCGGTACTACTGACTTCTGACTGTTTGCCTTTTTCTGATGCCATGGACTCAGCGTGTCATAGAAACGTTCGCAAACCCCGTCGTGACGATCAAGTGCCACCCAGTGCAGGGACAGGCGATACCGAGCGGTCCGAAACAGGGAACCACGGAAAGTGGGGGCCGACTCCGTGTTTGTTCTGTCAATGACACTTTCTCCCCCGTTTGTGAGTCTCGTTCAGCCTCCAACAACCCAGGGGTTCACCCGTTCCGTTACACTCGCATATCTGCTGAGTGGATATTTTAATCCAGTGTCAGGTGAAAAAAGCACCCCATGAACGAGTCTATGACATGCCCGGTTGAAGCAGAGTAACTGCTGTTTGCCCTTGTTACTCGGTTAATCAAACGTCTATGCAGTGTGAAATTGTTAGTATGTTATCCGTGTTCCCACCGATGTAGAGACATGAAGAATACGTCGGTAACAATCTCATTTGATGATATGGTGGATACGCTGGCTCACGTCCAGCGACGGAAACTATTAGTTGCGTTGTTAGAGCATAATCCACAAGATGATACACCAGTCGTTATCGCTGACTCTGAAAGCGAATCTGATGCCGTCGAACGTCTCGTCTCGATGCAACACGTTCACTTGCCGAAGCTGGCCGACTACGGGTTTATTGAATGGAACGAGGACACACACGAAGTGATGAAGGGGCCAAACTTCGATGAAATCAGGCCACTGCTTGAACTACTGGATAACCACGAAGATGAACTCCCTGCTGACTGGTTGTAATTCGACCACTGTTCTCTCCTTGTCCTGTACGGACCGTTCATCAATAACCACTACGGGGTTTGCGAACGTTTCTATGACACGCTCTGGACTTCGAAGCCGTCGTTCTGGGGAACAGCGACAGACGGGAGGTGAGCAGATCTCTCCCGCATCGTCTCGGGGGATACAAACCGACAGAGACAGCGCGGATACACAGCCCAGCAGACAGCATAGAACAGTCCTCAAGGTTGTTGATTTTCAGGACTTTCGAGGGTAAATCACCTGTTCAGTGCGGCTGCGAACACCACACTGGAGGATCTGCGAAAGAGTAGTTCTACACGCCACTATCGCGATGATTTCTATCCTGAGGGACTTAACTACAATCGGGGCAAATCCTCACGTCATGCCGATCACGACTGAATTCGTTATTAGTTCGCCGTTGCTACCGCTCGTTAGTATCCCTCAGACACTCGAACCGAATGAGATCGAATGCGTCCATGGGCTTTGTCTGGAACGCGAATCGCGGATCTATACCGTCAAGTTCGACCCAGACGACGATGTCTCGGAGGCTGACCTCGAGGCGCTTGACGAGGTCGTCGAGACGACCCACCTCGGTCAGGCGAACGGCGAGGTTGTTTTCCAGCTCACGGTCGAACTCCACGACCGGATCTCGGAGGCGTTCGCTCCCGAGCAGGTCGACGCCGCCCAGATCGAACCGACGACTATCACCTCCGAGGGCTGGCACGAGACGAAGGTGTTCCGGACCTTCGAGGGATTCGCCGACTTTCAGCAACGGTGTCAAGAGTACGACATCGGGTTCGAGCTGTTTTCGGTGTCGCCCGAGTCCGGGGCTGATAGTGACGACTCGGAGTACGGCTTGACCGACCGCCAGCAGGAGGCTCTGACGCTCGCCCTCGCCCGCGGCTACTACGAGAGCCCCCGCCAGGTCTCGACCGAAGAACTCGCCGAGGAATTAGGAATCTCCCAACCCGCGACATCCGACCTACTCCGCCGCGCCGAACGACAGCTACTGACGACCGCACTCGGGTCCGATGCGCACTTAAACACCCTTTCCAGATAACGTGTTTTTCTTCGTATCGCGGCCCACACGTATTTGACGGACTAAAATAACATGGAAACAATCGAACTCAACAACGGCGTGGAGATGCCGCTACTCGGCTTCGGGACGTACCAGATCGACGACCACGACGAGTGCGAGCGGAGCGTCTCCGAAGCTCTTCAGACGGGATACCGACTGATCGACACAGCGGCCGCCTACGGCAACGAGGCAGCCGTCGGCGAGGCGATCGAGAACAGCGGCGTGCCGAGAGAGGAGGTGTTCGTCACCACCAAACTTTGGATCGATGACGCCGGCTACGAATCCACGAAAGAGGCCTTCGAGCGGTCGCGTGAGCGACTGGGGCTGGACTACGTGGACCTCTTCCTGATCCACCAGCCCTTCGGTGACGTCCACGGCACCTGGCGAGCCATGGAGGACCTCTACGACGACGGTGCGATCAGGGCAATCGGGGTCAGTAACTTCCACCCCGACCGACTGGTCGATCTCGTCGCCCACAACGACGTCGTCCCGGCGGTCGACCAGATCGAGACCCATCCGTTCTACCAGCGGACCGAGGACGCCGAGTTCTTAGCGGAGTACGACGTCCAGCACCAGTCGTGGGGGCCGTTCGCTGAAGGGCAGAACGACATCTTCGAGCACGACGTGCTGACCGAGATCGGCGACCGCTACGACAAGTCCGCAGCGCAAGTGGTGCTCCGGTGGCTCGTCCAGCGCGAAGTAGTTGCCATCCCCAAATCCGTCCACGCGGACCGTATCCACGAGAACTTCGACATCTTCGACTTCGAACTCACCGCCGACGAGATGGATACCATCGCGACGCTGGACGAGGGCGAGAGCCTCTTTTTCGACCATCGCGACCCCGAGATGGTGGAACGGCTGTGTGGGATGGAGCGAGAGACCTGAGACGATAATTCCGACACCCCCAAGAACGTCCTCTCCTGGCCCTGAACGCCACAGAATGTTTTTCCGGGCGCATGCGAGAGTACATAAACACGTTTTCCAGATAGCGTCGAATCCATGGGGTCGCCCGCCTTCTCTCCGAATGCACATGGAGTACACGACGCTCGGATCGACCGGGATGAAAGTTTCGAAGATCTGTCTCGGCGGCATGAGTTTCGGGACGGAAAACGAGGTACATGAATGGATCCTAGAGGAAGAGGAGAGTCGCGAGATCATCGAGCGGGCGATCGACCTCGGTATCAACTTTTTCGACACCGCGAACGCCTACTCGATGGGCGAGTCCGAGCGGATCCTCGGTGACGTGCTCGGGGAGTACGACCGCGACGAACAGGTCGTCGCTACGAAGGTGTTCTTTCCTACGAACCTCTTCTCCGAGGAGGACGATCCCCGCGCGAACGCGTCCGGACTCTCCCGGAAGACCATCGAGCAGGAACTGGAGAACTCCCTCGACCGACTCGGCATGGATACCGTCGATCTGTACCAGATCCACCGCTGGGACGACGACACGCCCATCGAGGAGACGCTGGGCGCGCTGGACGACGCGGTCCGGCGCAACCAGGTCCGCTACATCGGTGCCTCCTCGATGTGGGCCCACCAGTTCCAGGCGGCGTTACGCGCAAGCGACCGCCTTGGACAGGAGCGATTCGTGACCATGCAGAACCACTACAACCTCGTCTATCGCGAGGAGGAACGCGAGATGCTGCCGCTGTGCGAGCGCGAGGGGATCGGTTCGATCCCGTGGAGCCCCCTCGCACGCGGGTTCCTAACCCGCCCCCACGAAGAGTTCGCCACAACGGAGCGCTCGCGCGAAGAGGCCGACTCCAACCAGGAGCGCCATGAGATCTTTCGGTCCGGCGGGGGCGAGGAAATAAACGAGCGCGTTGAGGAACTCGCCGCCGAGAAGGGCGTCACGATGGCACAGATCGCGCTCGCGTGGGTCCTGCACCAAGATGCGGTCGACGCGCCCATTGTCGGGACCACGAGCGTCGAGCATCTGGAGGACGCAGTAGAGGCGCTGGAGATCGACCTGTCGGACTCGGACCTCGAATACCTCGAAGAACCGTACGAACCAGTGCCGATCGCCGGTCACGAGTGACGAGAGCCCTGGCGCATTTAAATTGGTTTTCCAGATAGTATCGAACTAAAGCACATAGTGACAGTCACGGGAACTATGGACGTTACCAATCTGCCGTCTGCCGACAGGAACGAGACGGACCACCCGGTACAGATCGGGTCGCCGCTCCTCTCGGCGGGCGTTGAGAGCACCTTTGACGGCGTCACCGTCCGTTCGGCAGAAGTTACGTTCCGACCGGGCGAGCGCACCAAGTTCCACGCTCACGCTGGCGTGCAGATCCTGTATGTTACCGACGGCGTCGGGATAGTTGGGAATCGTGACGAGGAGCGCGAGGTGTCAGAGGGTGATCTGATCGTGTTCGAACCCGGCGAGGAGCACTGGCACGGGACAGCCGAGGATGCCGACTCGGAGTTCAGTCACGTCTACTTTCTCGCCGAATCGGACGACGGTGAGCTAACAATCCAGGAGGCTCCCTGACTGAAATACGCGACGCTCGGCTCAACCGAAATAGAACGTAGTGATATCTACACTGGATAGTCTTGCGAATGTGAAACTGAAACATCCTTGTGTTATATCCACATCCTGTACTGAGCGAGTCTGGGGAGAGAGGAACCGACGTGTGAACTGTTGTATGACGCTCTCACAGCTCAGTGCGATGTTAGGGTACCGGTGTTTCGATCCGAATCGGGCTCGGGAAATCCGGGTGAGCGACGTGGCCATTGCGGTGCCAAACGATTATTGAATCGAACGCGCCGACGAACTCACCCGTAACGACGTACTGGGCGAACCAGTGACCGTAGGTGTCCCGATCGCTGCCGTCGCAGGAATATTGCTCGACGTAATCGATGACCACGTTTCCGACACGATCCTCGACGAAAACGTGGCTGAGACCGTAGGTGTCGCACGAAGTTCGAAGGTGGAACTGCCCGATGATTTCGAAGGTGTCGCCGTCCTCGGACACATCCACGTCGAGATCGTCCGTGTACTGCAGATGTCTCGGGTCATATTCCCACTCTTCGACCGGTGACAGCTGTAAAGTAACATCTGCGAGCTTCATTCCCGGCGCGGGATTTCGAACACCATCACTCCAGCTGTTGACGGATGCAGATTCGATAGGGCCGCTGTAAATCGGCCCGTCTCCAGGGCGTTCCAAGGAATTCTGCGGCATGACCGAAGGTTCATCTGCTGGCTCGGCCGTTCCTCTCGGGGGGGTCGCTACTGTTGTCGGCGCCGTTTGATTGACCGGTCCGCGTGCCGCCGGTGAAGGCGAACTCGCCGACGCAGTCGACGTGGACGTCGGAGAGCCGACCTGGTCGGGACCGGGATCTGGACGGGGCTCCGCTCCGATGATT
Organism: Halosimplex halobium; assembly: GCF_051414055.1. Taxonomy (NCBI): domain Archaea; kingdom Methanobacteriati; phylum Methanobacteriota; class Halobacteria; order Halobacteriales; family Haloarculaceae; genus Halosimplex; species Halosimplex halobium. The sequence continues at coordinate 39,477 of NZ_JBLKNX010000020.1, forward strand.
CCAAGACAGCCGGTAAACCCCGCTGTGAGCACTGTTCCAGCACTAGCGAGTGCTGCTCGACGAGTGAGAGGAAGATGGGAGCGGGAGTCGGACTCGTCGCCTGATAGTTTCTTAAGTGGCATCTGAAATCTATCGAATGCTGTGTCCAGTTCCCTCAGGCCTCACTGGTTCGCTGGCTTCGACCGAAATTCGCCTCACAGGTTACCAGAGCTTCTTTGGGGATGCTCAGATTCTCGAGGGCCCACTCCTCGATCTCTGGGAGACTCATCGGATGTGGGAGCAGATGGTGCCCCACAGGTCGTGCAAGTAACGAGCCCCCGTCGTCGTGCAGATCCTCGTCGAAATACCCGAGCCAGTACCGCTCGAGCCCGTTCACTCCAGGGCCATCCATGACTGTGATGACGTCGAATGAATCTACTGGAACCTCAGACGCAAGGGACAGAGTCGAATATTCGGAGGGGAAGTTCACGTCTCAAGATTGCTCGCCTTTATAGATAAATGAAGACAGATTGAATGAGTTGCAACAGGGCTAACCCTAATAGCTACACTTCCGACTCGGCCACAGCAGGCGATGCATCCGACGGAGAGGCGCCGACACCGATAGCTGGCGGATCTGGATCGAAGTCCTCACCCCCCTTTGTCGAGTTGTAAGTCGAGCCCCTCTCCTCCTCGTAAAATTCCGTTGCGACGTCGAGGGCGATCCTTCTCTTGATCGTCCCATCTTCGTGGGCAGTAAAGAGGACATGGTCAGTGTGGTAGCCGAACTCGTTGACAGCGAGTTGATGGAGCTTTTCGACCTCTCCTCTGGCTCGTGACGGAGCATTTTCTTCTATGACGGAGGTCATGTTTCGGACTCCTCACTGCCCTGGGAGAGAGAAATCCGGAGGATCTCATCCACAATCGGTCAGCGAAGGTCCAGTCATTGCATCTCACCGACGTGGACACGATGAGAGGACGCGACCTCCGGACTGACGAACCGCCGAGCGCGATGAGGGATATCGACGCCTCTTGTCAACGGCAGGAAGATACTGTCCTGAGACCTGCAAACGATGCTTGCGAAGAGTTCGTGTTTGCACATGACGCGGAACGACTTCTCGTGTTTGTATGGACACGAACAGGTGAGCCCGTCTCCCCAGGGGATGAACGGATACTGGCTACCACTCGCATATTCGCCGACGACGATTGGAGCGGGCAGTTCAATTCCGTAATCACCGAGAAACGGAGCTACATCGTGTGATCCGGAACTGAGTTCGCTCTTTCTACAGACGTAGGTTGCATCGAGGCCGGTTGCACGAGCGACATCGCTCGGAGAGGTCTGGTCGTCGACGAGAATCATCCCGACGAAGGCGTTCTCTTTTGTCAGCGAATCGCCGTCGATCGTTGGTCCCGCAGTTTCCCCGATGAGGGAGCCGAACGAAGACTGCTTGAGAATCTGATAGAGATTCGCCGGGATGAGCTTCCGATACCAAGTCGTCCGCCTCTCTCGCTCTTCAGCGAGCGCCTGTCGAACATCCTGCTTTGCACGAGCAATGCGAAGGCGATCGGCCAAGAACGCAGGCGCATCAGCTAGTATGGTATCGTCATTTGAGCCCTCGTAATAGCGTTCTTCTTCCTGGATACGATCGGAACAGGTGGCCTCGGCATACTCCAGACCGGCCGGTTTCTGTTTCACCCCCGTCCACGGGTCTGTAGCGGGGTCATCTGGATCGTATGCCCAGAAATTGAAGCCGCCGAGAAGTTGGTCGCGACGAATTGAACCCCCACGCATGAAATCGACCCGAATTCGATGCTCAACCGATTCGATATTCGGTGGGTCGGCGTCGACGTCGTAGTCGTACTCCCGATCAACGTTCGACAGCGCACCTGGCGGGAGGGTGAGCGGTGGAACGCGTTCATCCGCTGCTTGGATTGTTCTCGTGGTCATTGATGGGGTTGGGGAGAATCCCCTTCGCTGCCCAGAGGGAGAGAAAGAGAGCTCTGGTGGAGAGTCCTACGCTACGGCAAAAGTATATTACTCAAGTTGTAGCGTAGGGATTGATCTGGCGATAGTTTCCGACTCGATTAGAGGCCAGCGAGAAGGCTCGCGAATTGGTCAAGCCGGTCGTCGAGTCGTTCGGGCGAAAAGACGGCTTCCTGGCGCTCGTAGTAACGGGCGAGTTCTGAAGCGTCCTCTGAGAGCGTATTCGAGGGAGAGTCGGTCGCGATAGTGAGGGAACAGATAGGTGCAAACGACGACGTGATCTGGGATTTCACGTCCTCGACGGAACTGGGCTCTCCATCGGTTACAGTGATGATCATGGGCTCGTCGCGTTGTGTTTCGAGCAAATTCCGAGCTAGTCCGAGCGCGTCAGCGAGAGGCGTCCCTCCAGCGACAGAATCATCCAGGAGTGCCGCCTGAACGTGTCGGGTCGGGACGCTGAAGGGCTTGATGAGTCTGGCCTCTCCCCCGATGAAGTCGATGACCGCGACTCGGATTCCGAGATTCTCAGCAGCGAGTGCAAATCGGGCGAGCGCTTGGGTGGCGACTTCGATCTTCCGTGGCGACCCATGGCGCATCGAACTCGACCGATCCAGTACGAGGACCAGCGCGTATTGTTTCTCGTTGCCCAGGGTCCGGCTCTTACACACGCGGGGATCGCCTATCGCAAGGCGATGGCCGGCCCTCGTATCGTACGCTCCTGCAGAGAGGCCGCGACGGACGCTCTTTCGACGATCCAGTCGCAAGTACATTTTGAGCGTCTCTCCGACCTGTTCTGCTCCTTCTTCGATGGCGTCCCATTCTCTGGGAGGGACGACCTCGTCACCCGCAGGGAGTATCGAGAGTTCGTCGAGACTCCCAGGCCCACCGGACTGCCCACCATCCCCTTGAGCCGATTCTGCTTCCACGGGCTCGTCACTAGACCGTTCAAGTTGCTCTGAGAGAGCAGTAAGTTCCTGCTCGAGCGTCTCTTGGTCGATAGCCTCCCGCTCTGCCTCGTCGTGAGCAGCCCGCTCATCGTGTTCGAGAGCGTCCTTGTACGTGTCCTCTGTTTCCGACTCATCCCTTTCAGAGCACGCAGCATGAGCTGGGCCCTCGGGAACCTGTTCTTCCACCCCCGGTGTGGAACTCCGGCCGAACTCTTCCTGAGAAACACTCGAATCGGAACTCGCGGTAGTGCGGGTATCTTCGCGAGCCACCTTCGCCGGAGTATCCGTGGAACTCAGGCTGTCAGGAGTAGTCTCCCCCGTGGAATCCTCGCCCTCCCCGTCGTCCGGTTCACTCTCAGTGTGGTCCCCGGAAGATCCACCATCACTGCTGTTGGTTTCAAACTCTCTAAGAGTCGATTGCGTCTCAGGAGGACGCGCTCCTGGTGAACTCGAAGAAGCGATATCGAGTGGCTCTTTACCCGAGCCAGTAGTTTCGTCTGCCTCTCCCGACTCTGGAGGAGCACGGCCCGGTGAGGTCGTCTCGTGGTCCTGCTCACGGCGCCGCTCTCGGTCTGCCGCCTGCGCGATTGCCTCCGCCCGACTCGATGGTTCAGGAACGGTCTCGTTACCGACGTCCTCGGGAGAGCGGTGTTCGGTCAGACAGTCGTTCTCGTTTCTCTGGTGAGCGTCGACGTCGCCTGCACTCTCACCCACAGTGGCGGCGTCACCGTCTGTTGGCAGCTCACGACCGTCCCGATCTCCATCGGACGTAGGTGTGCCTTCTTCCGTAGAGTCTTGGACGCCCCCGAAATCCTCAACGGCCAAATCGCCGGATTCGGGATCTGGCGTCAGTTGGGGTTTCTCGAAAATGCTCTGGTTCGGGTCAGCCGTCGACTCGCGATCGAGAGAAATATTGTCTGGGTCGAAGTCATCTGGGAGGTCGGAAAGGGTAGACACCTCTTCTCCGGTGCTGTCAGCGTGGCCACTCTCATCTTGACTATTCCTCCCACCCCCTCCATTTCTCGTGGAATCATCGGCGGTTTGGGCGGGTTCTGTTGAGTTCTCTGAATCTGAAGAGCGGGTGGTTTCGGTCTGCTCTGCATGCCCGTTCCCGCTCGAATCTTGGGACGGTGTCGATCGCTGGCCGGCGTCGAGAACCGGTTGGAGGTGAACGTTCCAGGTTTCGATCACTCGAGCCGCTCGTCGAACTGAGGCCGTCTTATCGTGTGAATGCGTCGTATCATCCCGGTCGGCGCTGCGGATCGCGAGCGCGTGACGACTGAGGTTGCACAGCTCGGAGTGGATAGATAGGAACGCATCCCGGTCAGAGTCTGATTTGAACGATATCCGGCCATCAGAGTCGTCGACGAGGACCTCCGTGATCCCTGTCGGATAGATGGCTTCCTCGTAGAGACAGGCGGTGACGGCGTCCCAGAACGAGTACACGACAGACTCGCCATCAGGTTTATCGGCAGGAGTCTGAGAATGGAGCCGACGAGTCAGTTCGAGTCGAACGCCGGCGTTGTCGCTGAAGTTCTCGCCGTGAATAGCCTCAGATTCGATTGCCCCGTCTTCGATGATGTTGATGAGGTCGTGGACGTTCTCGCGATATTCGTCGTCTATGTCGGCTTCGATCAGTTCGCCGATGGTGGAGATGGCGGTCTTGAGGATGTGAAGGAGTTCGTGAAAGGCGAGGCCGAATTGATGAGCGTGGTCGGCAGTGAGCTGGTCGTTGAGAGGGATGCGAGAAAGATCCGCTTCGGTGCCGGTAACGAGAACGAGGTAATCGGCATCGACGCCGGAGAGCAGACGTTCGACCTGAGACCGTTCGAAGTCGGCCGCGTCCGAGGAGAGGACTGCCTCGACGTCAGCGGGAAGGACCGCAGCGGTCTGGATCCCGGCAGAGATGACGACGTCGACGGTAACCTCGCTAGGGAGATGTCCACAGATGAACTCCCGGAGTCGATTCGCCCGATCCGTAGAAATCCGTGACCTGGCGGCAGTGTATTCGCTACTACCGTCGTCACCATTGCGGTAATCGATCTTCGAATGGAGTGTCGACATGATTGGAGAACGTCTCGCCCTCACCGTCACGGGAGCCGATAAACAGGCACAAGATTCACTCTACAATTCAATGGAGTGCAGCTTCAGAAGGACTCCTAAATAATGAACGCGTATCGGTCCCAGTTCAGCGCATGATTCAATCGACATGGATTGTTCAGCACAGATGAATGAAGTGGCACTCAATAATTGAGGTGTTGTCTATCAATCATATTATTTCCCAAATTCAGTCAGTTTCTCCGTCTCACTTGTATAGATTGAGTCGCTGGAAAATCGAGCCTAGCGGTACCGCAACTGGAATGATATCAAGACGCCTGACCTACAGATTGATTATCAACATCGGCCTCTAGTCAGAATTGATTTTCATTTCTCCACGGTTTTTTATTTTTATTTTGGGCGTTATTGTCTCATTCACACTCCTTTCTTCAACAACCAAACTCCGCTGTGACTCCGGAATTTCTGGCTTGTCAGCAACGTCATTGGTAAGTTTTTTAGTCTTGATTTGAGCTTCTCTGGATGAGAGGTTGAATATTTTTTCAGTTCCTATGGGAAGGTCGTGCATCTCGTTTTTAATTTTCAACCTTGGCTCATTTCTCTTCGCTACTACTTGCACAATCTCTCCAACAATTGGCTCGCTGAAAATTACTGATTTCGAAGTTCTGTACTGGGACCGAAGTGATACTGGGAACTGATGATATTCGATCGGTTTGAGGATTGGGGCTGGGTCGCTAATTAAATCATTCACAAATGTCACAAATCCTCTATTACGGATTAGTTTTTTATCGTGCTCAGAGGTTTGAGAGGTGAATTCCAGCTGAGAATTGGACGTGACATGATACTTTTTACCAACATCCATATCAAGATAAGCTGCAGATTGGTCCTGAGGCTCATCAATGAAAACATTTGCTTCGATTACGTTAACTGATTCACTTGGATGCGCTTCACTAGGATCTGTGAATCCTGAGAGCCCAACCGAGCTGATACCGCTGATTCCGGCAACTTTCAACACCTGGCGCCGATTGAACGATTTTTTGTTTTCAGTCATTGTTAGCAATCAGTAGCTGCGTTCGCAGTTGCTTGGATGGCTTTCTTTGTGCAATATGTTAACTGAGTTGACCATTTATACGGGGTCCGGTCTGTAGTGTTTTTACATTCGCCAATTCCTCTGTATTCATATTCGTGATAAGCCAAGAGTGGGGTGATATTATCGCTACTTTGTTTTTTAATCATCCCAAGCGCATGCTCCCTCAGATGATCTCCTTCTTCTGAAGATGGAGTATTTGTTAGATCATATACTGTTTGGTTCCCCCAGTGAATGAAACAGTGAAAGGCCTCCTGAATAGCGGAAGTCTCTTCTATATCAGAAGCGTCACAGTTTACCCCGGACCAGGCTTTTACTCCAGCACTGAATCCAGTTCCGCATTTACTGTCATGGGGCTCTGCACTGGCATTGTTTACGTTACATCCATAGCTATGAATGAACAAATGAACCCCTTTTCGAGACTCTAAATTATCTTCATCACTCCCATTCCCATACTTTGACCCATCTTCTAGGAAACCGTCAAAATCTGCCACGTACGTTGATTCATCCGAGTTTATATAGTTATGATCTTCATGATTGAATTTGCTTAGCTTACAATAATCAATCCCACCGAAATCATAGACTTGGTTTAGTGCCGACTCGAGAGCGGTCGCTACCTTACCACCTGAAGTAATTGCAGAGAGTTCATTACTCGTATCAGCATACACATAGACATTCATGTTTTTACTACCTAAGCTTCCTCTCTCTTTCAACACGGTGTATGTACCTGACATACAACTTATGATAATTATGAGTGAACTTAATCACAAACTAACCAGAGAATGTTGCTGGATTAATTGTTTTTAATTACATTTACATACCAGTCACTCTTCCAAGCGTGTCAACCAATACCCTGAATTAATTGGGAAACCCAATATTAGCTATTCTTTATCAACAGCAATAGTATAAGTAAAGCCACAACTACAACAAGAGGTCCAAAACCGGGTCCGATTTCAGGAGTAGAACTCGGGCTGATTGTTGGCGTCTGATCTCTTGGTTGTCGAGTTGTTTCAGTACGCCGGTCTGACTTCGTGCTTTGGTTGTTATCGACGGATGTTGTTGTTTTAGCGTCATTAATTGTGGTCGCCTCGGTGACTCCTTGGTCGGTCTCTGGCGTAGATCTGGTTGTTTTGTCCTCGTGTTTAATAACTGAGGTCAATTCTCCGAGAACTTCCCCATCATCGATCGTACGAATAGTTAAGTTTGTGCCACCTGCCATTTTAGACAAATTAAACTTTGCAGCAAATGCAAATAACGAATTATTTTGGCGTGATTCTACATCGTGATCCCTGAAGACCGTCACGTTTTTGGAGATGTTTTTATACACAGTGTTGGTTGCATCTATTTGTATTTTTATACGAGTGCCTGGGGCCAAGGGTGTTTCTCCACTTATTATAGGATTTGAACTAATCTGTAGAGGATAGGTGTTAGAATTGTTTTGAATCTCCAGCTGTGCTCTTCTATCCCAGAAAGTGAACTTACCAGTCAGGTTCTCTCCTTTTGGGGCTATACCACTGTAATCTGGATTTATTTCATTTTCCCCATCAATAAATAATCGCGGGATGAAGATGTCGTTATTTTCAATTTCCGGCCTAATACTCTTGTATTCTCGACCTTCACCTATCCAAGTTAGGTTTGGGTTCGAGGTATTATATACAATAAAGAAAGAATCAACGGCGTGGTTTTTAATTATCTTGCTAGAACTCGAGTTCATCCACATTTTTTTCTTCGGTAATGATGGACCAGGATTCACTTCAACTGCATATAGTGAAGCGTTCTCAAGTGAATCCTCATCCGACACAGTGTTTGTCTTATTACTTAACCCAGGGTCGTAAAACTTGAGTATCAAAACATCTCCTTTTGCGATACCCTTACTTTTTGTAATCCGCCCATTTTCCCGTCCCCTGTTAATTGATTTTATGCTATTGATCTGATCAAAGTCACCCTTGGGCGCAATAAAAACTTCTACCTGTGATGTGTTTGTCGATTCATTTTGGACTATAGGTCCGTTCGGGTATTTATTATCTACACTATGGTGGCCGGTTGAAGACGCAACGCTCCCAGAGAAGGCCCCCAGTATGACTACGATAGTGAGTGTTTTTAAAACTTTAAATACCAAATCTGTCTTCTTCATCATCACGTTGTTTGACATTAGGATATAAATGCTTTCTGCACTTATTTTCACTTCACTGTCTAGTTTACAAATTAACAGGTAGGTGAGCTAGTGATCTATGCTGCTCTCAGACCTGCTCAAAAAGAACTTAGAGACCGCTACGCTTGAATGTTGGCAGCGCGATCGGACGACGACGCCCGTCCGGGCGTTCGCCGTCCGCCTCCACGCTGCCGGTCTTTCGCTCAGAGGGACACAAGCAGTTCTTCGTCTCCTCGGCATAAAACGCTCATATCAATCGATTTGACAGTGGGTACATCGACTCGCTGACAGCGTTTCCGACCTGCCGTCGGCCCAGCCGACGCGGGTCGCGGTCGACGAAACCGCTGCCCGGATCAATGGCGAGCAGTCTCGGGTGTATGCTGCAATGGACCTCGACTCTAAATTGTTACTTGGTGTGGAACTCTTCGACCGACGAGGAACGGACCCAACAACTGAATTTCTTGAACACCTCACCGAGAACCACGACCTCTCAAAAACCGAGTTTCTCGTCGACGGCTACGGCTATCTAACTGCCCTTTTTTGAGTGGATTTTAACGGTTACCTTGACTACGTCGACCGAAACCTCATCGAAAATTAATTTCACACACTCAAAATGAGAGTTGACCGCTTCCATCACTCGTGAGTGGGCAGTCGGTCTGCTGTCGCTCAGTTGCTTGCATAGTTTGTGAATTACTACAATTTCCAACGACCGCACCAAGCGCTAGATGATCGAACGCCAGATGAGGCTGTTAACTAGACAGTGCCCAGTGGACGATTATGTCATCCGATCGCTACGAAATTCCTTGAGTGACGGTAGCCTCGGCGCGACTGAGACACTACAGAAAATCGTTCAATGTCTCATGTGCATCCTCAGGATACTGATTGGGTTCGGCGACCCCCCAAAGGACGTTCTTCACTGCGGCTTTGGGAGACACCCCGTCATCGATGTGTTCACAGAGGATAGTGAGATTCCGCGTGCTGATCGTCGGCCACGACTCGTTTTCACGCGTCTGATGAGCGAACTGGACGATCTTCTGGAGCGTGGGCCGGTCGACAACGTCCCGGTCGTGGTTCACCTGTCGATCGATCGTCTCCACCTCTTCTTCGACACTCTGGATGTAGGGTTGTTCGAACGACCGGAACCGGCCCCTGGTTGCCGAGTTCATCGGCTCGGAGTCCCGATACTCCCGGGTCGGGGGGTTCATCGTGATCACCAGCCGTGCCGACGGGTGCGGTTCGACGAGCTCGCCGTGGCTCTTCACGAGGAGTGTCCCCTCGTTGAGCAGGCGATGTGACTACTCCCACGACTGTAGCCGTGGGCTTCCCTCACTGAGGGTCAGGCCCACGTCGGCTGGGGAGTTCGCAGGTTCCATCTCACCGCTGGGTCCTTTGAGTACGACCTGCGTTTCGGGCTGAGCCACAACAGCCCCCGCCGTCGATAGCGGGCTCTGAATGTCCTTACCGACGGCTCGTTGGCCGATGTTCGACGCCCCGTTCTTGTCGGCGTTATCGTCCAGTCCACACCCGTGGCACTCGACACGACCCTGGGCCTCACGACTCGTGTTCTGAGACCCACAGCGCCAGCACGTCCGCGAGGTGTCGTACTCTTTGACCGGGATACACTCGCGACCATCGAGGTGAGACTTGTACGTGAGGATGTTCGCCAGCTTCGCATACGGCATCTTGTGGATCTTGTCGTTCACGTACCGTCCCTTGTCGTTGTCGTAGCGCAATCCGGTCATATCACCAAACACGATGACAGCGTTGCGTTCCCGAGCGCGAGCGACGAGTTCGTTCGCCACTTGATGCAACTCGTGTTCGACCGTTCGGGATTCCTTGTCACCGAGGCGCTCGATGACTTGGGCGCCCGAGTGAACCTTCGCCTTCCCGATAGACTTGCGGAGTTGCTTGTAATGTTCACGGACTCGACGGACTTCTGCGCCGTGGAACTGGGTGTCCCGGTCAGAGAGGAACGTGCTGACGGCGATCCATGTCGCACCCATATCGACGGCAAGAACGTCGTCGTACTCGTCTGCGATGGCCACAGACCGTTTGCAGACGAGGTGGACGTACCACTCGCCGTCCCGACGGACGAGTTCCGAGTCGCGGATGTACTCGTCGATAAGCAGGTGCGTATCCTTCTCGGGGACGCGGACGGGCACCCAAATGCTGTCGCCTCTTTCTTTTTCGGGATTGTAGACGGGAAGTTTGAACCACCACGACGAGAGAACAGTGTCTTCGTCGTGTTCGATGGTGATGCAGTCGTTGCGAAGGACGACTGGTTGCTCGGTGTCTTCACGCGGGTTCTTGGTCGACCGGACTTTCCCCGCTTGTTGTTCGGTGGCAGAGTAGAGATTCGCGTTGTCACCGTGAACGGCGTCTTGGAATGCGCTGTATTCGCGTTCGACGAGTCGGGCTTTCCGCTCGGTCAACGAGTGGAGTTTGACCCGTACCGTCGTGGTGACGTCGCGGTGCATCGTTCCCATCCGGTCTATGCGTTTGACTGACGGAGTACACTCTTATATCAGGTTGCCATCCGGAGTGAAAGTGGTCGCAACGTACCTGTCAATTTCATGCTACGGCTGCAATCGTGGGCATTCTTTTCAAACCTCTGTAATAAATCGGGGAATTGATTGCGATTTTCGATACCCTGGGCAAACTCGTACGCTTTCACTCGTTCTGGCGGTGCAGTCAGCGGAGAACGAAACAGTGGCTACGTCGCTTCAGACACCACTACAACCACGAACGACCAAATCAGGCGCTCGACGGCCGAACCCCAGCCGAGGAGATTCAGAACTATAGTAACTCCCAGAAGTTTCTGCTCACCTCCTTCGACGGACAATCGAAAGGCGACGAAGAGCGGTTGTCTTCGTCACCGGACTCTGCAAAGACTTCCAGATTCTACTATAGACAGTGCCTATAGGTAGTCGTTGAGCGTTTCGTGGGCGTCCTCTGGGTACTGATTTGGTTCGGCAACCGCCCAGAGTTCGTTTTTCGTCGCGGCTTTCGGTGATGCGCCATCCTCGATGTGTTCACAGAGGATAATGAGATTCCGGGTTGACAACGTCGGCCAAGACTCGTTCTGTCGGGTCTGGTGGGCGAACTGAACGATCTTTCTGAGTGTTGGGCGTTCAACGACGACATTCTTACTGTTCACCTGTCGGTCAAGCGTCCCGACTTCCTCCTCGGCGTCTTGAATGTAGGGTTGCTCGAAAGCACGGAACCGTCCCCGGGTCGCGGAGTTCATCGGCTCTGAGTCCCGGTATTCACGAGTGGGCGGATTCATTGTGATGACGAGACGGGCCGATGGGTGTGGTTCGATGAATTCGCCATGAGATTTGACGAGAAGCGTCCCTTCGTTCAGGAGGCGATGTAACGCGATCGCGGCACCCGCCTGCATGACGGGAAATTCGTTGATGACGATGGTGTCGCCGTTCAGGAGTCCTTGCTTCACAGCCCCGTTCCGGGGGACGATCACGTCACCGTCCGGAACCAGCGGGCCAAAGAGGTCCTCGGGTTCGGTCGCTCGGTCGACGTCGAGGGACTGGTAGCCCCGGTTCGTTTTGTGGCACAGGTACTTGATGAGGTAGTTCTTTCCCGAGCCTCGCGGCCCGACCACGCGTATGGGGACCAGCCCCCGGGCGAGTTTCTTCGCGATCAGTTCGTCGAGCGGGAGCTGGAGACGCGGGTCGATCGGAACGGCAGGGGGTACGACGTCTCCATACTCGTCGACGGGAAGTGCATCGTAGCCGGCGTCGGGATGGTCCGCTGCTTTCGGGACGCTCGGGTAGTCGGGGTCATCGAGGATGTGAAGCCCCGTCGGGACAGGATCCTCCGCGTTCCGCCCGATATCAGACACGTACATCCCACGCTCGTCCTCGGGGTTCCACCCTTCTGAGAGATAGAGCGGTTCTCCAACAGTATCGGTGACCGTCGAGAGATCGTGGACTCGTGCGTCGCCGCAGTTCGTCTCTGGATCACTTCGACGCGTGTAGTATGTCGCGGCTTCCTCAGCGAGACGGTATCCGACAGGGACGTGCGCCTGTGCCTCTTCGATAAGAACCTCAGCGCGACTTTCAGTCAGTGTCCCAGTGAGGCCGGCTATATCGTCGAGGCCTGCATTCGCTAGCGTCGCGAAATCGGCGTAGCCGGCGTCGTGGAGCGCATCGTTGATCGAGTCGGTAACGACGCTCAGAACGCGAAAGTCCACATCGTCGTTCTGGCGCTCACCGAACGCATCGGTGATGACGTCCGGCTCTGCGCCCTGCGGAGTGACCCCGACGATCGCCGAACTCCCGCTATTCGAGCGCCGAAGAGAGTATATCCCAGCTTCGGCGCCTTCCTCAAGGAGGTCCGCAGCCTCCTGGTCGCTTAGATCAGTGAAATCCGACACCCGGAGGGTCACCCGCTCAACCGGAACGCTCCCACCCTCTCGCTTGAGCAGCCGGTTCACCAGATGAGAGAGAATTAGCTGACTCTCGGGAGGCGCATCACTACTCGTGGCCGATGTGGAAGATCTGGAAGACATGGCAGTGCTGTATCGAGGCGCTTCACACGCCCCCTCACCGACTCAGGGGGTACAAACCCAGTTAGATCGATTCGTCGAGCCGCTTCTGGACCCGATTCTGGACCCTTTGTGCCTGCTGGTCCGAAAGGTCGACTTCGGTCCCCACTTCGATACCGGGGATTTCGACGAGATCCTCCAGTGAATCGCTGAGAGTCTTCTGTTCGTCGGGAAGGACTGGCCGGGTATCGTCATCCGCCCGGCGGTCGTGTTCGTTCATCGCGAGCTGTATCATCATCGCCGGTTTTCGAAACAGCTCGCCGGCGACTTCGAGATACTCCTGATAGGAGTTGGACGCCATCGACCCCTCGTACTCTTCCAACAGCGCGATGAGTAAGGATAACTGGATGTTGAACACAGTCGGACGAGAGGACGGATTGGCGATGGCTCGTGCCCGTTCGGCGGCTCGCTCGGCGTACTTGTAAGCCACTCCCCAGTAGGAGTAACACTCATCCAGCGAGAATGGGAGTTCCTCGAAATCGTATGTGATCGCACGAGTGCGGTAAAGGGCTTCATCAACGTCTGTCATCCGCAAATCGATGTCGTCGTAGATCGACCGCCACCACTCGTTGATTGGAACACGGTCATTTGCCCGCTCGTGTGCTGCGTCAGTCGCCTTGCCATAGTGCCTTCGTGTGTACCGTTCGCCAGTGTCAGGTAGGACGGTTCCCGAATCCGGGAAGAACAAGATCGGCCGCGCCCAGAGGGTTTGCGTGCCCCGGAAGTCGTACCCGGTTTGGAACCCCCCGTAGACGACGGTTTCTCTCTCGATTTCGCCTGTCTCGCAGTCTTCCCTCCATTGAGTATTCGAGGTGATTCCCTCTTCGTCGATGTCCTCGAGGTCCTGATCAGGAGGTTCGACGACGTGGCGAAGGCTCGGACAGATTACGACCATTTTCAACAGCCCGCCCCAGTCTCGATAGGAGGTCCAGCCGAAGACCTCGGTGTCTCCACGCTGCTGAAGCGCACTAATGATAGGGAGATACGCCTCCTGAGGGTTAATGATCGTGTACGAGTCGCTGGCGATCTGCCATCGAAACTTCACATCGTAGCCGAGCGCGTTTAGCGCTTTTCTCCTCTCGTCGACGATGTCCTTGTGATCGTGGACCCGAACGACGGGATTGGCATCGTTTCGCGAAGCGAGTGCTTCTATACTGGTCCCTGCTTGCGACTCGAGCGCGTCTACGTCGAGCCCATGAACCCGCCGGATGGCGTCCGTATCTACCTCCCCCGAGGTCGTGACGAAATCGTTGGTGGCCCAGAGTTCGCCAGAATTTGCCTGTGGTAGAGTCTTGATCGTCTCTTTGAAACTCAGAGGATCGCTGCTGCAACACCGCGTTTCCGCTGAAATATCAGCGGGATACACTTGAGCATCTGCTTCGGTGAGGCCGGCGAACCACAGGTCAGTTTCTTTCCGAAGGAGATCGGCGATGGGGACTGCGGTGTGATCTGAATCGGTAGAGCTCATCGATTGGTTCTGTGCAACGGTTTCGGTCTCATCCCCGGTGCTCGAGGACTCTTTTGACGAGGTTGATTCGATGGACATGGTGATTGTACGGAAATGGCATCCCTGGAGGGGTCTTGGGCACGTGTTGGCACACGAGCGTTACCCCTGGGACGGGATACCGGGAACGAGAGTTCAGGAGCACAGCACACTACGAGACAGTCTGCAGTAGAGAGTCAAGAGAAGACATATTCGCCAGGGAAGGGGTGAGAGGCCCAGGTCAGAACTATGGACGCCGTCCTGCCACTGACGACGAAATCGTTGAAGATGTCCTGACCGAGCATACCCCTCACCGCCCAGGGGGAGACAAACGAACAATGATAGCTGGATTTCAAGCGGTATCGTCGTGGATGCCGCTGAGAGTCTGCTGAGATTGGTCCTTCGAGATCACATCTGGGAGATTGATTTCCTTCCCATCGTATTCGGGGATGTGATCTGCTCCCCCGAAATACTGAACGAACCCGATGCTGGCCTCGCGGATGGTTTCCGCAGTTGCTTCACTGATACCGGTCAGACGGGCGTGATGTCGTTCAGAGACGGCCCAAGCTGCCAATTCCCCCATCGTATCGAACTCTTTGACGAGCGTCCGTCTAGCGTTCGTCGGGATGTCGAGGCCATGCAGTCTGTAGAGCGTTCCTGAAGAAACGGGATCAGTGCTCGGATCCTTTTTGCCATTCCAGATATCGAGGAGGCGGCGGAGATTGTCGCGTCGATTCCCGTTCGTCCAGAGGACCCCGTCGTACTTTTCGGCGAGTGCGAGTTCCTCAGCGTACGTAATCGAGTCCAGGTCGACGTCCTCTAGGTCGGGAACGTCTTTTGGTCTAGGAGCACTGTTGTCGGGATAGTCGCGTCCATCGATGGCTCTGAGATACTCTTTCGAACGGTAGTCACGGCGTTTGATTTCCCACGAGTCAGCTGTGAGTTCGCGACGAACGTAGTTTTCCGCGAAGAGATGGTAGTTTTCGATCGCGAAGTCCACGCCCTTGTGCGGTGCGAGGAGGGCTATCGCGAGCTGGCTAGCCTTCTCGTATGATGCGTCAGGCCCCCAATCGAATCCGGCGGGTGAAACGCAATGAACGAACAGGTGTTTATCCAGGAGGGTATCGCCAGAATATACGAGATTCCCTCCTACTCCACGTTCACCCCGATACGGTTCGGTCTGCCACTTCGTCTTTCGAGAGTAGTCGGTCTTGGCTGGCATAGATGAATGGGTTGATTATGACCACGTCGGTCCCTAACCGAAGTGCGAGGTTAGTCGGTCTGAATACGCGGAGCCAGCATCGCGAGGACGTCGCACTCCCCATCAGCCAGTTCGTATTCCATCATCATCGGCCAATCCTGACCGAAGGTGAGAGCGATGCTGCCGCTCTTCGGAAACTCCCTAGAGAGGTCCTTGACGTAGTCGAGGCTAAAGAGAGCGTTTCCTTCTGCGGGGACTAGCGAATCGATTTCGTCGCTAGTCAGTTCGAGACTCACATCATCAGTATCACCCTCAGCCTCGACGTAGACGGTTTGGGTGGCCTCATCGCACCTGAATCGAATGTGATCGGACACCATGTCTGCAGCCTTGACGCCCCGAGAGATTTGAGCCTCGTCGATCGTGAAACTGATCGGGAGTTCCATTTCGGGCAGCTGCGGTTCCTGGCGGATACTGTCGGGGTCAATGCAAGCCATCGTGAACTCCACTCCATCGATGTGGATGACCAGTTTGGACGTCGACGTATCGAAAGTCATCTGAACGAGGTCGCCCTTCTTTGCCAGCTTGAGAACTTCCTCGAATCGTTCGAGATTGACGCCGAGAAGGCCATCACTGGCATCGAACGATTCGAAAGCGCTACTATGGAACTGAACGTCGTACATCGCGACGTTCGCGGGATCGACGGCACGGGAGCTGATTCCCCCTGGAGTGACTGTCAGTTTGGCCTCGTCGACGATCGCCCGAAGAGTGCTGACGAAGTCCTTTATCGCACCGCCCTTGACCGCTGCCTGGAACTGGGTCGGAGGGCCAGAAACCGGTTTACCATCCACCTCGTCCTCTACTTCCTCTCGATCCTCGTCGCCAGATGCATCTCCTCGCTCGCGACGGTTCGCCTGAGAAGTCTCGTCTTCCCCTCCTTCACTTTCGAAGTCAGACCCTGTTTCTTTCGAGTGGGTGGATTCGACCGTCGGCCCTCCAGTACTTGTCTCGTTTTCCTCGTCGACGTCGTCGTTTGCCGTCTCTGGCTGTGCTTCCGCAGCTGGTGCTTCTGTATTCGAACTCATGGATTTTGTCGTCAATCGCTCGGAAGAGCGGCCGAACAGGGTAATGATAAGTGATCAAGCGTCGAATAGCGACGAGTCGCTTCACTTTCTTCCCCCTCACCATCTCGGGGGAGACAAACAGAATTTTGAGTTTGCGCTCGGCGACGAAGACATCACGAATCCTACGCTACGATTGCATCGCCAACTGATTCAGCCGTAGCGTAGGAGATCCATCGGCTTCGGCATTCTGATTATCGGATTGTTGGAGGTCGACCTGTTATTCAGGAAGCTCCCCGTTGTCGTCGAGTTCCTGAATGTCTAACCATACATTCCGGAGGGTAGTCGTACTCGTATAGGCCGCCTCAGCCAACGATTCCTGGGTCAGTGTCGTGTCTTGGTCACCCTGGAGCGAGGAATGGTACAGACATGCGGCGGCAATACTCGACGGTGATCGGCCATTTGCGAGCGCCCCGATCTCCGGCTGTCTAACGAGTTGGTGGGTGCGGTGTTCGACCCGGTCACTTGCATCAACGGCGCTCGCGATACCGGGGACGAAGTCCTGTGGGAGGGGTGGCGGCGTCGCTAAATGGAGATCACGATTTAGGGTCTTGTATGCGCCCTTTACGTCGTCTTCATCGACCCGTGCAACCGATGCGATCTCCTCGAGGTGCCGTGGAAGTCGCTCCAATCGACAGGCCGCGTAGAGGGAACCAGTCGCGATGGCCTCAATAGACCGGCCGGGAAGGAAATCGTTCGACCATGCTTCTCGGTACACGGCTACTGCCCGGTCGTGGATCGAATCGCCGAGTTCGAGAACGCTAACCAATCGTGCGATCTCCACGAGTCCCTCTCGTAGCGAGCGCTGGCGCTTCGACGGCGTCTTTGATCGAGAGTCCCATTTCCGCAGGCGGGAGAAACGTCGTCGCGTTTTATCCGGGAGCCAATGACCGTTCCCATCGCGATAGTATCCGATATCGGTCGAGAGCCCCTTGTCGTAAAGACGGAGCGTCGTTGGAGCCCCTCGCTCCCGCTCCCGGCCAGATCGTGAATCAACCCACCGTCGCGAGCGATCGAGTGGTTCTCCTGAGATGACCACTCCACACTCCTTACAGTAGGTTTCGCTGTGTTCTGTAACGAGAAATTCGTCAGTATTGCACTCGGAGCAGAAATGCGGATGATGGCGTTCCTTTTCGTCTCCCGATTCACGCGCTGAAGGAGTCGATTCCGTTACAGACTGGCTCATCGAGGATGTTTCGGATGACATGGATTATCCGGCCCAGAAGCCTTCACTGACGAAAGGGCCACAAAACGGACTGAATTCTAAGATCGCGCTTTAGAACCGCTGAGTATTCGATGAATCGAGCATCCCGATGACGTCCGGATCATGCTCGTTGTGGAATGCGGTGAGGACGTCGTGCTGCCAGCTTTGGTAACCAGGATCTGAAACGGCCTTCACTCCAAATCCGTTTTCCTCTGCAAATTCGATGAGATTGATGCACTGGATTTCCGAGACTTCACCACCTTCTCCAGGAGGGATTTCAGCAGCTGCCGGAACGGCCTCCTCGATCCACGCGTCAAAACAACCGTCTGTGGATGAGATGACGAGCTGCCCTTCTGTGGCTCCAGTAAAGAGTTCGGTAGTGATCCGTGCCAGGTTTCGATACAACCCGAATGGGATCACAAGCAGATTGCTGTCGTGATCGATGGTTCCTTCGCAGCGAATTTGATCGGGATCCCCATTGAGAATCCACTGTTCCTCGTGGTTTAGCCATTGGCCTCGAGTGAGACGGTGGATAGTTGCAGCGAGATGGTCGTGCGTTTTGTACGAGAGATACCCCGAGACGGTAGCGTAGAAGCTCATGGTGAGTGGATAAGAACTGACGGAGATGTGCTCTCAGTCCGTCACCTCTCCTGCGTCCAGGAGGAGATAAACAAGGAGAGTCACCTCCAACCCCCACCCCCCTTTGTCGAGTTGTAAACGGGAAAGGGTGGGGCGGGGTGATTCTGAGGTACACGAACTCTACGGATGGAAATCCCGTGTTTGAGGAGGAGAAGGGCTCACACCCGAGAAATAGGAGTTTATTCTAGTCAATGCAAACCTTTATCACCAACACAAATAAACCATATCCGCACTAGGAATAGTCTCTATAAGTTTTGTTGGAATTCTAGAATAAGACGAAAATCGCGATCTCCAAACAGCAAAGTCAGAATACCGTGTCGATACCTCCTCTTCTCGCTGGGTTGGCCTCTCTACTGACGGCCGGATCTGCACGATCACGGTTCTCCGGGTAGACTTACAACTCGACAAAGGGGGGTGGGGGTGAGAACGTCACCAACACATTTGGATCTAAAAAGCACAGAATCTACCTCATTGGCTCGAGGGAAAGCAGATGTCCGTCTATAGGTTCGAGTCGTTCCACCGCTCCTCCTGTTCGAGCTGTTCGTGAACTGTATTTGTCCGGTTGGTTTGGCTTCCTCCCAGGTAGCAACTTACAACTCGACAAAGGGGGGTGGGACGGATACTTCCCCATCATGTGGATACGGAGCTAACCAACCAACCGGATCATCTGCTTCAGCTTTACAACTCGATAAAGGGGGGTGCGAGGCAACTCTCTATTTGACGAATCTTGGAGGATACCGTTCCATTAGAGGTCGATAACGGTGAATTCTCCATAATCGTATTTCTACGGTAGACTTCGAGAAAGTCGGGATATCGGTGTCTTACATTCTACTAGGGGTGTGGTTTTTTATACAAGGCGGTGTTGGGGCACTAGCATGGTAAAAGACTCCCCAGAAAGCGAGACTGGAGGGAACTCGCCTGAAACGATGGCGACTGACGGGAGTTCTCAAGACACTCTTCAGGGGGTGGAGTCGTCTGCACAGGATCAGGATGATGATGACGAGTACTCATCACAAGAAGCTCAGCATACTCCCGCCGAATCCGAATCTGACGACCCGGAGAATACCTCTATCTCTATCCGGGAGCGGTTTCAGGAATCTTCTTCTACCTCAGTCTTCGTCGACAAGGATCTGGTCCGTCCGTCCACGATTATCGACGAAGACAGAATCGTCGGCCGCGACAAGCAACTCGAGCGGGTTATCGACAATCTCCGACCAGCTCTGGAAGGAGGCGGGCTTCCTAACATGCTGCTCAACGGTCCATCTGGGACGGGGAAGTCTCTCATCATCAACGCCGTTTGTAAGCAAGTCGTCGACCTCTGCCAATCACAGGACGTCACATTCGGGGTCGTATCGCTAAATTGCGAAGCGCCCAAATCTCTCGACAGAGCGGTCTATCGATTAGTGGGCGAAGTCGCCGACGACGTCGGTGCGGAAGTTGGTGTTCCAGAGAGCGGTGTTTCCACCGACAGAAAATTCGAGCGACTCTTCGAACTCATCAACGAAAACTACGACGCAGTTATCTTCATCCTGGACGAGATCGATCTCCTCAAAGGACCGTACGACGATCCGGCATATTCCTCCCTCCTCTATCAACTCTCTCGAGCTGAGAACCTCGGGAACATCGAAGGGAGTGTTTCGGTGACCGCGCTCACGAACTATACGAACTTCATGCAGGATCTGAACAGCCGCGCCGAGAGCTCGTACAATCCGGACGATATCTTCTTTGATGATTACGACGCAAATCAGCTCCGAGCGATCCTCAGAAATCGTAAGGACGCTTTCAAAGATGGCGCCTTAACTGACGACGTCGTTCCACTCGTCGCAGCCTTTGGGTCTCAAACTCACGGAGACGCCCGCAAGGCGATCGATCTCTTTCGCTGGGCCGGTGAGTTCGCTGAACGCCGTGGCTCCGAAACTGTTGAGGAAGAAGACGTCCGTTCGGCCCAAGACAAGTACGACGAGAATCGGACTCTTCGTCATATCAGTGGCCTCGCAACACAAAAGAAACTCGCGCTCTACGCTACTGCAGCCGTCGAATCCTTTGCTAAGCGTGATCTGAGTCGAATTCCCGCTGGTGTCGGATGGGAGATCTATAAATTCGTAGCTGACCGGATCGACGCTGATCAATACAGCCGGGAAACATACGTGAACAACGTTACCGAACAGGAGACCTACGGGATTCTCTCTTCAGAACGACGTGGTCGTGGACGAGGGCGCGGTGTCCATATGTTCTTCACGCTCGAAGAGGGCGCCGACAGTATCATCCAGACTATCGAGAGCGATTCGCGAATCGGCGACATCGAGTCCGATCACGAGATGCTCAGAAGCGTGGTTCGAACCAAGGTGCAAGCCTTCTACGACTAGAAGGGCCTCTCCCCGGGGACCCCTCTTACAACTCGACGAAGGGGTGTTCTGGGACGCTTACAACTCGATAACGGGGGGTCTCGAGGCTTACAACTCGATAAGGGGGTCTCGAGGCTTACAACTCGACAACGGGGGGTGTCTCGTCTCATCTTCTGGAGAGACGCTGGAGCTTTGCCGAGAAGTCTCTCGATCCCAATTCAAGTTCTGTAGCTCTCTGTACGCCAGAACTCGGTCATTTACTAATCGACAAAGGGGGGTATCCGTGAAGGGTATTATTTCCGAGGTGGGAGTTGATCCAGTTCTTCGAGAAGTGAGGATCGCCTCATCTGGTCCATTCAGCTGTCTTCTCGCCACCGTCGACCGCAACTAACACACGAAAGGAGCCTTGTTGGAGGCTCGTCTGTAGAACGCAACTGCACGAGTCGATAGTGTGCTCGTTCGTGGGAGCAGTCAGGACACGTCGAGGTCGTCGAAGGGAGACCGAGTTCCAACTCCGACGTCGCACTGGTATCCGCTATGGGGCTGGATCCCGAGACCCCAATGAGCTTCTCCTGCGATTCTGGCGTGGAGTCTTTCGCTGTATCATCCTCGAGCGCCGCTCCAAACAGTTCCTCGTTACGAATGAGCGCCCACAATCGACGCCCTCCGTCGGGGACTGCTTCTGAGGTCGACGTGCGCTCACCGTCATCTGTTCCAAGTGGAGTAGTGGACACTACGTCCTCGATAGCCTCGTTGATCGCAATCTGATCGTCGTCTTCGTCGACGACGACCGAGACGACGTTGTCCTGGTTACGCCACCATTCTGGAAGCGGGACGGCGCCGTTCTCCTCGTAGATCTCGGTGGATTTCAACCAGTGATTTGCCTCGAACTCGTCACTCTGCGACTCGTCGAGACGATCGGCGGGGGCATGCACTGGTCGAGAAACCTTCTCGACACCAGGGGTACCAGGCGCGGGGATAGCACACGGCTTATGGACTTGGGTAGGGCCGTCAGTCTCTTCCTCGGTTGAAGTCTCCCCTGACTCCTCCTGGAAGACTTTCGCGATGTCGCCCCGCGGAGCTGGGCCATCCCCGCTCTCGAGAATCGTGATCTGTGCTTCCGAATCGGCCGCTAACGTCGCTTGACCATTGTATTTCCCGACTTTGCCGCCGACGATACGGATGGTGTCTCCTTCGTGGAGGATGACGCTCTGATTCGACCGGGTCCAGACGGTGAACTTGATCGTTCCTGAATCGTCCTTGATGATCCCGACCTGTTGCTGATTGTTCGACTTCGGGTACCAGAGCGTCGCTACCTCTCCCTGGATATCCGCTTCGACGTTGTATTTCGACGGGATGACCGGGACCGTCGAAATCGGTTGAATGACTCCAGCTTCCTGGTAGAATTGTTCTTGGACGTTCGAGAGCGCCGTGTAGACAGGCTGACCGCGTGCCACCTTCCGTCCGATAGCGTTTTCGAGGACGTCGACGTCAGGGCCCGAACAAAAGTGGCCTGCGAGACGGGCCGCCGCGTCGCGAACTTGCTCCGCGATGTCTTCACCGACGTCCTCGAGTGGATCGTGGTGAGTAATTCCTCGTGGGCCGATCAACCTGTCGTTCTGTTTGTGGCGCTGCTCGCGACGACCAGCGACGACGTCCTCGCGAGTGCGAGACTCCCGGTCAACGCCGACGACAGATGCGGCCAACGCCTTCTCTCGCTGGCGCTTGCGCTCGTTGCGGAGCCCGTGGAGCCGTTCCTGGGACTCGAGCGGGAGTCCAGTGAGATCCTCCTCAGTCAGGTCGATCGGATCGACATCTCGTGCTTGAGTGGTTCGGAGACTTGCGTTCACCCAGTACGAGTCGATCTCCTGCCCGCGGGTGCCCTCGACTTCGAGGCCGAACTCGTCGTATTCCGGTTCTGTACGTGCAGCAATCAATAGCTCGCCGGCGTTGTCGAGGCGGGTACCGAGACAGTCGCTCTCGAGGTGCGGACTCTCGTAGAGCCCGCGAAGCGTGAGTTCATCGAACCGGCGACCCTGTTCGACGTCGGTATTCTTGAGTCGGTGCTGTCCGTCCTGGTAGTAGGAAGCCATCGGTGTCAACTCCATGTGGGAGCTGCGGCGAGTGGGCAGCCTGCTTCCCCACTTCCGAACTCCCTCACCCCCTTCGGGGACAAATACAAGGGTGGTTATCGGAGAACCCCTCGAGTACACGAAAGGGAAACTCTCTACGATGGTCGGACAAAACGAACCCCTCTCCCGATACGACTGAGGTCGCTATCAGACAATGGCTGTCCTGTTGCGACAGACCTCCTCGACCATATAAGACGAGGTTGCAGATACGTATAAGGTTTAACTAGAAGGGGATGGCTCTAGTTGTGCATGCAAAGGAGCACGAATACCAACTCGGGGCCGGGACCGCGAATATCAGTCGACGTACCGGCGAAAGACGCGGATTTGTACCGGAGTCAGGCGGTTCACGACCTCCTCTATTTTTTAAGTCGGTATCACACCGACGAGTTCTCGATTACGGAACTCACTGACGCCGTCGAGTATTCTCAGCCCAGTATTTCGAAAGCCGTCGACATCCTCGTCGCGAACGACCTCGTCCTCGAAAAGCGCGAAGGAAACAAGCGGAACGTCCGTATCAACAGTGGGCGGCTCTCCCGACCGGACGACCCGGTTCTCGAAGTCCCGCAAGCCGAGTTCCAGCCTCCTGTCCGAGCTGCTGTCAAAGCACTCTGCGAGGACCTCGATGGCGTCCTCGGCGTCGTTCTGTTCGGGAGCGTGGCGCGAGGTGAGGCTGACAGACGCAGTGACATCGACCTGTGGGTACTCGTCGAAGAAGACCGGATGACGAACCAGCGAACTGCGAACCGTATTCGGCAAGACCTCGAAGAGCGGGAGTTCGACACTGGCCGGTATGCGTACGAGATCGACGTCGAGACGCTGCCAGCCGTCCCGAACTACGTCGACGAACTACGAGAGATTCTGGGCGACGGCATAGTCCTCTACAACTCGGAGAAATTCGAGACCGTCCAGCAGATGGTCTTCCAGGGTGATCTCGATGGGTGACTCGAGATGGCTCCGAAATTCTAAAGTTCATGGACTTCGAACAAGCAGATATGACCACGCCTCGGGACCGAAACGATCTACGCACCGACGGGGGAAGCGGGGCGGTAGACCCGCCACCGGTCGATGCATTGAATGAGGGTTCGCTCGACCCAGCAACGCTTGCGCGAAACGCCCCCCGATTAGAGACGGTCGTCGAACTCCTCAATCAGCCATCGCTGGCGCGCGTCTATACCTATATCTGTTACTGGGGACCGGTCGGCCCACCATCGGTCATGGATCGGCTCGACCTCTCGAGGTCGACGACGTACGAGTACATCGACCGATTAGTCGACCTCGGTCTTGTCGATCGGGATGAATCAGTGCGACCACAACAGTTGACTGCAGACCCTGTTATCGTCGTGGAACAGCACGTCCCGATCGTTATCACGCCGACAGTCCTCCACGCGCTCGCACTGCAGGAGGTCGATGAGGACGTCGCGGTCTTCGTTGATCGTCACGGTGTCGGAAAACTCGTCGCTGCACTTCGAGGCGCTGGGCTCCACGCTGCCGGGAAGACTACCTATCGAATGGTCGCTAGCGATATCGACGTACGGGAATCCGAGGCGATGATGATCGTCAACTCGCTCGAGCCAGCCCTCGTGGTGGGCCGCGAACACGATCCGTACTTCGGACACCTCTTCCCGGATGTGGGCGACGAGATGGAACTTCCTGATAGTACCGCACTCGACGGTGCGCCCGAACCAGAGCAACGGACAGACGAGTAAGTAGCGTCGATGGTAGATGAGTCTCCTCTCGTCGGTGAGAACGAAGTTATCGTAGATGCGAACATCTTTTTCGCGATCGGTCGACCGTCGAACCAGAAGTACGACCGATTCCGTCAGGAAGTCAAACGGGCAAATACGGTTCTGAAACTTCCGCGACGGGTCGTCGGTGAACTCGGAGGATCAGAAACGGCACCGGTCCAAACAGCCCTTGACGAAGGATGGGCCGAGATCGTTGACGCACCCGATGTGGAAGATGGCGATGCACTCGCTGCAAGCGACATTGCTCGCCGCACCATCGCGAACGAAACTGACCGTCCAGAACACGAAGTAGAGAAAGCTGATGCAGTTCTTGCGGGTCTCGCGATCCAGTATCTTCGGGATCGTTCGGTTGGGAGTATCGTGGTCTTGACCGACGATGGGCCGGCGAGAAAGGGAATTAGAAACGCGGCTGAGAACCAGGGGTACGCAGATGCAGTGTCGGTATACGGCGTTCGTGATATCATTGGTGACGACCCTGATGACTCGATGACGTTAATCTAGATCTTCACAAACCGACCCTCCAGAACGTGTTATTGCAGTAGAAGCGGACGTCATCAGAACGTAGGCCACTACCCCACGTTCCTGTCCGAAGCAGTCTCGAGGGTTCGACCCAGCGGGCCTGCTCCGCGTCCTCATATACAGTATGACTGCTCTCCCAAAAATGCCTTTTCCAGGCATTCTGCGTAGCGGTTTCCCGATATAGTTATATCTACCAGAGGTGTAGAGGGAAGTGGATCTTGAACGATCCAGCATAATGTTGGGAAAGGCAAACCTCGCCTTTCCTTCCTACAACTCTTGAGCGGATGGGCTGTGGTTCGCTCGATGCGTTGAAGGTGTGGGTTTTGTGTGGTAATTCGCCAGAAACCGTAGTACGGCGTGGTTGCCGACGCGATACAGTTATACTGACTACACGTGTCTTAGACGCCGGAAAGCAATCGGTTTGCTTCCCAACATTATGCCTAGCGAAGACGACAGTGGCCGCTCTACGGAGAACGACCACACCACGATCGGTAGTACCGACAACGACGATGCAACCCAGTCCCGTCTCACCCGCACGGCCAATTGGGTGTCCGATACGATTCGTGGCGTCGCCGGACCGTCCGACGACGTTTCCACCGTCAGCGACGACGATCTCCCACGATCGCCGTACGTCCGCCGCTACCTGGGTCTCGATTCCCCAGACAGCGTCGACGACGACACCCCACCAGAGTGGTTCGCGGACAGGCTGGAGACTGGAACGAATCCCGAGGAATGCTACGGGTGGTTCGACGGGCAACCGATGGAACCGTCCCGGAGCGACGAACGGAGAGTTAGCGTGAATCAGACTGGTATGCCGGCGGATTCCCTCTCGGAACCCGACCAGGTTCAGTCTGCGAGCGACTACATCATCGAGAGTGCAGCGAAGCTCACCGACTCGACTGGCGATCAGTTAGTCGGCGTTGCTTCCAGTGCGGACGATTCCATCTCCGACGGACGACTGGAATCCCGTATTCAGCACTATTCTCCGCTCGTGTCACTCGAGACACTGGATAGCCGCACGCGCCGTCTACGCGAGATGAAGCTCATCCCGGACGATGAACAGATTCTGTGCGAAGCTGAGGGACTGGAAACCCGCGACCTCGAGGTGACGCTTCCCGATGGGACCAGCGTCCCTCTGAGTCACGTAGTTTCAGACCCCGGTGCGTACTCTCGCTCTTCGATTCCTGGAATCGAGAACCGCCTTGCGCTCGAAGCCGAGATCAAGAAGGTTTCCGAGAGTATCAACGGCCCCGGCTACACCACTGGCGCAGCAGCAGTCATAGATCGGCATATGGACTCTCTCGCAGCGTTCCGCATGGCTCACGAGGCATCACTTCCTGAACGGCGGGAAGCGAAACTCGAGGAGACCAAGCAGAAGACGATGCAGCGAGTTCGTGACCGAGCTGAACCGCTTCGGACGCTACACGAGTGGTTCCCCGACAAAGTTGATCCCGTCTGTAAGCTAGCGCGGCGAATCCTCTCAGACGAGTTTCCCCACGCTCACGAGATCAACAAG
Organism: Halosimplex halobium; assembly: GCF_051414055.1. NCBI lineage: Archaea > Methanobacteriati > Methanobacteriota > Halobacteria > Halobacteriales > Haloarculaceae > Halosimplex > Halosimplex halobium. The sequence goes on from NZ_JBLKNX010000020.1 coordinate 66,144, forward strand.
AGTCGTGTAACGATCGCTACGCAGCTCGCCAGGTGTGTGCTCGACGGACAGTCCCTCGATAGTGCACTCTTCACGGTAGCTGACCAGGAGAAACACGACCCGACGAACGTCCTCAAAATCGGGAACATCACGTACACGAATACGGAAACGACGAACGGATACGTCACCACTCAAGGCAGAGTGAAACGCGTGTATTATCCGGATAATCCGAAGATCAAATTCGGATTCATACTGGAGGATGATTCCGGCTGGGCGTACGTCGCGATCTGGAACCCCAGCGAGAGAGAAATCACTCGCTCGACGTCGGATCCAAACGACGTGGACGGTGAGGTCATAGTCTCGAGAAAGTGCTTTATGGAACCCAATGAAGGCGATCTGGTTCGTCTGACTGACTTCCGGAAGACCGCTTTCCAGGACCGACCATCGCTGAACTCACGCTGGGAGAGCGAGATTCACATCCTCGAATCTGCTGAATCGTCGACGGAGACCAATCCCCGTCCTGCAACGCCACAGTGTGTTGGACGGTCGAGCAGCACTGCGAAGGATGGGACGCCCATTCCACGTAGTCCAGCTGCGAATTACTCAGGAGAAATTTCGACCCGCTGGCCTGCCCCGTCTCAAATGGAGCAGATCATCGCGACCGAACTCTCCGACGTCGCCGATCAGAACGAGATTCGAGAGGCCACGGAATCGAGCCATCAGAACCAAGCCCGCGACAGCGAGCCTTTGGAGATGATTCGCACGTGACCGTGGTCGCATCAGCAGCGTTGACGGTACTGCCTGTACTGTCACCCCCGAACAATATCGAACCCTAACAACCCCCGAGTTCACCGCGAACTCAGAATCCTATTTTTCCGTTTCTACCCCACCAGCGAAGCGGCACTCCGTATAGTGGCCCAGGACTTGCAACAGTTACATGGATTCCAATGCTGAAACAACAATATCGCTCTTCGACGTACAGTGGATACAGGGCTGAAGAGGAGAGTCAATCTCTCGTCCGTCCCGGGTGGTAGGACCTCGAAACGCGGCTCGAAGAACCCCATTCCAGCCTCTGTGGATTCACCGTTCCCTCCAACCACATGAAAACGAACCCCAATACGACGATCTGGCACTGTGGACAGACGCTACTGGTACGACGAGCCGGAGGTGTAGACTGAAGTGAACCCTGATGCAGCGAGCTCGAAGGACTGGTATCAGGTCCGACTGACGGTTCCGTGGGTCGTTCCAGGAGCACCGGGCGTTCAGGACGCGATCAACATTGGCGTCGCCGAGGTCGGAAAACGAGCATCCGCCTCGAACGTCCGCTCGTGCGATATCGAAGTTCAGGATCTTGCCTGTCCGGGATGCGGATACGAAATGGAAGCCGCACTCTGTACGACGGGTTACGGGATGGTCGTCCTGGACGTCACTGTCGAGGTGACGGCTCGATCACTCGAGGATAGTCGAGCGGTAGCAAAGCGGGAGCTGGGCTCGCGGATGAAAGACATCCCGCTGACGGTAATCGAGGCCGCCCCATTGGAGACTGGAGACACTCAGGACCTGGGCCGAGCAGACCTTGGTGCGTCATCTAAACAGCACCGAGAATCGAATCGGATGTGAACGAGGTGAGTGTATCTCACTGTCGAGATCCGGCAGGAACTCTTCGTTGATCTCGGACTCGTCTCCGAAAACTCAAGCAGTGTTGAGGAACATTTATTGTAGAGTGGTGTGCCAGTAATTCACGCCCCAACTATACCCTCCGATGGTACGTGCAAGTGCACTCCGCCGAAATAGGGGGGCACATGGGAAAGGGAACACACGGATGCCCTCGGAACGTCGGGACGAGAGTCATCGACTCGCACCTGTATGGGGGAGTCGATCCGAAGCAGTTCCAGCTCTCTGGATGAGCCGTGCTGTGGCTCTCCAGAGATCTCCAAGCATTGGGACTGCAGTGGAGTAGCGTCTCGGTGTTCTCCGCCGTTCAGGCTGGTCCTCTCCCTGGCTATGGTCGGCTGCCCGCCGACACACCCTCCGGGAAAACCAGTCTCGCGGTCGGACCCATGTTTGAAGGGACACACCCGGCCTGAGTGGTTTGGTGTGGCCACCCTCATTCTGTATTCCTAGTAGAGATATCTCTGGCTTTGTAGAAGCACCTGATGGGAAGAACTCTCGCAGGTAAGAGGGTGTCATAGAACAATTCAGAAGGGGTTATTTTCATTGTAAAACTGGCTGAACACGCCGATAAGTAGAGTGTGCGGGTTGAGCATTCAACCAGTGTTACACCGGTTTACCAACATGCGATAGCATTAGTACAAGTAACAACCCCAAACTGATTATCAGCGAAATAATCAAAATGAACCTCCTGTCGCTCATAATCAATCCAGAAACACCAACCGATAAAAACGTATTTATTATCCTGATGACTCTCTCGGTGCGATACAATCATAGACTATACTGAGCGATTCACGATGCCAAAAGATGGGTGCGCGAACTGTTCTCTGACACCCTAAGGTAAAGCAAGTAGTTCTCAGTCCTCTATTCTCGATACAAGCTCCTACGCTACGATCGAAGCATCGGTTCGAGGCGTAGCGTAGGATTTCAAGCGCGGGAAATCCGATGCCCTCAGATGGTTCGAAAACCCGCATCATGATTCTCGTGTATCTGAAAGAGACTGGCGTGAGCCAATGCGCCGATCCGTGGACGGCGATACTGACCGACGTCCGCAGAGCGACTGACGTTTGGATTCGCTCGGGTCGGTTGTGGCTCAGATTGGGTCGATCGGGTCGTCCATCGGTTTGCTTCCACAGCGAGTGTGGGGAGACGACACGCTGTTGGAGCTGACAGCGGACAGTGGCGAGGTGTAACGGGAAAGACCCTCGCTGCTCAACTCGCGATGGATCGATGAGCTGAGGGATGTAGAGGATTCCCGCCACCTCACCTCCTTTGGGGTGAACAAACTCACTTTTCAAAGCGTTCCCAGATGAGGTGCAAGAGTGCCGAGACTGACTGAACTGCCCTATCTCAGCTACACGCAGATGGGGGCTCCACTCTCGGAAACCGGGAGAGCTGGAGCGAAGCGACGGCGAGGCCGGCACTACGAGACGAGAGGAGAGAGAACCGTCGAAGCTGGAACCGGCTTACTGAGCAGCTACCTCAGGACCCTCTGCCGGGACGTGGTCCTCAGGGACGAGATCTATCGCTGCCTCGTCGAGGGCCGCCTCGATGGCCGAGACATCACCGCCGTAGAGAGACGCAGCGGCCTCGCTACCATCAGTCTCGCCGGCTTCGACCGCACCCAGACGGTCCTGTGAGTGGGAGATAGTTTCAGCGACCCACGAATTGCGAACTTCGTCGTCCACGACCGAGATGTGCTCGGGTTGGACAGAGACGTTGACGCCGTAGTCGGTCTCGTAGCTGTGGATCTTCCCGACCACAGCGACGTAGCAGGGCGTCTCCGCGCTTCGAAGGACGTTCATCGCGTCCGACTGGTACTCGCCAGCGTAGACGTTGATGGCCTCGGACGCGGCCATCACGCGGCCTCGCCAGTACTCCGAATCGTCTCCCACGTTCGCCGTCTCGTAGAGCGCACCGACCACGAGGACACGGTTGGCCGCCTCTCCCGACGGCAGCAGATGGAAGTTGGGCGCCCGCTCATCGTCGGCGTCTTCCTCGCGAGTGAACGAGTGGGTGGCGCCGTTGAGCTCCTGTGCGAACACACGCTTGGCGGGTTGCCGCTGGGTCCGCGCTGCGTCCAGAGCCGATGCTTCCAGACCTGGGTTGTCCTCCGAGTAGGTCGTCGAGACGACCGTATCGACGAGGAAGTAATCGCCGACCACGGGCCCACGAACTTCGAACGTCCGCCCGACGAGCTGTTCGCGGAATGCGGTGAGGACGACGCTTGCGTCGAGGGCTTCGGAGGCCATCTGCGTGGCGTCCTCGAGGCTCGTTCCAGTAACGCGCTCGGTCATCTTGGCGTTGAATAGGGCGCGGATCGACGACTGTCCGTCATCGAGAACGGCCTTCAGCCGAAGGTCGAACTCACCGTCGACTTCACCGTGTTCGGAGCAACGGCCGTTCTTCACGACGCGGGTGCAGTCCTCGTGCGGGCAGCGCTTGATCAGACCCGATCCGTCCTCGAGGGCGACGACCGCCCCACTCGATCGAACCGTTCCGTCGGCAGGTTCCACCGGGCTGTCCGCTTCAGAGATCTCGCTGGCCTTGTTGAGAGAGATCGAATACTTCCCCTCGTACTCGTTCGTGATGACCGAGGCGAAGTCGTAGGTAACGCCCTCTTCCAGAACCGGCAGAGACTCGGTGTTTTTCGCCCACTTCACGAACTTCATCTGGGCGCTCTCGTCGGCGATGAGGCCGACCTGGGCCATCGAGTCGTGCTTGACCTCCCAGAGGTCGACGACCTGTGCTCGGACGTCCACCCACGCCTCGTCGCCGACGTCCTCGATGTCCCCGAGTAGCGTCCGGTCGAACCCCTGGGATCCACTGCTCCCGGAGAATTCGACGAGGTCGTTCACCCCCTCCGGCAGCTCGCTGTTGTCGAGGTCGTGCTCGTCGATGATCTGGCGGACGACTGTTGCCTGCGCGTCGCCCTCGGGGACCTTGAACTCCATGAGGGCCTCCATCTTCTCTTCGATACTGCTCGACGGGACCGCTACGCCCATCTCGCCGAACTCGCCGCTGATGTTCTCCGCACGCTGCGCCACGCTGATGTTGGCAGTCTTGCTCATTGCTGAACTCTCTGAGGGATGTGAGGTACAATTCGGACGGAGCACGAGAACGACAGTAGCTCAATCACTACCATCTCTCGCGCCTCGCCCCGCTCGCAACTCCCTCACCCCCTTGGGGGGCCAATACACGGGAGAGGCGAGCCGGGACATCCGTGAAAGCGGCTGACAGGACATCCCGTATCGACATGGGACTTCGAAGTCCTGCCTTAGCACTCTAGCCACGACCGTCCGGAAAACACTGGAATACTCGGAAGAAACACGAGCGACGTCGCGCTTCTCGAACTTCGACCTTGGAACCGAGTTACGGTGAATCGAATTCACCGGACTCGGCACAGACCGAGCAGACGATGTCGAACGGTGGGAGTCCCGTCAGACCGGCCGAGTCTTCGAGGATCTCGGTCGCCACGAGACCTGTCGTCTCGCAGCCCGGCGAATCACACGAGGTCGACGAGTAGTGAGCCCTGGCGGACACTTCTCCGTGCGGATCGTGGTCGGGCTTTTTGAACATCGGTTCGTCGCCGGTTTTGAACGAGGCGACGTACGGGGGACGTTCTTCGATATCGCGACCGTCAGTGAGGCCGATCTGGTGCTGCTGTTCGATGCTCTGCTCGCTGGGGTGGATGTCATTCATCTCTGAACCCTCACCCCATTCGGGGGCCAATACCTGCGGGCTCGGAACTGGTCAACCGAATAGACGCGAGATGGTCTCTCGAACACTGCCGCGGTTCTCGCGTTCGTTCGTCTGGATACGCTCGTTCCTGTCTTCGTATTCCTGTAGGATGGCATCAAGACCGGTCAGAGTCTCCTTCGCCGTCGCTGTATCCTTGCGTCGGACCATCGGCCGGAGAATCTGCTTGAGGTGCTTTACCGGGTCGTCGTGGAGCCGTTGATCCTCACGCGTGAGTAGCCCTGCACGCCGTAACTGCGTCCGGTACCGGTTGCGCTCACCCATCAGTTCGTCAATGGCCCGTAGGTAGACCTCAGCGGTGAATTCGAAGCGGTCCCGTTCCGCTTCGAGTTCGTGGTAGTCTTCGAGACGCTGGGATTCACGTCTCAGTCGTCTGGCGAGGACACGATTATCCTCACGCGCCAGGTCAAGCGCCTGTTCCGACGGCGACCGCCCCGCGCGAGGGACCGTCCAGTCGTTCGGGTGCTTTTCGCAATCACAGAGGTCTGGATTGGTCCGCTCCCATTCACTCCCCGCCTTTGTGGCGGTTTCTTCCATCGCTCGCTGGGTACTCTCGTTGAGCTCTCCATCCGTATCGATGCCGCTGGGAGACGCCGGTTTCGTCGAGGCCGCTCTCCCACTGGCGTCATCGCTAGCCGAGGGCCGTTCTCCGTCTACAATACCATCCTGAAACGCTGCCGCTCTCTCAGCGGTCGTTGATTCGTCACTCGGGGCTTTCCCCTTCTGACCCATCCCTTCGTCACCAGCGCCATCCTGCGCCCTCTGGGGAGTCGCTGAACTTCCCAATCTCTTTCTCGACCCGGGATCCGATCCATTTCTCGAAGCAGAGTCACAGCTGTTGGCCTCTGGAACGTAGGCCGGGGATGTCGGCGTCCCTTCGAAGGGGGGCGGCGGGTCTTCTCGATCGTCTCCCGCCGACGGGGTCCTCACAGGCGAACCGTTCGTGTGGCTCCCACCGTTACGGGACGGGAGTTCGTAGTAGTCGCTGACCCGGAGTAATGCACGGGCCAGCGTGACCTCGCCGTAGGTCGCACCCGAGCCGTAGTGCTTGCGGTCCCACTTCTCACGGTACAGCCCGGATTCCCTGAAGAGCGAATCCATCTGAGACGGGTCTTTCCCAGTCCAGAACGCGAGATTATGCGCGAGGGCCATATCAGCCTCGGACTGAGAGGGGTAATCCGCTTTCGGCGATCCCCACATCGACGCATCGCCCTCGTACAGGCGGCGCTTGCGATCCCCGCCCTTGGAGTCGAACATCCGTTTGCGGAGTTCTTCATTCGAGAGGTCCACGCCTGGTCCGGCAAGGTCGTCGAACGTCTTGGGGAGCTCCCGCGGAAGATATTTAGCCGCTACTCGTTCGAGCGCTTCACGGACCGCAGGTTCTTCGACGGATGAGAGGCCGTCGGGGTATCGTTCGCGAAGAGCGGTCGAACTCTCTCGAACGGACGACTCGGTCTCTCGACGTCCCTCCTCCCCGCTTTTTGACGATTCCGGGTCGGTCGAGGCGTCGAGGCTCAACTGGCCATCGGAATCCACTCCACCCTGGATATATTCGCGGTGGACCGCAGCTAGTTCCTCCTGACACTTCTGGATCGCAGTGGGAGTCCCGTCGACGTGTGCTCCGGTCACGGTGAAGTATCGATCGGTGTCGTACATTTCGACCCGACCCTTCCGGTTGCCGCCCGGTGGCAGTTCACCACCGACCAGAATATGGACGCCAGTTCCCGAGGGAGAGACTTCCGTGTACGAGACCAGTCGCTCGACGATCTCGTCGGCCCACTCTTCGAGCGCCCCTGTATCAGGGTCACGACACTTATCCAGGTCTACGCCGGTAATACTGACGTCGTCGGTGAACACGAAGCCGAGTCCATCCGCATCTACTCGGGAGTCGTTCAGTGACTTCCAGGCCGTTTCGAAATCACGGCGCTGGCTCGGGTCGGTGACGTCTAGATTCGGGCTTCCACTGGTCCGATACGGTTTTGTTGGAATCTTGGTAGGTTTCCCATCTCGCTCGCCTTCGCGCCAGCAGATCCACTGCTCGATCGGCCGGAGTTCCGAAGGGATCGATTCTTCGATGACGTTGATTTTGACCATCAGATGAACCTCGATTGGGGAGAGCGAACTGCCTCACTTGCCGGGGCAAGACAAACAACTCGACCCTCGGAACCGCATCGAATACCGACAATCGAGTGCCGGCTTTCGGTCCGCGCAGACCGCGCAGACTGCCCCTCTCCAACACTATGTAAAGTCACTCGAGAAAGTCCCAATCGAGCCAGGAGATCCCTCGATAGACTCTCTAGATATCCTCTCGAGGACGCGCAATACCTTGACGGAGCGGGTTGGTGTTTGGTGGGTTTAGACGGGTTTATACGCCAGCTAAACAGATTTGCGCGCTTTTCGAATAGCTTGACGGATTGTACAGATCTGCGCGTAGCAGACGCTCGCCACCTGTGGGGAAATCCACGAGAAGGCCTATTGTGGGCCGAAAGGACTTCTAATTGGTTTTTGCGCCTTCTCGAATAGCTTGACGCCTTCTCTACTCGCGAACCGAATCTGGGCGGGAGAGCGCTCGTACTCCACGCGCACGGCGTGCGCAGGCACTTAACGGCCGAAGGTGACCCACTATTCGAGGTCATGGATCAATTTCCGCGCACTCATGAACTCCCATTCGCTACCCGACCCCCAGACTTCTGCGTTCAGGTCGTCGTAGGTTTTCCCCTCTCGTTTCGGCGGGATCGAGATAATCCGTCCCTCGTTGGCGAGTGCTCGAGCTATCTCCCACGCTACTGAGATATGTGGCACGATCCAGACTTTTCTCTCCGCGTCGATTGCGTGGTAATCGTCGTAGTGTTTGACGATGAGGGAGGGATGGACATTCGAAATTGCTTCGCCCAGAATGGCGGGCTGGTCTCCATCGTAAGCGACGACATCTGGCTTCGACGTACCCCCGTTGAGTGGCGTGTATTTCGTGACGAAGTACTGATTGTTTGGGTCGGCGTCGATGGACCGAGCGAACGCTTCAACCATAACCTTGTGGAAGGTTTTTTCGTTCACGTCCCCCTGATTCTCACCGGTCGCGACCATCGCTCCACACGCCCGCTGACCCTCCCGAGTTACAGTATAGTAGGTGCGGCGGATCTCGTTATGTTTCTCGAGATAGCCCAGCTCCTCTAACCCCTCGAGATCTATATCAGGGAACCGACTCTTGATGTGAGTCATCGAGTCGAGCAGGTCGAACGAAGGGTGCTGTCCGTTGACGGTCGTAACGACGGCACTGAGGAAGTGTCGCTCTTCAACTGTCAGATCTTCGTCGATGCCTGCCTCGGCCGTCTCATCACTTTCGGACGGCGATGACTCCTTCGACGTATCGGGCCTGGAGGGCTCTGAATTGGTCTCGACTTCCTCGTGGTTGCGGACTGCCCTGTCTTCCCCTTCATGATGGTCCGTGTGCGCCGTATCGTCGATCTGCTGGGGAGCAGGACGGGAAACGTTCGTTCCAGTCCCCAGTTGAGTTCCTACCTCGTTGCCTACTGCCTCCGTCCTCGTACGCCGTGTAGTCGCTCCTTGCTGCGCTTGGTAGTACTGTTCTGGAGACCCCTCGGTGTTGCTTCCGGGGATCAGACAGTAGTCGTCTCTGGCGACTCGAACCATCTCGGCCTCGATGTCGCTAAAGAGGACGCCGTGTGGCGAAACGAAATCATCCATCACCGGATCCTCGGAATCTGAGTGTCCCTCGGGAATGTCGACCGGCAGGAGAGTCACCAGCTCGGGGATATCCGTCATGAACCCGGTGTCGGGAAGCTGAGCGACCCACTCCCCACGCGGTAACGACGTTATCCGGTCGACCAGTTCCTCGTCTTCGAGCCCCTCGTGGAAGAGGGTCATGATCAGTTCGTCGTCGACGGCGAGTTTGCCGATGAGCTTCGTATTGATGTTCCGGAGGATCTCTTTATAACTGGACACGTCCAGGGCATCCGACTTCACTTGCTCGGCGAAGTGGATGATGACCTCGAGCGAGAGACCGAACTCACGGCCATCGGGAATCATATCGTCTCGGACGAGTTCGGACTGGAGTAACGGGGCGGCCTCGTCGATGATCAGATTGATCACGTAGTCCTCGCTGACGGTAGGCGTCTCACCGACACGGTGGCGGAGCTGCGCACCGCTCCAGATGTAATCGAGGAGCATGAAGGTGAACAGGTTACTCGATGCGGGTCGGAGGTCCCCGGTATCGATGATTACGACGGTCTTGGAGTCGAGGATCTCCTGGATGTCGAACATCGGCGACTGTTCAGCATAGCAGCCCGCTTCATCGTCCCAGTCCGGGACGAAATTGAGGATCTTCCAGATGAATTCCCGTTCAGCCAGTTTTGTGATGCGGTTCAGTACCGCATCCATCGACGTCTGGAACCGCTGCGGGTCTGCGTTCAGATGCCGTTCGAGCATCTTCTGGAGGGTCCTGTCAGACAGTTCATTCAGGAAGGGGACGTCGCCTCCCTGCATCCGTTTGGCGTCTTCGAAGAGATCCTCGATCTTCCAGGCGTCGTCGCCGACTGCCGGGTCGAACCTGGCTTTGATCAAACTGTTCAGGATCTCCTGGGCCACGAATGCCTGCTGAGTCAATTCGTCTCCGAGGACGTACACCAGCAGTTCGTTGTACCGGTCGACCTTCTCCTGGATGGCAACGCTCCTGCTGACACCCGCTGCCAGCTGGGGTCGGATGTCGAAATACGGGAAGGCCAGGACTTCGTCTTCGGGCCCGGGAACTTTGATGTGGACGACGTTGTCGAGAGACCCGAACTTCTTGAAGTGCGCCCGCTTGTACTCCGTGCTCATCGACCCGCCCTTCTTGTCGAAGATGAATGTTGGGCCGTCGAACGCCTCGTGTGCACTGAGAGCGTCGTTTATCATGGCGGTAGTCTTCCCCCCACCAGTCGTCGCTGCTCTGAGAACGTGGTGCGTGAGTTGCTCGGCCGAGAGGCGAATCGGGATGTTGGGTCTGTTATCGACGGCGGTCTCCGCGTATCCGATATTCATTCCCCGACTGTATTGGGAGAGGAGATCCTCGTCAGTGGCCGTGAGCGGTGACCGAGCATCGGGAGACCCGCCGGACGATCCTCGACTCGCCCGAGGAAGCGCGTCGGTGTGTGGAACCACGACGAAGTTCGCGAGCTCGTCGGGTGACGAGCAGATGACCGGATCCCCCTTCTTGAAGCGCTCTGTGAGTCCGCTTCCATTCGGGAACCGCGAGTGACAGAGCCGTGCAAACTCCTTGTCGTTTCGAAGGAGGATGTCTCCCTCGATACCATAGTACGGGCCGCTCAGGCTCGTGAATGCGTTCGAGATACTCTGGACTGTTTCTTCGTCACAAGCAGCGCGAAGAGAGAGGTCAAAGGTCGTGGTGGGCTGCTTGTGGTCGATCTGGGTCATCCTCGACCCGGAGATCTTGTTGGACTCACTGTCGCTGACGCTCCCTCCGACCTGTTCGGAGATGTCTCCACGATGGATGTTCCGACGTTCCTGCTCGCTCGTCCCGAAGGCCTGCCGGGCTAGCTCGTTCTTGAACGCGGATAGCGTCCCGTGATTTCCCATCTTCAGGTTCCGTTTGTGGACCTCTGCTTCCTTCGTCCAGTCCTTCCGGGGTTTGAAGATAGCCTGGAAGACGAACGGGGAATCCGTGTGAACCGCCTGTTCGAGTAGCACACTCAACGGAGAGCGGTACTGTTCATCCCTGTCGACGGCAATATCGCTGAAGGGACGAAGCAGCGTCATCCAATCGTTGTTCTTCATCGAGATACCCTTCCATCGGACGAGAGACGGCCGCTTCTCCGGTGGGACCTCCTCTGGACGAAGAGTCACGCCCTCCGTCTCGAGTTCGTTGCTGGCTTCTTCCGGGGTAGGCTCCGTCCCACTCCCGATGTCGTGGTCTTCGAACACCTCCGGATCTTCGAAGCCGTTGAGGTGTTCGAGGTCGGTGATGTCTTCGAGCGCAGCGATCCGCCGGCCTCCGACCCGGGCGTTCCCCGAGTCCGATGAAAATGCCGCTACGGGGTTGAACGGGACGATTTCGAACTCGAACGACTCGGGATACATGGCCCTGATGTTCGCGGCGAGCGTTTTGAACGAAGTCGCGTCGTAAGGCGTCGCACTCAGATAGAAATCGAACCGCTTGGTATCCCTCGGCTTGTGAATGATGAACTCGAAGGTCTTGTCGTAGTCCTTCAACCCCAGCTGGCTCTTGAGGTTGAATCGGGACGTCTTGGTAACTCCCGCACGGTACAACCCGAAGAGTCCGCTGATGACGTTCCCTGGGGTAGTCTGCTCGCGAGCTGGTGAGATCTGGATGTACGGTCTGGCTTCGATGGGATCTCCGAGCCGTTTCCCGGGACCCGTTTCTGTCTCGGAGTCACGCGGGACTATATCGTCGTTCCTGTCGTCGACGTCTTCCTGGTCGTCTGAGGATGAGGCGAGGTCCTGTGATTCCGTAGTTCGCTCAATTGGGAGGTCGTCTTCGGTAACAGCGTCGACGCATTCCGGATTCGGGATACCTTTCGATCCAGACCCGCTCTCTCCAGGCTCCTCGGTGAGCTTTTCAGCTCGCCGGGCATCGACGTTCTTCCCGTCGAAGACACTGCCTCGAGGGACCTCCTCGTCAGTATCGGATTCGGTCTTCCGTTCGTCGTCCACACCGAAGTATGGGTCAGTCATCGCGATCGCTCCCAGAGGACCGTCGCCTCTATCTGATCGTGTGCCAAGAGCGGCATCGGGCTGTCCTGCTGGGTCGTTTCTGAGTTTGAGAGACTCTGGTAGTGGATCATAGTATGTCGTTAGTGTGTCAATCTGAGAGCAGCGGCTCTCGAAGGCTCGAAATCCGCTCACGAAAATCACGCCCAGCTTCGGTACCGGACGTAAGCGAGCTAGTGACCGACAACGTCTCGCTACACGATCCGTGAGACTGTATTCCCGTCATGCCGAGCAAGCCAACAAGGGCGAACCCTCGTCAGTACCGGCTGCCCTTCACGGAGGGGTACCGATCCATTCGAGCATCGAGACGAAGGCCGTGACGCCGAAGTAGAACACGGTCATCGCTCCGCCACCGATCAGGAGCTTCATCCCGTTCTCAGCCCGGTCGCTGTTCTTCCGGGCCGTGAACCAGATAACGGCTCCTCCTGCCAGCGCGACGAGACCCGCGTACTTCAGCACGAGGAGGACCACGTCGTAGAGGTTGCTCATGATCCCCTCGAACTCTGCGGTACTGCCCTGGGCCGCGGCAGGGCCCGTGAACACTGTGAGTACGACGAGTGCGGTGACGAGGGTCGCGCTGTTCTTGTTCAGGAGGTACTTCCGGAGGGTGTTACCTTGCATAGGTTTCTCCACTCCCGGGTATGTGTTGTCTGAGTATAAACAAAAGTAGATTTCAAGCCTTACAACTGTTTCAATCCGGGCGGTAAATACGCTGAGTGTGTGGATTATCGGGGGTAATGGTTATATCAAAGTGGGTTGTATCTATCGTCGGACAATCGCACCCTCCAATGGTGCTGTCCAAAGGTGATGGATTTGTCAGCCAACAAGCCCGGTAACTCCAAACCGGAAGACTGCGCTTCCGCTACGACGTACAAGAACGTTGCACTCCACGAATGTACCTACGCGCGATTGACCGCGTTCAAGAATCTCAATCCACTCGTCGACAAATCGTTCGATGCGGCACTGAACGAGGTCCTCGATGCGATTGAGTTTCCGCAAGCCGACGAGATCGAGAACATGTATCTGCCGAACGTCGAGTTCGGCCAGAAGAACCTCGCTCCTGTTGAAGATTGAGGTGTAACTGGGTGTAAGGCCCAGTTCTAGTCTATAAAATTAGGGTGCCATAGAATGCTCACAAGGTGGTTGTTATCAACAAGGTAAGGAATGATTCGACTGCTCAGAACGTCTGTGAATTGAACAGGTAAGTCAGAAGATTCCGATGATGAAACCAACACCCATGATGATGAGGACAGCCGCGGAAAACGCTGGGAGGTACGGCGTGTACTGCTTGACTTTCTCCTCGGAGTGCTGGTAGCCTGCAATCAACAGCATCGTCAGTCCGACGATACCCACTATGACGGTGAGGGCGTACGCACTCATTAGTTCGAGGCAGTGGTTTGACCCGGCACAGAGCGCAATAATCTCGAACTCCTCTTCGTGGGCGAATCCGAGAACGAACGCGAACCATGCGATCCCGAGAAGGCCACGGTCGGCGGCCTCTTCAGGGTCATCGTGTGAGTGAGACTCGACACCGACGAAGGGAAGGATACCTTTCAGACGGGAAATCACCCCGTCGTCGTGCGAATGGCTGGAATACTCGTCTGAGTTGTGTTGATGATCGTGGCCGTGATGGTCAGCATCGTGACTGGCGTGGGAATGTCCGTGGGAGTACTCCCGGACACCGAGCCCGATGAGCAGGACGCCCGCAACGAGACTGACTGGCCCGCCGATCTGGATGCCGTCGAGTATCGTCATCGGTTCGTTGACCTGCGTGAGGTTGAAGTAGTCTTTCGCGTAGAAGAACACTCCCACCATCGCGATACTGCTGATAAGGTGGCCGACGCCGATGATGAGACTCGCGGCGAACCCGTACGCCCACTTGTTCGTCTGGTCGAGGGCGTATGAGGCAGCAACGGGCCACCCGTGACCCGGTTCGATGCCGTGAACGGCGCCCAGGGCAACTGCCCCGAGGAGGAGACCGAGTGCTTCGCCGTGTAACATCCTGACCAGGAATCTGCTACCGACGTGGATAACGGTTGTTAATACCGAAACAGGTACATCGTCATACGAGACCCTCTTGTAGAGCCACGACGAGCCAGTACCTATGCGAACGAGTTTCAGTATCCCCGACGACGTGGTCGAAGAGTTCGACCGGGTCTGGCAAGAACAGGATCTCGAAAACAGGTCACGGGCAGTCAGAGAAGCGATGCTGGAGTACATCGAGTCACACTCCCGACTTGAAGCGACAAGCGGGGAGATCGTCGCGCTCATCGCGTTCGATTATCGCCACCACGAGGTGATACAGGAACTCCACGCAGTCCAACACGAATATCAAGATGTTATCCTCAACACGAGTCATACGCACCAAGGGGAGTGGTGCCTCGAATCACTATTTTGTCGGGGGGAAGCCGAGCAGGTACGCACCCTCACCTACCGACTCCGCGACTTTGACGGCGTCAACCGGGTCAAGGTGATGGTCATCCGGGACGGCGAGGAGTGACGAGCTGCCAGAATCCTCTGAAAGGACATTCGCTATGTTCTTCACCTGTACTGTGCGAATTTGGCTCGCGGCGAAGGCTATGAGAACTGTTCTATAGCACCTTAGAATCAAGCAGTAGCTCCGTCTGGAGTGAATCCACTTGTATATGTCATAGAGGGAAGGAAAATCACATCATATCGACGAAAGAGGTGACGATCTGCGATGTCTCCATTCGATCTCGATCTGGTCGCCGACAGTCACTGAGTTCTCCGATGTCCACCCGTATGGAACCTCGAGGACGTACTTGGCCACGCCGGTGTATTCAGTGTACGGCGGCTCCTCGATCGGGGCGTGATGAATTGTCGTGATTTCTCCCTCGGTGTTGATGAAGACGATATCGATTGGGAAGCCCATCTCTCGCATAACATAGCTGTGCTGTCCCTGTTTCGGATGTGCGAAGAACAGGCCTTCTCCGGGTTCGAGAGATTCTGAATCGCTTAGACCGACGTATCGTTTGTGCCACGTCCCCGCTACCTTCCCGCTCACTTGAGCGAGCGGTGCTCCATCCACGTCGGCGATGGTTGCGGTAGCGTGACCGGGGATCGTGAGATCGAGATAGACCTCGTGACTGACGACTCCGGCCAGCGGGCCGAAGAGCACGAGGGCTAGGACTGCTAGACGCCGAACAGTGAGTGCTTCGCGGAGGGCTGAGATATGCCTCCTCTGGGACCTTTGTCCTATTCCGAGTTCTTCGGGAATCACAGTATGACCCCAGCGAATACCCCGACCACGTTCCCGCCAATACTCGCACCGACCAGTACGAGGCCCATCGTCGTTGCACGGCGACCCCCTGTCCCGGCCATCGAGCCTGGTTTCCCGAACGCCCAGAGAGTGACGCCGACGATGAAGACCGCCAGCCCTAAACTGTGAAGAACTCCACTCAGGGCGGTCGAGAGAAGGGTGAGGTCGTTCAATCCGGTTCCGGTGATGACCCCGTAGGGCCAATCCGAGGGGAGGAACTCAGTCCCCAGAATGAATCGCAGCACCTCGTAGATCACGTCGACGCTGATGATTAGGAGGTATCCGAATGTGCCTCCGATAGCCATCCCCCGAAACCGAGCGAGGCGCTGTGGGTTATCTGAGGCTGTCGCCCACCCGATAACGCCGATGACGATCGCGATTAGCGTCCCGTATCGACCGGCGACGTCGGCCAGCTCGTAGAGAGCGAATGCGGGGTCGATTAACGCAGCGGGATCAGACATGAGTGTCCTCGATTAGCTGGGTGGAGAGCTGCGGCATCGGAGCTCTCACGCTCCTCTCCTCGATGCATTGTGCCGCCGGACCCACCAGAGGGCGAAGAGCCCGAGAGCGATCCACTCAACAACGAGAAGCGTGTTGTTGATAGAGGCGGCTAGGTACTCCCCGATCGTCCCGACCGGCGCGAAAACCTCGGCGGACACGGGTGGAACGTAGAATAACTGGTCTTCATCGTAGAACGGTTCTCCAGGGGTGTACCAGACATCGCCCTCGTAGATGACCCGAGCTAGATAGCCGTCATAACTGAACGTCACTTCTCCGTCAGAGTCAGTTACGTAGGTCTGTTCGGTACGTGCTGCGACGGTGATTTCACGGCCCTGGATGGGATCATCGCTCGAATCAACCAACCGGACGGTCATCTCGTGTCCCTCGCCGTCTGGAGAAGGACTCGAGTCTACGATGGTCAAACTCGCCGTAGCCATCGGCTCAACTGTAAGGGTAGTGGAGCCAACCCCTCCACCGAAGACACTGGTCACATCCATCGAGACGGGTTCGGCTGTGTGGAGGTCGCTACTCCTGATGTCGCCGACGAGCCCACTGTAGACGGTGGTTGGATACGCGTTGTCCGTATCGTCTATCCCGTCCGGAAGATCGGTCGCTGGGATCCCCATCGCGGGTGCTGAATCGATATCTTCCCAGAACAGGTACTCCTGGTTTCTGAAGGCTTCTGGGTGCTGTATCGTGACGTTAGCCACGCTCACGACCGAATGATGGATCGCCGGCCAGCGGTCATTGTAGGAATGCGTGACTGGATGTGTCTCCAAATCGTCCGGATCGCCCGTGCGGACCTGCACCTCGGTGTTCCGTGAGACGTCGTAGAACCGCCACGGGGAGTTGATGGTGACGACCTTCTCGCCGATCACGAGCTCGATTTCTTCCCAGGGGTTCGCTGGGAGATCCTGGTTACCGGCCCAGAAAATGTTGACGCGGTCTCGGCCCGGGCTGTCAGCGACGAAGACGTCGACCTGAAGGTCCTCTGCATCCCAGGTGGTCACTGTCACCGGCACAGTGTAGTTTCTGGACACGGTGTAGTTTCTCGTCGTCGTACGGTCCCACTCGTTGCAGCGATTGCTCGTGACGCCCCAGTCGGTCCGGATTTCGTTTCTGACGGTGTACTGAGCGGTGAGATTGTAGTCTCCCGGAGGGAAGTCCAGAGAGCCTGTCGAACCCGGTTCAAGACTGAGCCAGACTCCGGAGTCCCCGACGTCGATGAAGCTCGAATTCCCGCTGAACCACGGGGCATCTAACGTGACGTTGGTCACCTCGGCTTCAGAGTCGACGAGTTCGAACTCTGCCCACTGCGTTTTCGGGTATTGGTGTGTTTCTGTGTACTCCTCCTCGGTCCAGTTCCCAGTGGTCTCGTTGAGGACTAACCGAGTGTGGGTGTGCGTCTTGGTACAGGTCCGGTCACGGCTGAAGTCCTCCGGGACGACGGCTCGGTAGTCGTGAGGCACGTACGCGGCGATGATGGCGTCTCCGACCACGTAGCGACCGCGATACCAAGCACCATCAGCGACATTCGCAACGCCGACCCACGCGTCGTTCACGGTATCAGCGTTGCCTCGCCCGAAGCGGAGTGGAACCGATGCTCCACTGAACGTCGGGAAGAGCTCCGTTCCGTGGTTCATCGGAACTGCTGCCCGTGTGGGATCGTCCGAGTATGCACGGTATTGGTCGGTCACGTGGTTTACCCGGGCGATGGTCGACTCCGTCTGGACGTCGTGAACGAGGGCCTCGTCGGGGTTGGCGAGTTCTGGTTCCTCTGCCGTCGAGTTCCAGGTCACTTCCGCATTGTAGACGGGTCTCCAGTCTCCGTACTGGTTTGTCGTCCGGACGAACCATTCCCCCGAATTGTCGGGAGGCCCGTCGTAGGCGTTGAGCTCGTGAACCCTCCAGAAGCTGATTTTCGACCCGTCGGGATCCCACTCTGAATACGGGACCCATTGGTCGGCATACGGGACGTGTTCGAGCTCAGAGGCCTGTGTACGATAGAGGTCAGTCGTAGCTGCGTAGCGAAGCACTTGCGAGGGATCGTGCGCAGTAACACCGAGGGAGACGGGTTCATACGGGAAATCCGACTCAAAGTAGCCTCCGTAGCTGACGTCATCCGGGTCGAGGTCCTCGTCATTACTCGCGAGCACGCGATATGTTTCATCGTAGGTAGTGTCGTCTCCAGGGCTCGCGGTCGGAACGGTATAGAGAGGGCCAATGTCGTCGGCCGAAACGACCGCCGAAAACGAATCGAGGATGAGCATTACCGAAACAACCGATGCCACGAAGATATCGACGCACCGCGACCGGTTCCTGGCTCCCACTCCAACGACCGACTTCAGGAGAGCTGTAGACCTTGGCTCGAGCTGCGCTCCAACGTTCCGAAGAACCGGGAGAATACGTCCCGCTCTCTTCCAGACGTTGGCTCCTCCTCTCCGCCCACCTGAATCACCCATTGAGGACATATGCGATCAGGTTCTGGAGTGGGACGAATGCGATTCCAAAGATAGTGAGAAACAGGCCGCTTACTGCGAATTGGAAGCTCCGCCGACGGCCGCGGAGACTAGGGCTCATGAAATACCCGATCGTTCCGAGGATCAGGACGACGAGGCCGAGTTTTTTCATAGCCATTCCGACCCAGGCGGGAACCTGGACTGCATCGAGGAGGTCACTCGATAGTCCCGATTGAAGCAGGATATCGACAGACTGTGCAAGGGCTACGTCGAGAAGCCACAGTGTATCGAGTTCGGTGTGAGTGATCGACCCACCGATAGGGACGAACACCCCACCAATCTCGAGAATTTCTGGTGTGAACATAGGAGGTGGTTCCATCGCATTTCTACTCTGGCGATGGCTGAGCTATCCGGAAAATCGGTGTCTGAACCCATATACACTCCAAAATTGAAACGGTTGTAAGTGTTTCAAATGTTCTAATTCTGAAAAGTGCTTATCCCACACTGGCGTATCCAGCGCCGATGGAAAGCCCTGAGCAAAACCACTGTTCTGTTCGAACAGATGGTTTCTCGCGTCTCCAATTGGTGGAATACGTGGTAGCGGACCCCCTTTCAGAGGCACCTACCCATTCTCCTCGATTGGCGAGTCCTGCTCGGGAGTTCTTTCCCACTCATGCCTACAGAGGACACCCTCCTATGCACGAAATCCAGATTGACTGGCACTCCAGAGAAGAATACGAACGCCTTCGGGATCTCCGAGACAGGCACGGGCTGCTATGGCGGGGAGTCCTTCTAGAGGGCGCAAAAAACGCTGAGAGCCTGGATCTGCTCCAGGCACTCTTCGAACTCAACCCCGAACTCGCGAACCAGAACACTCCGGGCGAATACGAGGGCATGGCGCCCGAACGCGTCTCACTTCGTTCGGAACTGCGTGAACAGACGATAGACCGGAGTAATTCCGACCATGAGCTCAGTAGCAGGCTATCTGACGAGGAAGAAACTGACACCGTCTCTGAGGAAGAGACTCGGTCGAGTTCAGGTATCGGGCAAACTGAAATCGAGCAGCCGGATCCTGAGATCGAATCAGACCACTCCCGAAATCGGCTGTATCGACGGTGGAACGAACAAGCGAACGATTGTCGGGATAGAGACCCGGTCCGGTCTGCAGCAGTACCCCCTCGCGTGGAAGACCCTCAGACCGGAGAGGTAGAACCCCAAGGTAGCGGAGATCCGGTCGATCCTTACTGCGATTACGACCAGTACGCGCTCGAACCCAACGAGGGGGATATCGCGTGAGTGCGCACAGAACTCGGATCAAGATCGCTGACAGCGACCAGTACGCGTGGTTGGACGCTGTTCGAGACGATCTCGGGTTGACCTGGCGGGGGCTAATGCTCAAAGCCGAACAGCGATTGCTGGTTTCCGAGCAGGGCTGGCTGCAGGAGCCCACCGCGGGTTGCGGCGATAGGACCGCTGAAAGTCAACCAGACGTGGCCGGTGAACAGCGATGACGCAGGACATCCCGATGGCCTCCCACCTGTTAGCCTCGAAGGTTCTGGGCGTCTCAGCTCGCAAACTCGCCGAGTCGATGGGGCCACCCGTCGTCCCATGCTTGATTCTCTACGCTATCGGACTCCCGCTGATCATAACCCTCCCGCTAGTCGTGGTCGGTGTCATCATCGGCGCGGTGATTTACAAGCAGACTCCACCGGGTCAACAGCCGCTCCGATTCGCCGGCGCACTCCTCCGGCACTACCGGGGGCAGACGCACTACATCTGGAAACCTCCCGAGGAGGGGGAAAACGGACTCGTGACCAGCTCACCTGAAGATGTCTGGCTCACAGTAGTGGATAGCGAAGACGCTGAATCGGCCGAAGGAGCCACTCCTTCGAACCCCGATCCGCTCGGACTGGATGAGGACCTCGTTACTCCCGATGGGCCAGCTGGGACTGGGGATGCATAGATGAGTGAATTCCACTCAACGGGGTCGACGCTCGATCTCATGGACTTCAAAAACGTCCGTGATGGCGGCATCGTCGAAACTCCGACGAGTTACGCGATGCTGATCAAAGTCGAGCCTCGTGATTGGCTTATCCTTTCCGAAGAGCGTCGCGAAAGCTTGTACGTGTCCTTCCTGACGTACTTACGGGGGTTAAAGTTCCCGACGCAGATCCTCTCGATGACGACGGTCTACGATCCGGAGCCGTATCTCAGCCGATTCGAGGGGTACGATGACCCAGTTATCGGACCAAACGACAGACAGCAGGATGACGACGACTCCCTCGACGAATCACCGCTTCTGGACTACGGGCGCTACTATCACGCTCAGTGGCTTCGGAACATCATCGAGGTTGCCGAGATTCGCGACCGGGACTTCTACGTCGCGGTTTCGGTCCCGAAGAACGAGGACTTCGACGACGGTTTCATGGACACCATTCGTTCGATGCTTCCTGGCGGTGGGGAGGAGATCGTCGAGGACGAACCAGCGTTCCTCGAAGAGGTCCAGGCACGCGCCCAGCGCGTCGCTTCGAAGCTCCCCCAGACGCAGGTGACGACGACAATCCTCGACACCAGGGCGTCGGTTCTCGAAGTTCTGTACGAGGTCTATCACGGTGAAAAACCGCCAATCTCGTTCACACAAGGAGCGTTCATTGGACCAGATGAGGACGCTGCTGCGATCGACGCTGAAGAAGCAACTACTGACGAGGACGAGCAAGATGTCGACGAGGAAGAGAGGTTCGAGCGCGTCTCTGAGACCTGCCCTGAACCTGAGCTGGATTCCGACGTAGACTCGCTTGTGCCGGTCGAAGAGGGCGGGTATGCACATCCGGAACTCGTAGACAGAGTTTCGAAGGACCGTATCCTCCGCTGGTATGCTCGGAACATCGGTCCTGTCGGATACGGGCGTCGTCCGGTTGTTCCAGCGTCGATATACGCGGGCGTACTTCTGTCGCTACTGAGTGTCGCCATCGGCCTCGGATCTCTCGGTGCGTTCGTCTGGACGATGGAAGGAGCAACCCGTGGGAGTGACACCTACTGGGTGGTTCGTACGGCAGCGTTCGCTGGTGGCATGGCGAGTCTGCCTGCGTTATTTATGGGTCTCATTATTCTCCTTCCCACGGGGAGGGTCGCGAAGATTCTCGGAGGTGTCGGGCTCGTTATAGCCGGCGTCGCGACGAAATTCTTTGTCGACGCCTACCCCGCCGATTGGAACTTCTCGAATCCCGAGCTCACCACCTTTACGGTCGAAGTGTACGCCGTCGGTGTTTTCTTCTTGGTCGCTGGGATCGGGTTAGCGGTCCGCTCCCGTCGTCAGCTCGACCTCTCACATCTGGCCTCTGTTGAAGTCGCTCCTGATGGCGGCCAAGAGGCCCAGAGCGTCAATCGCGACGAACCCGACGAAGGTGACCAGTCTGGAGCAACGAGAGGTCCCGAATCACGCAGCGATGAAGGCGTCTCAGATGACGACAGTAGCGGGACAGAAGCCATCGAACAGGCAGCATCGGAATCTACCGAGGAGACGGACGCTGGGGCGGACGCGGACGAGGAGCGGATCTGAGGACACATGAACCCATTAGACAAACTATTCGGAACGAATACGCCCGACGAGGAGTCTGAACGAATCCCGATCGACGATCTCTCCGGAGAACAGACGCAGACGGCCATCGACTACCTCGAACTTCTGGATCAAGAAGCCACTCGGCGGAATATCGAGTGGGCGGCCTATCAGCTTCAGTCAGACGAGTTACCGCTCGTTTCAGCTGTCGAATCTCTCGAAGAACGCGAGAATCTCGACAAGAAACTCGTCGCGCCTCGAGCGATGGATCGACACCCAGAATTCCAGGTTCGGGACGAAAGACTGAGTCAAATCCTGACGGTTACCGGGTTCCCGCGAAAAGTGGGATTGGGTTGGCTCGTCCCGCTCACCCTGGCGGACGTCAACCTCCGGCTTTCGCTTCACATTAACCCTCGAGACCCCGCGAAGGTTCGCAAGCAACTCCAACGCCGCTATACGCAAACCACGACTGCCCTTACGCTCAAGTCTCGAAAAGGGAGAACCGATACGCACCAGGATGAACTCGAGCGCGATGACCTCCTGCGAATCCTGCAGGACGTAATCAGAGGAACGACCAAAATCTACGACATCGCGATCTATATCGAACTCGTTGCGGACTCTCGGGACGAACTAGAGGCGATGCGCGAGCGGGTCGACAGCATACTGGCAGAACAGGACGTCGAGACGACCGTCCTGCGCCACCAGCAGATCGACGCTAACGGGAGTATCGTCCCGCTCGCGACAGACACAATCAAGAACGTCCACCCCATCCAGCTCGAAGCTCTGGGGACGCTGTTCAACCTCGTCGAGCCACCGATCTACGACGAGGAAGGTATTCTTCTGGGGTTCGACGACACCTCGCGTCCGGTCATTCTCGACCGCTATGCCCACTCCGGATTCGGCGCCGTGATCTCGGGGAAGACCGGGTCAGGAAAGAGCTACGCCCGGAAGCTAGAAATCTATCGACGTCTGCTTGCGGAACCTGATGTACAATGCGTGCTGTTCGACCCCGCGGGCGACGACTATCCGTTCTTCGCGGAAAAACTGGGAGGAGAGGTGATCCGGTTCGGTGGGGCTCAGAAGGTCAACCCGATGGATATCGAGCCACCTGCAGAGGGAGTCGGTGCGAGTGAGGATACGTATCCACTCACGGTTCGGTCTGTCGTCGAGATGCTCAATACTCACTACGAAGAACGCGGGGGACTCCCAGCAGCCGAAGAGGGGATGGCGATCCAGGCAGCCCACTATGCGTACCTCTCCAAGGGGGTCGTCCTCGGCGACTACGACACGTACACGAATGAATCGCCAGTCATCGATGACCTGATCCGTGGTGTCCAGGTCATCTCGGCTGGTGGGTTGTTCGAGGCCGTCGAGAAAGGTGTTGCCAGCCCAGCCGAAATCGGCCACTTCCAGGAACTCGGCGTCCTCTCGGAGGATGGAGAACCCATCACGGATACGCACGTCTCCGTTCCGAAGGCCGTCTTCACTCCCTCTGACACTCACAGAGAGGTGGCACAGGCGCTTGAGCCGAAGTTCGAGTCGTTCAAGCCTGGCGGTATCAACCACAACCTGAACGGGCAGACGAACCTGGACCTCAACTCCCGACTCGTCGTGATGGACATGAGTTCCTTCGCCGATACGGGTGAGATGCCGTTGATCCTTCACTCCATGCTCCAGTGGGCCTATCTCGAAGCCAAACGCTCCCCAAGTCGCTTCGACGTTACCTTCGACGAGGCTCATTACCTGCTTGGTCGCGCGTCGACGCGCGACCTGATCAACCTCTTCATCCGTCACGCTCGCCACTACGACGCCGGTCTGACGCTGATGAGCCAGACAGCCCACGAATTCCTCCGGACCGAAGAGCGTCGCGAGGTCTACGAAAACTGTGACATCAAGATGCTCTTCTATGCGCAGTCCGTGGCCGACGTGACGAAGGAGTACTTCGACCTCTCGCCTGCCGAAGTGAAATTCCTCCAATCGGCGCCACGGGGCCAGGAGTCCGGCTACTCCGGCTGCCTCCTTTCGACGACGAGACACGGACGACGTCGTCTGGAGGTCCACTCGGGTGAGTTCGAGCATCATGTGATCGACAATAACCTCGACCCGTGGGAGTACATCGAGAAGACGGAGAACGTAATTCGACCTGACCACACCAGTGACTCGACTCCGGACCTCACTGACATGCCGGAGGTGGCGAACCGCGACCTAGATATAGAACTCTCCGGCAAGTTCGCCCAGCAATTCGACGATCTCGGGACGCCATCCTCCGGATCGGATTCTTCCGAAGCGCCAGTGTCCGGTGATCGGTGATGGGACTCGCCGACGCCATCGCTGAGGCGTTCTGGGGGTTCTTCCAACATCTCACTGAGGACATCGCAAACGAGCTGTCGACGGCGCTGACTGACGAGCTAATCAAAGGTCTCCTCCGGATTCCGAATCCCTACGATTCAGCAAACGCGGGTGCCGCTTGGGACGGCGTCTTCGAGATCTCGATGGTCCTTCTTCCTATCGCTATCGCCGTCTCCCTCATCGCTTGGCCGTTCAGCGAAGACCGTGAAGGGGGCCTCATGGAGATGGCCGTTCGCGTCGTGATGGTGATCTTCTTCGTCGGGATCTCCCAGCCTGCATGGGGGTTCGCGATTGACGCGACGAACGCTGTGACGGTCGCGATCCTGGACCTCGACCCAGACCCAGGGTCGCTCAACTACGGATACGGGAACGATCTCACGGGGGCAAGTCTAACGACGACTTCGTTCGCGTTGGAGTTCATAGTCTCAGTTGTCTCCGCGATCTTGGCGCTGCTTGCGCTGCTCCTATCCATATTCTTCCTCCTCCTTCGGTGGTTTATGGTCTGGATGGCGTTTATCGGAACTCCGTTCTTTGCCGTCATCTGGTTCTTGGGACGTGGTCCGCTCAAGGCGGCCGGAGACGTGGGGGCGACGTTCTTGCGGATGGGATTGTTTTCGCTGCTTGGCGGCCCGATCATTGCGATCGTCGTCTTGACCTTCCAGGTCCTCGAACAAGGCGGAATCCTGCAAACGATAGGAAACGGCGCTATCGGAAATGTCGGGCTCCAGTTTGCGGAGCTCGTCCTTATCCTCATGTTCCCGATCGTCTTGATCATTACCGTCTGGAAGATGGTCTCCTGGGCTGGACAGCCCTTGGGCGTTGGTGAGGCCGCTTCTAAAGCCACGATTGCGGTAGCTGCTCTCGCCGGCGCGGCCGTTACTGGTGGTGTCGGTGGTGCTGCGATCGCTGGTGGTGGAGGTAGTGGCGGCGGTGCAGCTGCTGGCAGTGGAAGCGCGGCAGCTAGTGGCGGTGCTGGTGGGGCTAGTGGTGCCGCAGGCGCTAGCACCGGTGCAGGCGCGTCAGGTGCGGCTGGAGCTTCTGGCAGTGGTGCAGCGAGCGCGACTCCTGGAGCTGGCGGTTCTGGGCTGGCGAACCGTCTCGCAAGCCCGATGAAAGGTGCTGCGTCCAAAGCGGTGAACCGGGGGGCACAGAAGATGCCTGGGAGCGGGACTGTCAAGAAGACAGTCGAGAACGCCCGAAAGAGATTGGATACCGGTACCGCTCGGTCGAATCTCGACGGGGCGAGAGAAGTGGCCTCTCAGGTTCAGGCGAAAAGCGAATTCGTCACGAAGGCGGTTAACGAACAGACGCTGGACCTTGATCAGGCGAACGATTACGAGATCCTCCCTGAGTCGCCTGCGGAGAGCTCAGAGGCGGACGTCTACACGGACCGAGAGACGGGCGCAACGATGGCTTCTTACCAGGGAGAGAGCGGTCAGGAACACCAGGTGAACCTTTCTGAAGAGGTCCAAAGGGCCGGCTCCGAGAAACAGGAAGCAGATGCGGACGTCGCTGCGAAGGAGTCTACACTCGATAGACTCGAAAAGGCCCATACAGCGGCTCACTACGGGAAAGAAGGTGTGAAAACGAGTACTACGGTAGGGGCTCGAGCAGGTTCGACTGCGGTCCGTACTGGAACTGGTGCGCTCGTCGGTGGCGCCAGTGGAAATTCCTACCTCGCGTATTCGATCGGTCAAAACGCCGCAAAGCCGCTGATTGGCCCGAGCGGGGGCAGCACCGGCCGCTCCCGAAGTCCAAACCACACTCTCGACGAGTTCGGAATGGTCGCTTCAGGACAAGCTGGTGCGGCGAACAGTGATCTCGTGGATGGAGGCGATAAATAGCGCCCCAACGGGCAACTGAGCCTGACGCCACTGGAATACCCCTGATATCGGCCAGTACACACCTCTCTACGCGAGTTTAAATATCAACACAACGTATACTGAACATCACACGAATCTCTACTCTCGGTGCGTTGTAGTACGAGACCGACACCCGAGAAGACGCCTACAAGAAAGCCTTCAACGCCCTCATGTCACTCATCGCCTCCACAGCGCTCTATCTGCTTGCCGACTACGCGTATCTATACTACAAAGGGAAGGCCTCTCTCGACGAGTACGGTCGCCTGGGACGGGCCACCGAAGCCCTGGGAATTACTGTAGTCGTCGCTATCTGGGGCTGGTGGGCGGCTCCACAGGTATTTAATTCAGAGCTGTCGGGCATGGGGGGATTCTTCATCTATGGCGTCCTCTTCGTCGTTTGCTCGCTCATTCTGCTCTATTTCGGTCATTACCTCTTTGCTCCAATTGGTGTGGGGGCTGCCTTGTCTACCATCGTAGTCGCTCTTGGCACCCTCGTAACGATGGGGGTCGTCAGTTCCAGCTCTGAGGAGATCCCCGCTTTCGTTGGGCCCTTCTTCGTTGCTGCAACGGTTGGCTGCCAGTTCGTCGGCGCGTATCTCGTGTCTGCACTCTACGCCTTTGCAGAAACCGACACCGAAGAACCTGACCCCGTCCCCGCTGAACTTCCCGCCCCGGACTCGTCGGATCAGTCCGCTACGCCCTCCCTCCAAACGGGAAATCTAGAAACTCATCACCCCGCCGAATCCGCATCTCACAACCGGTCTGCATCACCTGTCGGAGCGTCGGATCACCGGCTTTCTTCTGCCGCTCTCGATCAGTATTCCTACGATTGGCAATACTCGAACACCGAATTCGCCGATATCGGTGGCTACTACGAAATCAAGAGCGAGTTAGATTCCAAGGTGATCGAACCGATCCGGTCGGCCGGAGCTGACGACGACCGCTTCTCTCGGTTCGGGATCGAACCTGCTCGAGGCATCATGTTCTACGGTCCTCCTGGCACAGGAAAGACGATGTTTGCTCGGGCACTCGCTGGAGAGTTGAGTGCTCCTTTCCTCGAGCTCTCGCCTGGTGATGTCACGAGCCGCTGGATCAACGCGAGCAGTGAGCAGATCAAAGCGCTGTTCGATGAGGCGGATTCGATCGGGCGATGTGTTATCTTTCTCGACGAGGCTGAGCACCTGTTCGGCGCACGGGACGTCTCTGACCTTAGTTCCCACGTCGAGGACAGGAAGGTGACCTCCGAATTCCTTGCACAGCTGAGTCGTGAGGGCCGAGAGGCAATCGTCGTGTCGGCGACGAACCGACCGGGAGATATCGATCCCGCCATCCTTCGTCCCGGTCGTCTCGCCACTCACTTCGAAATCGACCTGCCTGATGAAGAGACCAGACACGCTATCTTAGAGATCCATCTTGCAGGAGTACCCTCGTCGCTCTCCGGAGAGGAACTCGCTGCTCTTGGGGCTCAAAATAGAGGGCTCACCGGAGCTGAACTCGAAGAACTCGTACTCGAGGCACGACGAAACGCGGCCACCCGGGATGCCGAGACGATAACTCGCGAAGACTTTCCTCCTGGGGAGAGACTTGCTGAGGAGTCCGAGTCGAACCAATCGCAGACATCTTCTCTTCCGAACTTCGGCGATCAGAGTCGAGGATATCAGTAGCCTCGCAAATTCGCTTCGGACTATATGGATAATCCGTATAACACGCACGGCTGAGCTCGTGACTTGCATCAGAACCGTTCGGTGAAGGCTCTGTAGCGTCGGACAGTATTCTCCTACGCTACAAGTAGGAGCAATACTGGTATAACGTAGCGTAGGATGTCCGATCACGAATTTTCAGGAAGCCGTACAGGGCCTAATTCCCCATCAGTCGATTCTCCCAGCCTCCCCGAATGTACTTTCGCTTCGATAATGGGTGTGTCCGATTCGGATGTGGGGGTGATGTGTGGGAAAATTCCGTGTTAGGCTTCTGAGGCGCTGATTCCGATAGCTGATTTATGGCTGATCGCCGCGTATTGTTGAACGTCATGAAGGTACTCCGAGGGTCACACGAAATCCACTATGCACAACTCAGACCGTATCTCGAAGCCATAGACCATCTCATGGAGCTGAAAGCCGAGTCTGTACAGCCAGGGACGAAAGAAGCGGAGACGCGTTCTGAGTAATGTTCGGTCGTGGCTCTAGAGTGAGCGCTCGATGGGATGACCCGGGAACCTACGATGGTAATTATCCGCCTGACTGGGATTTCCGCCGAAAGGCTGTGTATGAACGGGACAACTACACGTGCCAGCACTGCGGGGTTCGTAGTGGCCCGCACGCCGGCGATGGTGGCGCTGTTCTTCATGCACACCACCAGATCCCTCTAAATCGTGGCGGTGGGAATCACCTTGAGAACCTCGCGACTGTTTGTCAATCCTGTCATGATCGGGCCCACGGCCACCCTACCGGGCGCAACTACGAGAACCGCGGATACAACGGCATCCGTATTCTTCGAAGGGCGGGTAACATCTTTATGCGCATTGTTCGCTGGCTCTTCTGAAAGTCGGGAATCAAAGGAGAGCGTTCTTGAGACGCGCTCGGCTGGAGGTTTGGTTTCACCATTCCCGGAAGGTGCGGCGCTGTCGGGATTATAGCGACTTCCACAGATCGTGACAACGGGATAGTGGGTTTAACCTAGATGATCGGCGAGTTCGTGGAGGTTGTCCTTGAGGTTGCGGTTGTTCTCCGTAGAGACGGTAATAAACTCGCCGTCGTCACTGTGTTCCTTGTACTTTCCCAGCGAAAGAGCGAGCTCCCCGCTCGGGGTTGCAACGAGTTTGAAGATAACTGAAGTGCTCTGTAATCCGGTTTCCAGCCACGCCTTTTCGATATCTGCCCATTCGCCAGCGGAGGTATCTGCTGAGTCCACCTCGTAAGCCAAGCTGTGAACCTTCCCCCGATTCCGAGAGTGTCCAGTCTGAACTGGAGCGAGAACATGTTCAGTACCGCGGACCTGCTTCCCGAGTTGAAGCATCGTCCTCCCGTCAGGCGTCTCGGTGAGTTTGAATCACTTCTGGTACGGGTCATACGAGGCACTCAACCACCAGAATCCGAGGTCATTCCAGTCCGATTGGCCTCCCTGATCGAACTTCCCGTACTCCCATGCTCGACGCAGACCCTCGCTGTGTTCAGCTAAATATTCTCGCGGGAGGACGACGTCTATCGAAGGATTGGCTGGCTTTGATTGTCGGAGCCAGTGGATGACGCCGTGATACCCGTCGCTGAAGTCGTGTTGGACCGCGTGAGGCCAGGTCGGGAGAATGCCAGAGAGATCGACGTTGAATCCGGAGAAGTCCTCTTCTCCCAACCAGAGTACGCTGTACTCTGCAGCGAGGTACTCAGCGGTTACTGCGTCGACATCCTTGTCCTCGTGTTTGTGCTGTACTTCGACGCCGATGCCCCGGCCCTCAGGGAACCGAGGCTGTGGAAACTCAACGAGAATATCGGCACGCCGGTCACCCAGCTGCTGTTCTAATCCTATAGTATTCGTCAGAAGTAATTACTCACTTTTGGGAGCGACAGCTGGTCGAGAGCGGTATCGATCGCGGTGGTCAGTTGCTCAAGCGAGTCGAAGAACCGGTTGCTGAGAGCGTCTTGGAGTTGTCGCCAGCACTCTTCGACAGGATTGAGTTCCGGCGAATACGCCGGCAACGTGACGAAGGCGAGGTCGTCACGGGCCGCCAGGTCCGTGACGGCCGACGCCTGGAAGTA